>WVZO01000499.1:0-1973 GCA_011772425.1 Candidatus Aminicenantota bacterium
AATATCCGACAGAATCCCTCATCTCTCTCTAAATACTCAATATCCGATACACTCTCCCCCCCGGCAAGATTTAATAGCAGAAGCGCAAATATCACCTGCTCATCTGTCCAACCCTGCTTATCCTCTTTAATCTTAAGATGACGGCCGATGATTACATCCATTCTCAGAACTTTGAATAGCTCCAAATATAACAGTAACCCACATAATCCCGTTAAATTTTTTTCTTTTTTTTCTTCTTCATACTTGAAAGGTAAAAGACCTTGTGGCATAATTAATTCTCCTCGTTTGTTGGTTTTATTATTCTTTGTAAACCTTATTATACCATCTTTTAAAGCCACAAACGAGGATTTTTCTATCTTTTTTTACAAAAAAGCCAAGATTTTTTACATACCGTTAAATATTCTCAATGAGTTCATTGACGAAAACTTTAGGGGGTAGTTTTAGGCACTTTCTATATCCAAATAGATACTAATGATGAGCGTCTTGAAAAAAATATTTTTTTTTGGTGGTGAATTACGGATTGGGAAGAGAAGAAGAGAAGAAGAGAAGAAAGAGAATGATACCGATGGGAAATACCCTTATGAAGCATGAATATAGTATATACTCGAGGCGGATATAGTATCAACTTCGCTTGTTATATATTAACGATTTTAAGCGCTTACAGTGCGTTAATACGAGAGTTTTTGCCTGGCGACTTTTTTTGCCCGTTGGTTGAGTAAAAAAGACTGGTTAATGAGTGATAAAATACCTGACCCCATACCACCCAAACAGTATCTGTCACACTTAAAAACGGGGACGCAAAACGGAGGCAAAACGGGGACGGTGCCTGCGAGTGTGCGAATGTTGCCAATCATTTTTCATTTTTCACTCATTTGCGCTCCTCTCTGAAGGCTTCTCAGGGCTCCATGTGGCTTTTAATTCCAAAGGCTGCCAAAATACCCTCTCTCATGCAACTCAAATCCTGGCTGTAGGAAAATATTCGCAGCCATGCCGTTTAAATCCTTCCATTGCAAAAAAAATTCCATCAATGCTAAAAAATTGGCGTCGACGCAAAAATAATCACATCAATGGAGAAAAAAATCCTTCCGATGGCAAATTTTATGCAATTTTGCATAAATTTTGCCATCGTCTCAAAAAAATTCATAAATTCAGGATTAATTTATCCATCGTTTCAAAAAAATTCATGAATTTGATGAATTTTGCCATCGATGGGAAAAAACATGCAATTTGGGAGAAAAGGGAAATGGGGGTGAAATGGGTGAAATGGGGGTCAGGTATTTTATGCACCAGCCCTATGGGCAAATTCCAAATCCCAAATCCCAATTGATTGGGGTGATGGGGTATTGGAATAATGCGGGAATGGGAAGGCGTCCTTTGGACAAATAAACGCCTGCGGCGGAGGCCTAAATAAATAAATTACCTGGCACCATACCGCCATACCGCCATACCGCACATAGGCGTTATTTATATTGCCGGCCAACAACCCTTGAGATCACACATCATCGGGATTAATATCCCGCCTATCCCGGACCAAAAGAGCCTGTCGGCTTTTTTCGCTCATTTCAGCGAGGCGGAAACTCAAATGATCTCCCATGGATACGGAAGGGGGATTTATTTCCAGGCTTATTCTCTTTGTTCAGCCCTTAAAAAAGCGCAGGATTGTCCCGTTTTTTTCAATACTCTTTATTCAATAAAGGGGATCGCCTTTGCCTATACCATGGTCAACGGCTCGCATTTAGACAAGGTTTTTCTTACCGCCGACAAGCTGGCCTCGAGTGATTTGGGCAGCGAGGAAACCCGCTGTTTTCATGATGGACTTACCTCTGCATTGAGTTTTTTAGAATGGAACTTGCCTGGTCTTTTGGAATCGCTGGAGGAAAATAAGTACACTGAGAAGGCAAGGGAAATGGTTAAATCACACCGGGCCAGCGGAGGGCTTTATCGTTTCTGATTTAAACGCTGGCACCATTCTC
>WVZO01000499.1:1993-8090 GCA_011772425.1 Candidatus Aminicenantota bacterium
AAAAACTGATTCCTACCATTAAAGTCAGGGAACGGTTTTTGCTATATTCGGGAGGAACTAAAATCTCGATTAAGTAAGGGGTAACCTCCTGAACATCAACTAAACCGAAATTATAGCGAAGATCAAGATGATATCCTACCTTTCCTTCGATGTATTTGAATCCCGCGCCCACCACAAGTCCTCCATCCACATTTGCGTACAACCGCCGACTCAGAAAAAAGCTGTAAGGCCAGTCCTTGACCTCTCCCCGGCTCAGCCGGAAAGACGCATACCCTCCACCAAAAAAAACAGGCTTGAAATCACCCCTTAACTTCACCTTATACTTTAACAATATCGGCAACTCGATAAATCCTACCGTGTCGTAATACGTTTCACCCTTCATATCATACCAATCAGGAGGGCTATATTGGTATTTTCGTTGAGAATAATAAACCTCCGGCTGAATCGCAACCGTAAAGGGGACCGGTGCCTTAATTTATTACTTTTTTTAGTAGTAAAAATGGGACAGAAAAAAGGGGAAAGCGTTTTCAGTGGGCAGTAGGTAAGAGAGAAGAGAAGAAAGTCAGTAGGAAGTAGGAAGTAGGAAGTAGGAAGTAAGAAGTTGGAGAGATAATACTATCGTCGAAACAGTTTAATATTGAGCATTTACAGGTCAAATTTTTTTCTCAACTTTTTAAAACTTAAAAACGTCGCTGTTTGCTCCTCGCCGAAGGCGTTTAAAATATGTCCGAAGGACACCTCTTCGTTTGGAATTTGGAATTTGGAATTTCCCGGACAAGCCATGTTCTTTTTGGGTCCGGCTTGTCCGGTTTGGGGATAAGCGGGAAAAACCTTGCGCTAGTGCTCTTCCTTATCATCCTCATTTTCGGATTCGTCATCAAATGTTTTCATCACCTCGTTCCAGCGTTTAAAGGCTTTTTCAACAACGGGATCTTTCATATATTGATTGATTTTAGCATAAAGACCGGCCATTTTTATGGTCAGCTTGTCCATTTGTTCCTTAAAGGGTTTCAGTTCTTCCGGGGTATTTTCTTCTTTATCCAGTTCCGGGTATTTTTTGGACAGTTCCTTCAATTTAGGACCGATTTTAATCATAAAGTCGGAATAGCCATCCAGGGCAGCGGCAACCGCGGCGGCGCTGCCGGCTTTTTCCAGGTCATTGACGAATTTCTCAAGGCCTTTGACCATTTTATCCATAAACGGTACAACTTCACCATATTTTCCGCCATAAACCAACCCTGCAAACAGGAATGCTCCCAAAACGAGCATCAAAAATATCTTTTTCATGTCAGCTCCTTATATACTCTTTTTTTTTGTTTTCCAATAGGAGGAGAATTCTAAGTTATTTTATCGAGAAAGTCAAGAGTAAATGTGCACAGGCAAAAAAAATCAATTTTGCAAGAAAAAAAGGGCTGAATTGTTTTATCTTCTTAAAATTGTGACTAGATGATAGGAGGATTTTGATGAAAAAGAGTCTCGTGTTTTTTTTAACCTTAACCGTGTTGTTCATGTTTCAACGTTTAGATGCAGGTAAGGTCAATGTTTCCGGTAAATGGCAGATGACCATCGAATCTCCCCGGGGTGAACGAACCCGGGACGTTGAGTTTGTCCAGGATGGAGAAAATCTCAAGGTAATCATGACAGGAAGGCAGGGCACTACCATCGAGGGCAAAGGTACTGTAAAGGATAACAAGATTGAATGGACCATTACCCGTGAGACTCCCAGGGGGACATTTACCATGACTTATAAAGGCACTGTGGATGGAGATACCATGAAAGGTGAGGTGGAAATGGGTGGACGGGGCAGCAGGAAATGGTCCGCCACCAGGAAAAAAGGTTGAGGAAGCAAAAACCGGGTTAAACCAGATTCATTCCTAACTCAATTGCCTTTTCATTTAAAGGTATCAAATCATGATGCCTGCCAGGAAGAGTCTCTTTCAACGCCGCCATTAAAGATTCTTTGTTTACCAGCGGATTGATCTTTACCAATGCCCCTAACATAATCATATTGGTAACTTTTGTATTTTTTAGTACAGCAGCGGCTTTCATATAAGCCGGAACAGCATAAACACGAATATCAGTCCGGGTTGGCGGTTCTTTGATAGTGGTACTTTCCCATATCAGGATTCCACCTTGCTTCACCGTGAACTCAAATTTCTTAAGGGATGGCAGAGTAAGCGCGATTACCGCATCATATTGATCTACTATGGGGGATGCAATAGGTAGGTCACTTATACTTACAATACAGTTGGACCTTCCCCCTCTCATCTTCCCGGCATAAACAGGCCTGAAAATGACTTCTTTTCCTTCCCTTATCGCCGCATGAGCAAGAATTGTTCCCATAGATAAAACCCCCTGGCCACCGATACCTGCAAAAATAATTACCTGAAACATATCAAGAGAAGAATTACCATAGAACCATCCAAAAGTCAATTATTTTTAGCTAAATACTTCCTACTTCCTACTTCCTACTTCCTACTATTTCTCCTAGTACAACCAAAATGTAAAATGTCATACTTTAGTTGTACAAAATTTTATTTTATTTTCCTACCATATTTAAGACTTTAGTTGGATTGACAAATTCGTTACTCTAAACTACTATTATGTTCTAACCCGCGCCCTTTCTGTTTCATAAGCAGCAAAAGAACCAAAACGCTCATGAATATGGATGCAACGTACATGCATACGGAGTTCGGTGACTCAACCAGCATCACACGGGGATACATCAACAGCTCTGCAAAATATAACTCATCCAGGTGGATTTATCACTCCCTATTCAATATCTATAACCATGAGTATAAAGTAATTAATATTTAAATCCATACAAGGAGGTATTTAAAAAATGAAGAAGTTCATGTGTATGATGTTATGCTTACTGTTGGTAAGCATAACCACAACGTTTGCGAAGAAGGACAAGGGTTCTGACTTCAATGGCGCCACCCTTGTATCTTCAACGATCGAGGAAACGGTGTTGACGTTTGAAATCAATTCCTATGATTTCAAAAAAGTGAAGACACCGCAGGGTAATGCCCAGGTATTGACGGCTGACGAAACAGGCAGATTCCTGGTCAAAGGTGCCCCGGAGTTGTTAAAGTTAGCGGCAGCAGTGATTATCCCTGATGACGTTAAAATGCGAGTAGAAGTCATTGATTCACAATTTTCCGAAATCAAAAACATCAACATTGCACCCTCCAAAGGCAATTTGCTGCGAACGGTTGATCCTGCCAGTGTTCCCTATGAATATGGCCGGGAGTATGATATCAATGACTTTTATCCCGGGAATTTAGCAGAACTGGGTGATCCTTATATCCTCCGCGACTTCAGGGGACAGGCCGTTATAGCCAATCCTTTCCAGTACAACCCGGTAACCAGAGTATTACGGGTGTACAGCCAGGTAACCGTCAGGATTTCCTCCACGGGACAACGGGGTGAAAATATCTTTAACCGCCGTGAAACGCTTCGAAGCGTGGACCCCACGTTTGCTAATGTTTACACCAGCCATTTTCTCAACTATTCCCCTCAGGAGTACACCCCGCTGCCAGATGATATCGGTAACTACCTGATTGTTTGTTACAACAGCTTTATGGATGAAATGGCGGATTTTGTTTCCTGGAAGGAAAGCATTGGTTATGACGTAGACCTGGTGGACTATTCCACTATTGGCAGCTCCTCTGCGTTAAAGACCTATGTTGCCAACTACTACAACAGCAATGGTTTGACGTTCTTACTGATCGTGGGTGACCATGCCCAGGTACCTACTTCCAGCACCTCGGCCGGTGATTCGGATAACAATTACGGGTATATTGTGGGCGGCGACCATTACTTGGATATTTTTGTGGGTCGTTTTTCCGCCGAAACTGCGGCTCATGTCACCACCCAGGTGGACCGGACCGTCCATTATGAACGGGATGTGCTCTCTTCCGCCCAATTTTTCCGGCATGCCATCGGCATGGCATCGAACGAAGGACCGGGTCATAATGGCGAGTACGACGCAACCCACATGGATTATATTCTTTCCGATTTATCGGGATATGGTTATACCACCCATAAGAACTACCAGGACGGAGGCAGTTCATCGAACCTGTCCAACCTGATCAACAACGGTGCCGGTACCATGTGGTACTGCGGACATGGCAGCAATACGGCCTGGACCTGTGGTTGGACGTTTTCGGTATCTAATGTCAATGCCCTGGTGAATGAGTGGGAATTACCGGCTGTTTTCTCTGTAGCCTGTGTGATAGGTAATTTCAAGAGTATTACCTGTTTCTGCGAATCCTGGCTGCGGGCCACCAATAACGGTAATCCTACCGGTGCGGTTGTCCACTGCGGTTCCACTATTAACCAGTCATGGAGCCCACCCATGGACGCCCAGGATGAGATGGCTGACCTCTTAGTCTCGACATCCGGGCCAAAACGGACCTTTGGTGGTGTATTTGCCAATGGCATGTTCAAGATGATCGACATCAACGGCAGCGGCGGAGCGGATATGGCCGACACCTGGACCTGTTTTGGTGACGCGTCGGTGCAGCTCCGTACCCCGGGCACCCCGGAGGGCCCAAGCCCGACAACACCTGATCCGCCGGTAGCTGATTTCACTTCCGATACCCAGACTGTCCCGGCAGGTGGAAGTGTAAACTTTACCGATCTTTCTACCAACAACCCCACGTCCTGGTCATGGACCTTTGAAGGAGGTACGCCCTCCAGCAGCACCTCCCAAAATCCAACGGTTACCTATAATACAGCGGGAACGTTTAACGTGACCTTAACCGCCACCAATTCAGCCGGCAGCGATACCGAAACCAAAGTCGATTATATAACGGTTACGGCCCCGCAGCCGCCGGTGGCAAATTTTACCGCCAGCTCCACCAGTATTTCCGTGGGTGATAGTGTCACCTTTACCGATACGTCAACCAACGGTCCCACCTCCTGGTCCTGGACCTTTGAAGGTGGTACACCTTCCAGCAGCACGGCGCAAAACCCGACGGTTACCTATAATTCAGTGGGTACGTTTGACGTAACCTTAACCGCCACCAATGCAGCCGGCAGCGACAGCGAAACCAAAGTCGATTACATCGATGTGGCCGCCATACCCTACTGCGATTCATCGGCAGGCAACCAGAGTTATGAATATATTGCCGGTGTAACCGTGGGTGATTTGACCAATTCCTCAGGTGCCTCTCCCTACAGTGATTTCACTTACCTGTCCGCTAACTTAACCCAGGGAGATTCGGTTAGTGTTTCCTTAACTCCCGGTTTCCCCGGCAGTTCCTATACCGAATGGTGGAAAATCTGGATTGACTACAATGGCGACCATGATTTTGAGGATGCCGGCGAAGAAGTGTTTGCCGGTTCCGGTAGTTCTACGGTAACCGGCAGCTTTACCGTACCCGGTTCTGCGCCCCTTGGTAACACGCGGATGCGTGTGTCCATGAGTTACAGCACCTATCCGCCGATATGCGGCACCTTCACCTATGGTGAAGTAGAAGATTATACCGCCAATATCAGTGGAGCATGTACGCAATATANNAACTACCAACACCGTGGGCAATGGAAGCATCACATTGAATCCCTCCGGCGGCACGTATTGTGAAGGCACAGTGGTTACCCTGACCGCCGTACCTGATACGGGTTGGGAGTTTGACGGTTGGAGTGGTGATTTGAGTGGTACCCAGAACCCCACCACCATTACCATGGGCTCCAACAAAAACGTCACAGCTACATTCTCTCAATTACCCGTGCCCAATTATACGTTGACCGTGAACATCGTGGGGCAGGGCAGCGTGGCCCTTAATCCTCCTGGCGGGACGTATCCTGAAGGTACCGAGGTATGCATGACCGCCACACCTGATTCCGGTTGGCAGTTTGACAATTGGAGCGGTGATTTTAGCGGTACGGCTAACCCGGGCTGCATCACCATGGACTCCGACAAAACCGTAACCGCTAACTTCTCGGAAGTGGGGACCTGCACGGAAACGGTCGGCTACACCACGGTATTCGGAAGTACGTCCACCAGTGCCAACCGTCGGGCCATGCCTTTTACCATGCCGGAGAACGGTAACATCTGCAGCGTTACCATTTACCATGCCGGCGGCAGCGG
>WVZO01000606.1:0-13407 GCA_011772425.1 Candidatus Aminicenantota bacterium
TGCCCCGGTTTCGCCGGTGGGGCGAGTTATAGGGGCATTCCTGATGATTTTCGGGATAGGTACCCTGGGAGTGTTTACCGCTTCAATTTCAAGCTATTTTGTAGATCGAAGACTAAAAGAGGATCGAGGTATGAAAGAATATGATTATACCAATCATTACATAATCTGTGAATGGAGTGAGCGCACCCGTGAGATTATTAATGAACTGCGGGTGGATGAACGGACTAAAAATACACCGGTGGTGATTATTTCAGACCGGGTTGAACATAAACCGTTGGATGATGATTTAGTGGGTTTTATTCGCGGACAGGTGAACGATGAGACATTGAAACGAGCCAATATTAAAGACGCTCAGACAGCAATTATCCTGGGTGATGAGAGTCTGGACCCGACGTCCCGGGACGCCAAGGTGGTACTGGCGGGCCTGACCATTGAAAGCCTGAATCCCGGAATCTATACCATTGCCGAGCTGGTGGAAGTGGCAAACGTCAGTCACTGCAAACACGCAAACATCAACGAAATAATCGTGGGAAACGAATTGGTGTCCATGATGATTTCCAGCTCTGCCAAAGATCACGGCCTGTCTAAAATTGTTTCAGATATCTTAAGTTCCCAATACGGTCACGAATTGGTTAAACGAGACGTGCCGCCGGACCTGGCCGGGAAACCCTACCTGGAAGTATTGAACAGTGTAAAAGAACGATACGATGCAACCCTGGTTGGGATTCAACATGAAGACCAGCAATTAACCACGAACCCCCCGGTGGATTACCTGGTCAAAGAAGACGACCGGTTAATCATCATCGCGGAGACAGGAAAGAAAAAAATTTAACGGTAAGGAGGCATATGATGAGAGGAGCAGGAGGCAGCAGAGGCGGTACTATCACTTTCTTTATCGGACTATTTATGATGATTACCGGCGGCTATTTGCTGCTGGAGGCCATAAAAGTTCACTCAAATTTTCACTGGGGATACGCCTTTTATAATGTTGGCGGTCTTGGCGTAACCAGCGGCATGATTCTTATCCCTTTCATTTTCGGGATCGGTTTCATCTTCTACAATGCCAAAAATATTGTGGGCTGGATATTGGCAGTAGGGTCCCTGGGAGCACTGATTTTCGGTGTGATCTCAAACCTGCAATTTCGCATGCAGCGCATGTCTGCATTTTCTTTGCTGGTGATACTGGTGCTGCTGGTAGGTGGGATCGGTATCTTCCTGAGTTCCCTGCGGGAATTTAAAGAGAAGAGTGAAGCATGACACGCGACAGTGCCGCGACAGTGACAAGCACTTATAACGTTTGAGGTGATAAAATGGGTTTATTCGATTTTGGCAAAAAAAAGAAAGACGATTCCGAGGTAGATCATATTACCGACCTTGGAATTCCCGATTTAAAAGCGGGCTATCTCTTCGATTACGATATGCAGACCTGGGAAGTGGTATCCCGGGCAACCGTGTATTTCGATGATGGGAGGACCGCCCTGGAATGGAAGATTTCCTCCGGTGGAAAATCCCTTCAGCTTTCCTATGAAGAAAATGACGAGGAATACATTACCGTCACTAAAAAGTTTCCCATCGGGGCAATCGACGGTGACGTTCGTTCTCATATCATGGAGTATGAAGACCCGCCCGAGGAGATTGTCTACAACGGCAAGACTTTTTACCTGGAGGAATCAGGACCGGGTGAATATCTACTGGACGGCGAAGACGAGAAGGAACCCTTCATTTTTTGGGAATTTGTGGATGAGGAGGAAGAAGAACTCCTGACGATCGAACAGTGGAGTGAAACTTCCTTTGAAGCCGCGGTTGGTAAGTACATCGAAGCGTGGCAAATTTCAAATATTTTACCAGGAGGTAAACCATGAAACGACTAAGTATAGTCATAACCATTGCGATTGTTTTTCTGTCTTTATCTTGCGGCAGAAGCTCTCCCCTGGATAAGCTGAAGTCAGGACTGGAGGTATATGACGAATACTCCATTATCCTGGCCGATATGAAGACGGAAGGTTATTTTTCTCCTTCTTATTATCATAGCTATAAGATTGTTTATGCTGAGAAAAAGAAAGAGAGCGATGAGTACGTCTATCGGAACTACACGACAGATTGGTACCGGGTAGGCAAGCGGGAGTATCAAAAGTATTACGGTTACCTGGGGATGACGCTGTTGGCTAAATCCAAGGATGGCAAGGTGGATACGACGCCGTCCCCGGCTGGATACCGTTACGTGGGCAATCCCACCTACGGTCATTGGCGCACGGACAGCAGCGGTAACAGTTTTTGGGCGTTTTACGGGAAGTATGCGTTTTTCAGCAGCATATTCAGTCATACGTTTAACCGTCCTATATACCGTACCACTTACGATACCTATCACACCACTCACACGGCAGGCCGGCCTTACTATGGTCCGGGGAACCGCTACGGCACCAATGGTACGGCCACCAAGCAAACCCATGCCAATTTTTTCCAGCGGCAAAAAGCCTATGCCCAGGCTAAGAAAGCAAGTTTTGCCCAGCGAGTTAAAAATCGGACCTATCGCAGCAGCAGCCGCGGCTACCGCAGTCGCAGCGGTGGATATGGAAAATAAGTACAGGGGGTAATACATGACTATAGACAATGTTATTACGGGTGTTATTCTTTTAGTGTGCAGTGCGGTCATTCTCTTCGTGGGAAAAATTATCTACGATGTTCTCCACCGGAAGTTTCGTCTTCGCGAGGAACTCCTTAAAAAAGATAACTTTGCCCTGGGATATGCTGTAAGTGGTTATTATTTGGGTTTGATACTGGCTGTCGGCGGTATTCTAACCGGTCCGGAAGGCTATTGGCTGGACGAGGTGTTTGATGTGGTTTATTTTGGCCTCATCTCTGTTGTTTTGCTGAACCTGTCGGCCTTCCTGCAAGATAAAATCATCTTTAGGACCTTTTCCATGCAAAAGGAGATTATCGAAGATGAAAACCCGGGGGCAGGTATCATTGAAGGTGCCCATCATATTGCCAATGGTTTGATTTTATATGGGGCCATGTCCGGTGAAGGTGACTTGCTTACCGCGTTGATTTTCTGGGCTATCGGCCAGGTGGTGTTGGTGATCGCCGGTACCATCTACAATGTGATCACACCCTTTGATATCCATAAAGAAATCGAACGGGATAACGTTGCCGTAAGTGTGGCGGTTGCCGGGGTCCTGGTAGCCATTGGCAATATTATTCGTTTTGCCATAGAAGGCTCGTTTGAAAGCTGGCAGGCCAATTTAAGCGAATTGGGAATAACCCTGGTATATGGTTTTATCTTGCTGCCTGTTATCCGGTTTTTTGTGGACCATTTGCTTTTACCCGGTGAAAAAATTACCGACGAACTGGTCCACCAGGAGCGTCCCAATGTAGGTGCGGCTGCTATTGAAGCCATCGCTTATGTGGGGGCATCCTTCTTGATCGGTTGGGCTGCCTGAGATAAACGTAAGTACGTAAGTTAATATAATTTATGTAAATTGTTGGATGTAAAATGAACCAGGTAATACTGTCCACCCCATTGCGAAGGACCCAGGCGTGGATACTGAAAGCAGCGGTATTTGCCACCGGGCTGTCGGGCATTGTGGCGGAATACATCATGTCCACCCTGGCCACTTACATGCTGGGGGATGCTGTGCTGCAGTGGTCGTTAACCGTCTCCCTCATGCTCTTTGCCATGGGGCTGGGCAGCCGGGTGAGCAAATTTATCCGGAACAAACTCCTTGAAACCTTTATCGTTGTAGAAATCCTTCTCTCCATTATCACCGCATCCAGTGCTACCGTCACTTATCTCTTATTTGCTTATGTTGATCCCATCAGCGTGGTGATTTACCCGGTGGCAGCAGTTATTGGTTTCCTGATCGGCATGGAGATTCCCATGGTAACCCGTCTTAACGAGACATTTGCAGAATTGAGGATCAACATCAGCTCGGTAATGGAACTGGATTATTACGGTGCTTTGCTGGGAGGATTGATTTTTGCCTTTTTTGCCCTTCCTCACCTTGGCCTGACCTATACCCCCATTTGCCTGGGATTTATCAATTTCCTGGTAGCTGCCGTCCTTTATTTCATTTGTGCTAAACGACTGAAAACCAAATCCTACATCCACATTTTATTTGTTTTTACCGTGTTTTTCTTTATTGCCCTTTTCACGTATGCAGAACCCCTGGTGCTGTTCGGAGAACAGCAGAAATACAAAGACAAAGTCATTTACCAGGAACAAACGCCTTACCAACGGATTGTTATGACCCAGTGGAAGAATCACTACTGGCTCTATCTCAACGGCAGTGAACAATTCAGCAGTTATGACGAGAAACTCTACCACGAACCACTGGTTCATCCGGCCATGCAATTGGCGACTCAAACGCGGGAAATCCTGGTGCTGGGCGGTGGCGATGGATTAGCGGTGCGGGAGATTTTGAAATACCCGGAAGTCAAAACCATCACCCTGGTGGATTTGGACCCGGCCATGACACGATTGGGAAAACACCACTCCATACTGATAACACTAAACAACCAATCATTGTGGGATAAAAAGGTAAAAATTATCAATCAAGATGGGTATGGGTTTTTACTGGAAAACAAAAACCTCTATGATGTCATTATCATTGATCTTCCCGATCCCAAGACAGCCGACCTGGCAAGGTTGTACAGCAAGGAGTTTTATCTGATGGCCCGGGGCAGTTTAAGTCATGGCGGTGTCGTGGTTACACAAGCGGCCAGTCCGATGTTTTCCCGGGAGGCCTTCCTGACCATCTATAAAACCATGAAAGCCGTTGGCCTGCCTACGGCTGCTTATCATAACCATATTCCCACCATGGGAGAATGGGGATGGGTCATCGCCTGGAACATTCACAATCCGGACCTTAACTTGAAAGAACATTTACGTACATTACCGTTGGATAAAGTGGAAACATTCTTTTTAGACCGGGAGGCCATGATGGGTCTCACCTCGTTTGGCAAAGACATGTTTTCCGATTTATCCGCTGTTAAAATAAACAGTGAACATAACCTTATCCTGCCCAGGATTTATCATTCCGGGAGGTGGGATTTTTATTAAAGCAAATAAGAAGTGTATAAGGAGGAAATATGTCAGATCACTATCAAAGAGTCAAAGAGTATTTACAAGAGTTAGAGATGAACATTACCCATGAGGATGAGAAGGAAGAGCTCTACATGGTGCAGGATGAAGACCGGGGTATCATCAACCTGGTTATAGACTGTGAGGACCCGATATTGGTATTCGAGCAATTGATCATGGAAGTGAACAGTGAGGATGCCGGGGTACTTTGCCGTTTGCTGCAGATGAACCGTACCCTGGTGCATGGGGCATTTGTCCTGGATGAGGATGGTAAGCGGGTTTTTTTCCGAGACACGCTGCAGTTGGAGAACCTGGATTTAAATGAAGTGGAAGGCACCATCAATTCGTTAGAATTAGCCCTGGCTGAATATGGTTCGGAATTGATCCGATTTAGCCGGGCAGGAAAGGCCTAAAAAAAAGCAAAGGAGGAAAAAAATGGGAGTATTTTCAAGACTTTTTAAAGTAGGGCAGGCAGAAGCCCATGCCCTGGTGGATAAATTGGAAGACCCGATTAAAATGACCGAGCAAGGCATTCGTGATTTGAAAAAGGACTGCCAGGCAGCCATGGAGAGTCTCGCCCAGGTCAAGGCCCTGGCGATTCGTATGAAAAAAGATGCAGAAGATCATAAAAAACAGGCTGCCGAGTACGAACGAAAAGCCATGCTCCTCTTGCAAAAAATGCAAGGGGGTGAACTGGATGCCGGGGAAGCCGAACGCCTGGCCACCGAAGCACTGGGCAAAAAAGAAGAAGCCGAAACCAAGTCTCTCCAATTTCAACAGGATTACAACACCCAAAAAGATATGGGCGACAAACTGCAGGTGAAAGTAGAAAAACTCAAACAAACCATCCGCCAATATGAAAACGACCTGGTAACACTGAGAGCTCGCGCCAAAACCGCCCAATCCATGAGAAAAATCAACCAACAACTGAGCAATGTCGATTCTTCCGGTACCATAGCCATGCTGGAAAAAATGAAAACCAAAGTCAACGAAGAAGAATCCCTGGCTGAAGCTTACGGTGATATTTCTGCTGTAGGTGGTTCCGTGGACGAAGAAATCGACAAGGCCCTGGAAGGTCCATCAGCAAAAACAGCCGATTCTTTAAAAGCATTAAAAGCAAAAATGGGAATCACAGAAACCAGCCAGGTCGAAACGAAACCTTAAAGAGAGCCCGGCTGTAAGGTTGAGGTTTAGGTTAAGGTTAAGGAAGGAAGAGGGGAATTTTTTCCCTCAACCTCAGCCTTAACCTCAACCTGGTTTCACTTTTTCAAGGTTAATGTTTGAAAGTGTAAAAGCGCAATTATGGGATATCTTGAAGCAAAAGCAAGTGTCCCTGGTAATGATTTTTGATAAGAAGGGTGATATTCTCTGGCATAAAGGCAGAGAAATAGAAGGGAAATCAATTTTCCTGGGTTCCGGTTTTTCCAAAAGCTTTGCCAGGAAGATCATTGCCACCGGCAATATGGTTAAAAAAAAGAATGTACCGATTGTTGTGTTTGGCAATCAACTATCCGAATCGGCAAAAGACCTGAATGTAAAAAGCCTGATTATTATCCCCATCAGGAAGAGTTTTTTTCTTTATGTGGACAGTGGAACAAAAGAATATTTTACCGGGACTGACCTGGAAGTGTTCACTGTAATGGGTGAATTACTGGAAAAAATGATTGAAGGGGTGATGGATGCGCAAGAGGACAGTAAGGGGATTACCGGGGTTAGTGACGAGATAAAAAAGATCAGGGAAATGGTGTTGAAATATTCGTTAGAGGAAGAACCGCTTTTATTGATTGGTGAAACCGGCGTTGGCAAGAGTCATTATGCGGAACTGATTCATCGCTATTCCGGCAGAAAAGGAAAATTTGTAGTGGCAGAGATAACCAGTATCAATGAGAACCTGTTTGAGAGTACCATGTTTGGACATAAAAAGGGGGCGTTTACTGATGCTAAAGCGGATAAAACCGGGTTGGTCCAGGAAGCGGATAAAGGGACATTGTTCATCGATGAAATAGCTGAAATCCCGGTTTCTTTCCAGGCTAAGTTATTGCGCTTTATAGAAAAAAAGAAATATCGTGTTCTGGGTGAGACCCGGGAGAGGGATGCGGAAGTCAGGATTGTGGCTGCCAGCAACAGGGATTTACAAAAAGCGATTGAAGACAGGGAATTTCGCGAGGATTTGTATTATCGATTACAAGTATTGGAGATAGAGATTCCACCGCTGCGAAAGCGAAAGCAGGACATAGAAGCCTTTATTACCACCAATCGAGAGTATTTAAAGGGTAAAGAGATAGGGGAAAGCTTCTGGGAAGTGGTTTTTAATTATGATTGGCCGGGAAATATGAGGGAATTAATCACGGTTCTGAAGCGTGCCGGGATTCTCCTGGAAAGCCCGATTACCGGGGAAAAAATAAAGGAAGTTATTTATGGAAGCGGGTATAAAAAGTCCTTTACCCAACCACTTACGGATACACATGTCCATGAGCCGGGGTGGAAAGAAAAAATCCGGGAAGATTTTGAAAAGGGAAAAACCTTTTGGGAAGTGGTCAAGGAACCTTTTTTAAACAGGGATTTAAACCGGCAGCAGGTAAAGATGGTCCTGTCTGAAGCGTTGGAAAAAACCAGGGGAAGCTATAAAGATACATTGAGGATGTTTAATATTGATGACGGTCAATATGAACGATTCATGAAATTTTTATACCGCAATCATTTGAATTAAGTGCTATTATCCAGAATCGACCTGAGTTTTTTTGACAACTCCTCCAATCTAAACGGCTTCTGGATAAAGCCTTTGCAGCCCCGTTCCAGTATTTCACCTGCAGAAAAATAAAACACAAAAAATAATAATACTTTCACCAGCCCCTTGAACTCTACCTCTAAATTTTATAAAATTAACCGATGAACAAACATAAATATTAGAATGTAAAATCAGAAATTTTGAGGGGTAGTGGTATGAATATGATGAAATATACGATCGGGACCTCAGTTCCAGCAAGTGAAATTTTACGGCGCTATAAAGACGAGGATGGTGAAATGTTTCTTGAGGTGCGGGGCCTGGAAGATGTGCTGCTTCGCGTAACCACGGGTGACAGGGTTTACTATACAATCGATAAGTCCAAGATATCAAATGAAGAGCTCACACTTATCGTGGATTACACCAAAATTCAGCGTGATAATGAACCGTTGGATGATTTCGAAGTCCCCACAGCGGTTCACCAATTGATAACCTCTGAAGACGATGGAGATGATTCCTATGACGTTACAGCGGAAGAAGAGAAGAAGACAGAGATACAAACCGTGTATGGGTGGAATGCCCCGGACCTGGACGCCAGCCAGGAGAAGAAAAAAGAACTCCAGGAAGGCCAGGAGGTCCCGGAACATTTAAGACCCAAATGTCAACCCAATAACATTGGTGGTTACAGCCTTCGCTACGAGAAATTTCTATATCTAATCGATAAAGATTTTCGTGTGGAATTCAAAAGCCCGGATTTGGGTTTGGATCATGAGTTGGAAGAAGACCCAATGGCCCCTGCCCAGCCGCTGGAGTCGAAGGAGGTGGATACCCCGGCTGAGATGGAACATGATTTTGAACCGGGAATCGAGCTTGAAATGGGCGATGTATTGCCGTCTCATTTGCGGCGCCGGTGCGAAGCAGAAATCGGTTCCAATTATGGCAGCCGAATAATCCTGGGAAATTATCTGTATCTACTGGATGCTTATTTCAGGGTTACCCAGAAAATGAGAATCGCCTATGCTGATGAAGAAATGAATGAGACTTCAGCAGCGCTTGCTTCTGCCGGATCAAGTCCAAAAAAAAGTGAGGCTCAGCAGCCGGAACTGCCGGTCCAGCAGGTGATCAACAACATGGTAAAAACGTTTGAGACGGCATTAGAGAAATACCATATCAGTGCGGATTATTTTAGAGAATCTGTATTGGGGGCTGCGAACCGGGAGATTTTGATGAAAGTGTACCACGGGGACTTATCAGAATTGAATGACGATACCCGTGAAGCTGCAGCCCAGGGGAGGACGACTGTCTTAAAAGAGGATGAAGCAGGATTCGCCCTGTTTAAGGCTGCTCTAGTTCATGAACTCTACATCAAGACCACGGTGGCAGGAAGGGGAAATAATATGAAATATTTTCTCACTCATATCGTCGCTGCCAAACCTGATGGAACCCTGGGGGCACAGCAGGACAATATAGATGAGGAAGCACAAGAAAAGATGGTGAAATTCTATGGGGAGCGGGCCAATATCTATACCAGTAAAGCCGATATCATCAAACGGATTCACCGTCAGGTGCGCCGCAGTATATTTAAAGAGTATAAAGAGTTGTGGCTGTCAAAAGAAAATGTCCGTTTTAATGCGCTTCTCATTTCCAAGCTTTATGAACATACAACCCGCCTGGACCGCGGCTATGGGTTAACCATGATGCGCATATCCCGGGATCTCATGGAGTACGAAGGCTAGTAGGAAGTAGGAAGTAAGTAGCGGCTTAATCAGGAATCAAGTAGACAATCAGGGCACCGCTTTTGCGTTTGTCTTTTTTCTCCCATTTAAATGTCAAAATCCATTTTTTTCCTTTGAGTTCGATGATTTTTTTCTCAACCACATCCGGCAGCACGGCTTTACCTTCGGAATGCAGCCCTTTACCCACGATGATGCGGACGGTAAGTATATCGTTTTGACGGGCGCTGCGGAGGAATGCTTCGGTTTTTGCCCCTGCCCGGTCTGCCGTATACCCGTGCAGATCCAATTCCAGCTGCGGACCCGGGTATATTTTAAGGTGCTCCCCAACAGGCCTTGGCGTTGTTTTGGCTTTATCCGCTGCAGTTATCTTTTGCTGCATCATCCGTTGATGATGTTTATCATCCTGGTACTTCTCGAACATCCTGGCAAAGTCTTCATCTTCATTGGTTTTATCTTTGCCCGGTTTTTTCTCTGTGAAAAGCTGGTATAAATCATGCTTATCCGTCAGCACCCGGAACCCTTTTTTGTCGATTCGGGGTTCCGGCGGTTTCTTAACTTTCCTTCTTTTTGACCTTTTAAGCCGGGCTTTTGCAGGAATTTTTTTTTCTAGCTTTACTGGCCGCAAGGTTACCGGTTCTTTCTCTTCTTGGGGTTTGGGCTTGTGAATATCGATTTCTACCAGCGGAGCTTGTTCTTTTAAATTCTCTTTTTCCTCTTTCTTCTTCTTTTTCTTTTTGAAAAAGAAGTGCAATAAGTCGCTGATAAAAGAGCGAGGCTTCCGCGGGACGGCAATGGGTGAAACCTTATCTTCATCCGGCATGAGGTTTTGTTTTATTTCTTCGTTTCGTTCCTATTTTTTTTTCGCGTGTCTGGTTTGATAATCTGCGATGATATTGGCCATGAGTTTGACGCCGATGGGGATACTGGCTTCGTCAGCAACAAAAGTAGGAGAGTGGACGGACGTTTTTTCCCTATCTCCCGGTACAACGCCCAAATCCAGCATGACGGCCGGTGCGAGTTTTCCGAAATAGCTGAAGTCTTCGCCGCCCATCTCCGGCTTCTCTTGGACAAGGGCGGCTTTGCTGCCCAGGATGCGCTCCGAGGTGGCCAGGACTTCCTGGAGCAGGTCCGGGTCCGTGTACATGGAAGGCGACCCGAATACGTAGTTGAGTTCGAACGATGCGCCTGCTGCCTCGCAGATGTTGGTGATGAGGCGGGTGATTTTCTCTTTGAGAAGCTGCCGTTGATCGTCGCCGTAATTCCGGACCGTGGCCCGCAGTTCTGCGGATTCGGGGATGATGTTTTCCGCTGTGCCCGAGTGGAAATAGCCGACAGTGACCACCGTGTTGTGTTGGATGTCGATCTCGCGGGCCACCATGACCTGAAGTGCGATCACTACCTGGGCGCCCACCACGATCGGGTCCACGCATTGGTTGGGGCTGGAGCCGTGGCAGCCTTCGGATTTAATCACCAGGGAAAACCCGTCGACATTGGCACAGGCGAAGCCCGGGGTATAACCGATAAAACCGGCTTTGAGCGTATCATCCACATGATAGGCAAAAAAGGCTTCAGGTTGATGATCCTGGAAGACGCCGTCCTGGATCATCCTTTTCGCGCCGTAGCAGCACTCCTCTCCAGGTTGGGCGATGAAAAGCACCGTTCCCGGGAGGTCTTCCCTGATGCCGGCAAGTACCGCTGCGACGCCCAGGAGAACGGTAGTATGGATGTCGTGGCCGCAGGCGTGCATGAGGCCGACTTCGCGGCCATCTACCACGGCTTTTTCTTTTGATGCATAGGGGAGACCGGTTTCCTCGGTAATAGCCAGGGCGTCCATGTCGCCCCGCATGGCAACGATAGGACCCGGACGTCCGCCTTTGAGAATGCCCAGGACACCGGTCACGGCAAACCCTGTCCGAACCTCGAGACCCAGCTTACGGAAATATTCGGCCACAAGTGCGGAAGTCCGCTTTTCTTGAAGCCCGAGCTCCGGATGGCAGTGGATATCTCGCCGGATGGTAATAAGCTCAGGCGTGAGCTTGTCGGTGAGAACCCGGATTTTCTTTTCATAGGGGGAAGCGGCGAAGACCCCGCTGCAAAAAACGACCAATACCACGATCAGTGAAATTATTTTGCCTTCGGCGACCAGGGGGCTCTTTTCGAGAAAACCGCCCCCTGGACCCCCGCAAAAGCTTTTATTTAGGGTATTTTCGTAAAAACTATTTTCATTGTCCTGGTTGGCCGACATGATTGACTATCGCTTTTTTATGTTAATTTAAGACCAATACCGATGCGGGAGTCTCTGGCCACCTGTCCGGCTTTTTCTCTATCTTGAATCACGGTATCCCTACCCAGTACCGACGATTCCTCCAAAACAAACTGGGGTTCCGTCAGTACCGTATTCATGCCGAGATAGGTATGCATATCCAGGTAAAACCAGGGTTCCAATACCTGCAGGCATCCCTGGGTATGGGCTGGCTTTTCAATGTCAATGATACGCTTCATGGTACTGCGTTCTGCTGCGGTAACCTTTTTGGCTTTTTTCACCGGGCTGTCAGGGTCTTCCCAGGTGGGTTCCACCAATACGGTAAATCGATAGGGGCTGGGGCCGTACAGCTTTTCTACCACCTCTCTCATTTCCGGATTCTTTATACATTTAAATTGAAAGGGTTCAATAATAATGGGCGTTTTTCCGCAAAAGAGTTCAATGATTTCAGAGAGGACACGGCGAGTGCCCCGCTTCCGGTAGAGTTCCGGGGCCTTTTGAATCAACAACCGCTTCTTGTCCGAGGGCCAATTCTCATCATAGGCAATGGCCAACCACGACGAAAGCCAGGGAATGAACCCCTCCGGCACAGCCTGTGGGTCCAGGTATTGGGTAAAATCAAAAATCTGCTCCTCACTGCAGGACATAAAAGTCTCAAACAGCGAAAGAAAACGCTGCAAAAACTCCCGGCTCTTTTCATTTTCCTGAAAGGTGTCAGGCAGGTACCGCAAATAGGAGATCCTGGGAAAATAAGCCTTAAGGCTCTTAACCAGGGGAGTGCTGGCACTGTTTTCATCGCTTATTAATTCAATTTTGAAGCGTATATACCGCCCGTTGGCCCCGGTTAGCAGCACATCCTCCGGGTTCACCAAAGGTCCTGACATCGACTGCAAATGCTCATCCGTTTTAAGGAATTCTTCCTCATTGGAAGCAAGATAAAAGAGCATAACCAGTGTATTGGCAGGAATCTCAGCATCCAGCATCACCCGGTGCCATCGACAGTCCGGGATCGTGCTGTCAAAGATTTTAGTGAAATAGGTCCCACTGATTTCGTATTTTGTCAATCGACTTAATTGAACAATCCCCCAGGACTTCCCGGATTCTTCGACTTCCGGACCGGTACTCTTAAAACCCAGGAAGATTTTGTCACTGCTCTCCACGGCCAGGATTAAAAATTGAGCTTCCTCTTTGTAGGGAATAGCAATGGTCTCCATGAGTCGGCCAATCGGGCTGAATTTTAATACCTTTCTCTCTTTGGCTTCCAAGAGGTAGAAATTACCTTCCCGGTCCGAAGCAATATCCGTTGGGTTATCCAGGATATATTCATTTTCCTCTTCATCCNNTTCATCCCTAAGTGTAATTTCCTGCTCAGAGAGTTTCCATTCCCTATCTCCTTTGAAGACCTTCTTCTTTTCGATATCCAGTACATATAAGTTCTCTTTTCCCAGGGGGTCAACAGCAATCCTGACATTTTCACTAACTTCTTTTTCCCACCGGATTTGGGCGTTCACCCTGGCAAAACAGTAGAGGGTTTGACTGCCTATATCCTTGTCAACCACGAAAATATTGGTATCACTTACGGCAATGGACACCGGCTCTTTAA
>WVZO01000606.1:13417-13797 GCA_011772425.1 Candidatus Aminicenantota bacterium
AATATACGTTTTTCTATCTCATCCAGTATGTACAATACACCACACGCATCGCGATCAAAGGATTTGGGTACAACGGAACCGGGTACAAATGTATCGTCGTAAGAGTAGATACTGGATCTTTCAAGAGAAATTCCCTGGTCTGTCACCTGGATGTTCTCTAATTTCTCAGTCTCTTGCCAGAGAGACTCGGTGTTAAGAATAAAGAATTTTGTTTTATCCCTGTTCATTATTTATTCCCATAATATTTTTTTACCACCCACCTTTTTGTAAAAAGGTGGGCCAAAAACTTTTCATATGCGGACAGTCATTTTACCCTGCTTCTTTACATCCTGCCCCATTGATTGCATTTTGTTTCTTTCTCACATTCTTAACTTCTTATC
>WVZO01000601.1 GCA_011772425.1 Candidatus Aminicenantota bacterium
CTTCCGGCATCTATAAAAAGATGGAAAAAAAAATACCCGGAAAAATTTGCCCCGGAAGAAGTGATCTTTAAAAATATTCGCCGGGGCAATCGGATATTTATCAGTACGGCCTGTGGAGAACCCCAATACCTGGTATCAGCGTTGATAAACTATGTGGAATCAAATCCCAAAGCCTTTGCCGATACGGAGATTTTTCATATATGGACTCTAGGGCTTGCTCCATATGCAGACGTTAAGTACACATACAACTTTCGTCATAATTCCTTTTTTATCGGTAACAACACCAGGAGTTCTATCAATGCCGGGCTGGCTGATTACACACCGATTTTCCTGTCGCAAGTTCCCGGGTTATTAAATAGCAAACGAATTCCTATCGATGTCGCCCTTATTCAAACCTCTTTGCCTGACAGGAGTGGATTCGTCAGCCTGGGCATTAGCGTCGATATCACCAAAACCGCTATTGCCAATGCATCGATCATTATTGCCCAGACCAATACGCATATGCCGCGGGTTCACGGCAATACCTTCATCAATATAAAAAATATCGATTATATCCTTCATCACGATGAAAAAATACTGGAGTTTTCCCCTACAGTGCCGGATGAAATTGCCCAGCAAATTGGCAAACACGTTTCGCGGATTGTCAATGACGGGGATACTATCCAACTAGGATACGGCAGTGTACCCAATGCCATCCTCCACCACCTAAAAAACAAAAAACACCTGGGGGTTCACACGGAATTACTTACTGATTCCCTCGTCGAACTGGTTAAAGAAGGAGTTGTTGACAATTCCCGGAAAAACCTGGATAACGGCAAATCCGTTGCTTCGTTCTGTATGGGGGTGGAAGAAACCTATAAGTATATCGATGATAACCCGTTATTTGAATTTCAGCCCATGGACTATACCAACGATCCCCTGATGATTTCACGGATCAATAATATGACAGCGATTAATTCCGCTTTACAGGTGGACCTTACCGGCCAGGCTTCTGCCGAATCTATCGGTCATACCTTTTACAGTGGAATAGGCGGCAGTGCTGATTTTATGAGGGGAACCGTACTGGCCCCCGGAGGGAAAACCATCCTGGTATTGCAAACCACGGCCAGGGATGGAGACGTTTCCCGTATTGTTCCTTTCCTGGATACCGGCGCCGGCGTTACCTTGAATCGTGGAGATGTCCATTATATTGTAACCGAATACGGGGTTGCTTATATCCATGGGAAAAACATCCGGGAGCGGGCCATGGATATCATTGCCATTACCCACCCTAAATTTCGGCCCTGGCTGGTTGAAGAAGCCAGAAAATACAATATTATCTACAAAGACCAGGCATTTATCCCCGGTAAAAAAGGGGAATACCCCGAATACCTGGAAACCTATCGTACCACTAAAACCGGTTTGAATATTTTATTAAGACCGGTGCGCATCAATGATGAAGGCCTGATAAAAGACCTATTCTACTCATTATCAGACCAAAGTCTTAGAAGACGGTTTATGTCACCGCGAACAGATGTTCCCCATAAATTAAGGCAGGAATTTGTGATTATCGACTATTCGGAGAAGATGGTGGTCCTGGCTACCATTGAAAAAGAGGGCAAAGAGATTGCCCTGGGAATGGGACAATATATTAAAGATTCATCGACCAATACGGCGGAGGCAGCATTCACGGTGAGAGAAGACTACCACGGCCAGGGAATTGCTACTGAAATTTTGAAGTATCTCGTTCTCCTGGCAAAGAACGATGGGCTTCATGGGTTTACTGCCGAGGTCCTTTTCGAAAACAGACCGATGATGAGGGTGTTTGAAAAAATGGAATTTGATATTCAACGAACCATCGATGGAAATTCATATAGTATCTTTTTAAATTTCGAAGAGAAGCAGAAAATGAATGGAGAGTAACCCCTTTTTCAATAGGTGCGGATTATATTGAGGACTTTTAATATTAAAATGGCAATAACAAACAGGGAAAAATACAATACCCGGTATTCCCTGTTTTTCATATAAAAGGAAATATTAAAATCCGGGTCTTTTATCCGTTTGATTTTTGGAAAAAAGGAGTGGGAGTTCCTGCACCACTCTGTATACGCCATTCCGAATTTTTTTTTCAATCGTTTATGTTCAAGGATCATTAAGAAAGGAAAGAAAAGGAGATAAAAGGCAAAGAAAATGGTGTAACTATAAATATTGTTTCCTGAAATAGCAATGCCCAGACCCAGTACAAAATTCCCAAAATAGAGGGGATTGCGGGTAAGGGAAAAGGGGCCGTTGGTGGCCAGCTCATTGTCTTTATTGATATAACCGGATGCCCAGGCCCGGAAAAACATCCCGGCGATGATAAAGAAAAAACCGACTGCCACCGACTGGGGAGATGGTTCTGAGAGATATAAAATTGCAATCAAACACAGGATACCCACAAACGAACGATATCTGATAATAAGCTCAATGAAGTTTTTCATGCTTCATAAACCTTCTCAATGGCGTTGATGACTTTTTCGGCGCTTATTTTCTTTGTACAGTCTATTGTACCACATTTTTTCTTATAACAAAAACTGCAGGGCAATTTTTCATAAACAGGCACGCTTTTTTTTAGTAATGAGCCATTTCGCCAGGGAGAAGTCGGACCGAAAATCCCAACCGAAGGTTTCCCCACCATATCTGCCAGATGCAGGCCCAGTGTGTCCCCACTGACAATTAAACGGGAATAACGGATAAAAAGTATAAGTTCACTAAAATCAAAAAAAGTTGATATCAATGTGCCAGTTTGACAGGAGACTTCTTTAGCCACAGCTTTTTCTTTTTCATTGCCCCATAAAATAACTGTATTGTAATTGTATTTTTTGATTCTATTAATAATCTTCACATATTGTTCTATGCTCATTAATTTGCTTTCCCAACCGCCGCCCACGTTAATGATCACGTAGTTATTTTTTTCCAGCTTGTTTTTTTCCAGGAAGTCTTTTAACCTGGAACTCATTGGCACCGGTTTCAGGGGATACTGGACAGCAGAACCGCCTCCTGGGAGCAGGTCCCGGATAATGTGAATATTTTTTAATATGACATGCCGGGTTTCGTCAAATAAGCTTGCCTGACGCTGGTAAAAATGCCGGGCCAGGGGTTCCTTCAAATTTTCTTTATTAAAACCAATGGCTTCCCCCTTTAGGAGCCGCGCCAGGATGGCTGATTTCAACAGCCCCTGGAAATCAATTACCAGGTCAAAGGTTTTCCTGTATAGAGAAAGAACCTTCTTGATTTCTTTGATTTTATTGAAGAGGCCCTTTGTTTTTAAATTGAGAACAATAATTTCATCGATTCCTGACACTAGTTTTAACAATTCAACACCTATTGGTTCTGCAAACCAGCTTATTTTGGCATGGGGAAATTGTTTTCTCAGGAGATTAAAGGCAGGGATGGTGTGAACAATATCGCCTAATGACGATAGTCTGATGATAGCAATTCGTTTATATTCGTTTCCGCTAAAATTCATTGTTGAGTGGAAATATGTAAATAAATCATTTTATATTATACCTCAAGCGCCTGCTCTCTGCAAGTCCCCCGGCGGGGGCTACATCAAAGTCGCCCTAAATTCGAAGCACGAAGCACGAAATACGAAACAAATCCAAAATTCAAATGTTCAAAATCCAAAACAAAAGAAGCATGTTACGATGCTTTCGGGTTCTTTTCGTTTTGGTCATTTGAAATTCGGTCATTTGAATTTGTTTCGGATTTCGATATTCGAATTTCGGATTTCCACGGGTGCAGTAGTTTTATAAGGAATTTGCCGCACCCGTGGACCTGGCCTTGTATAAAAATTCTTCTTCTGATATACTTTTGATGAAATAGCAAATATTAAGAAAAAAGGAGGAAATAGAAATGAATACGATGGGTTCATTGGTCGGAAGTCTATCTTTTTTGGTTTTTTATGTGTATTTCATTATTCCGCTTGCGCCGATTGTTTACATGTTTATCAAATGGCGTTCGTATCGTGATGGAGACCCACCAGACTCCCGGTTGGGCATGAAAGTGGTTCTTTACTATTTCAAGACTCTTGCGTATCATGTTCTGCTGGTATCCCTGGCTATCCTTTTCTACAATTTGTTAGAGAAAAGAAGCGGTTCCATCAACGTGGGATTGGGTCTTCTTGTAAGTGGTGGAGTCATTTATGTGGTTCACAGTTTCCTTATCCACAAGTTTACAAACACCCTTGAATATCCATTGACGGCACGTATTTATACGGCATTTAACGTAATTATTCTTGGGCTTGTGTCAATGATTGCGTTTATTATTACAATAACCATGCTATTTGAAGAAGGATTTTCAAAAATCGAGCTGCCACTGGTTTGCTTTATCATCTACACTATTGCCTGGGCTTTTCAAATCACCCTGTATTTGAAGCCTTCCCTGGTTAAAAAAATTTCGCCTTTCCGAAGGTAAGAAGAGAAGGTTGTAAGGGCACGACATGTTGTGCCCTGGACATTAAGCAGTAAGATCATGAAGGTGAGAATTCTGGCAAGTGAGTCAATGGGGGTTGTGAGCGAAGCGAACTAAGTTCTATATTGTCCTAAAAATAATACACAAAATCCTGCTATCCCTGGTATTAAATATGCTATAATATGTCACAATAAAGGTCATTCAAAGGAGGTATCAGAATGAAGGCAAAAATAACCAATCGAAGTGGATGGTTAATCTTATTTTTGATTTTGAACCTGTGTATTTCAATCCATTTATTCTCCCAGGAACAAAAACAGGAATACGATGCCATTAAGCATGAAGTTTCCGTTACCCGATTATTAATCCCCTTATTTGCTTATGATTCCCGGGGAAATCCCGTCTTTGATTTAAAAAAAGAGGATCTCCGTCTTTTTATCGATGGAAAAGTGGTGGAGATTAGGGATCTCAACCTGATGCAGTTTGAGTACTCACAAGAAATAACAAAGAAAATAAAAGAGAAAAGAGATAGAACGGCACAATTACAAGATCGTCTCATTTTCCTGGTTGTGGATACCATGTTTAACAGTGTTTATGGGATTCGACGGGCGAAGAAGATCTGTAAACAATTGATTGAGAGCGATTCTTCCGGGATTCAATATGTCATAATGGAGAATTCGTTATTTGGTGGGCTCAAGTTACTCGGAGGCCCGGAGACAGACAAAAAGAAATTAAAAAAATTCCTTAAAAAGATACACATGTTACCGGATACAACGACTACGGCATGGTCAAGGAATCCCAGTATAACGCAATCGACGGAGGCATCGGCACGTTGGCAGAAAAAAGAAAGAGATGGTAAAATAGAGAAAGAACGAATAAAGTATTTTTGCGAATTTCTCGCCAGCCTGAAATACTCCCTTCAGACCATCAGCCAGCCCAAAATGATTTTACTGATTTCTGAAGGGATCCCGGAGCTTCTTTTTTATGAAGCCAACCCCTCTGTCACGAAACATGCTTTTGTTGATACAGCTCTTCTTGACCAGATTAAAAAGGCAGTCAAAGCGATTAATGCGGGTGGAGGCATATTGTATGCGGTATATTCGGGCAGGACGAATTTAGCTATAAGTCACAAGAGCGGTGATTCCTCATCTTCCGGGAAAGGGGAGCAAATCGCAATTGAGGACGGTGACTTTACTGTTGATGATGCTAATATTCCCATCGTCGATGGGTCTGGTATCGAGAGCCTGAAAGCGCTTGCTTTGGGCACTGGCGGGCGATTTTTCGACGACGTTACGGAACGGATGGTTAAAGAAATCCACAAATCAACCGCTGCCTACTATGAACTGGCATACTCACCCGGAACCGTTGCCCACAGCGTGATGAGGATAAACATCAAGTGTAACCGCAAAGGCGTCAAAATCGATTTTCCCTCCCGCCTCGAATCCAATATCAACTATATTGATATGAAAAAGATACAGAAAAAAGTAGTTGCCTTAAATGTCGTGCTGAAACGAAACTTGAATTGGACACTGGCGAAGGAAAAAACAAAGAAAGCTCAGTTCCTGTTACCGGACCAGCACAAGGATAAACGGGTACAGCGCATCCAGGTTAAGATACCGGAAGAAATGAATGGACGCAGCGTCGATATTTTTCTTATCCGCTTCGATAAAGACCTTCAGAATCCACACATAACCATGAAAAGCAGGAGAGTGGCAGATTTAGAAACCATTGATATTAAACAAAAGGAAACCGATAAAGATAAGCCTCTCTATTTTGTGATTATTGAACCGGTGTCCACCTCATGTATTTATAATAAGATAGACTTGTAATGCTTGAATCTCCCTAAATCTGGTTTACACCTCCTCTATTCGGCAGGAGGCTCCCGTTTTCTCAAAATCCATCTTAAATAAATGCGCGGCATCCAGAGAAGATTCCACCTTCACCAACACCGGTTTTCCCAGGAACAACATCTCCACCACTGAAGCAGAAACACCAAACATAGAGGCCAGCCTGGATTTTATGGAAATCAAATCATGGCCGGACTTCAGTTCTCCGCTAAATACAATCTTATATTTTCTATCCATGTCTTTGTCCATTATCTTCTCCTTTTAGGGCGCCATTTTTTCGAGCAATTTTCGCAAAAATAAATTATTTTTCCGGGTCTTTTCTCCATAGTCCTTATCCAGTCGGAACCACACCTGGGACAATATACCATGTCCTCTGCCGGTTTCACTGCTGCTTCGCTTACAGTTGTTTCCTGTGTCTCTTGTTTTTTTGTTTCATACGTGGGTGTTGGGGAAGGTCTGTACTGGTCCAACGCTTCCCGTACCAGGAGATGGTCCAGGTCTGCTGTGGGCATTATTTGAATAACCGATTCAAGATATTTTTTGGCCCGGTCATTTTTGGGTAAATTTGTCACCCATTTTCCCAGGGTAAAAGCAAAAAACGAGGGGTCTTTTTGTTTTTCTTTTTCCATTCGCGCCAAAAAATCCTTTGCATAATCCACGTTCCAGTCTTTTATCAGGGAGCCCAGCAGGACAATGATGACAAGAATTCCAAGTCCTGCCCAGTACCAGGCAAGCGGCGTGAAAATAACTGCTGCCACGGCAGCAGCAGCAGAGAGAAGGCCCAAACAGCCCCCGGTCACTTCTTTGTTTTCGTATTTTTTACTTTTTTCAGCGATATTATACTCCGATTGAACCTGGAGGTAGACCTCGTTTAACCGCGTATATAAGTCGTTGAATTGCAATTGGTTTTGTTTTTGCTCCGGTTCCTGGTTTTGATTTTGTTTTTTATGGGATTCTTCTACTTTTTCTTTCCAGGCAGCGGCAAAGGATTCGGGCGGTTCAACGGCTTCGATGGAGCAGACGGCACCGTGTGCTCTCAGGCGCTTCCGGTGGTCCACGGCTGTTTGGAAATCCGTCGGGCCTACAATGGTCACCGGTTTCCCTGAAAAGGCTCCGGCGATTTTTTCCTCATTGATTTTATAATGAATACCTAACACTGTTTTGACTTCATCGAGATCGGCAAATTGTTTGATCTTTCCTTTAAAAACCACGCAGTAGTGGATTTCAGGGCCGATAAAGGTGTTTTCTACCTCGATGGCGTTATTTTTATTATTTCGCTCATCCATATCATGCTCCATAGACAGCAAGCTCTCCTTTACTTTCTGGTTTAGATTTTCAATTATAAACCAAAATTCACGCCGTGTAAAACCTTTTCTCTGCGAACTCTGTGCTCTCTGTGGTAAAAAATATTTTGTCAGTGGAAGAGGAGACAATCAAAAAAATTCGCGGGTTTGTGATTTTTCCCCGCGCGTCAATCATTTTTCCCTGCGGGTCAGTGATTTTTCCCTGGTTATTTATCATTTTTTCTTGCCTGCTGCGAAAATAGCCGCGAAGAACGCGAAGGACCACGAAGAAAATTATTTTCTTGCTTAGTGACATTCTGGCCTGGTACCAAATCTCCTTTAAAGATGTTTTGGACATTTGAACATTTGAATTTCGGATTTGTTTCGAATTTCGATATTCGAATTTCGAATTTTAAATGGTTGATTCATTCTCCTCAGATGGATCATGTTAAATTGCCAAAATTGGGCACAAAACTTTTGAAACAGGATACTAGATGGTTCCTCACCATTACAGTACGTTTCCTCAGCATTGGATTTTTCGTCTCTACCTTTTTACCACCCCGCAAATCCTGCAATGACCCCGAAAACCTCTGCAAACACGCCGAAAAAATTTTTAACCACCCCGAAAGCTTCTGCAATGACCCCGAAAAATTTTTCACACACCCCGAAAACCTCTGCAAACACCCCGAAAAAATTTTTAACCACCCCGACAAGTCCTGCAAACACCCCGAAAAATTTTTTAATCACCCCGAAACGTTTTTCAATGACCCCGAAACAAAAAAACGCAAAAAACGAAAAACGATTACCTTGTCGTAAAATCTTGCCACTTTCTGGCAGAATATATTTTTACCACAGAGACACAGAGATCACATAAATAAATTACCTGGCACCATATCTCCACAGGCTTGGGGATTGACCAGCGCTTCTTCTTTATTGATAAGTGGATCAACGGAGAGGAAGCGGTAGGAGTTGTGGTCGTAATAGCGTGCACCAAAGTAATCTATCTCTGCTTCCGGCTCCCGTTCTTTGCCTGAGAATTTTAACTTCGGATCATACGTGTTTGTCCATACTTTTTGTACATCTCCGTAAGGGCCATGTAAAGCAGAGTACACCACATTCCCGTTTCCATCTGTAATTATCCGGGTCGTGTTGATCTGATCGGACATGTAGTAATAATAGGTATTGGTTTGTGGTCTGTACTCGGCGATCAATTGGTTTCCTGAGTAAATGTAATCTCTTACGCAGTTGCCACTGTGGTCGTATTCTGCTAATAGCTTGCCGTCATATGAATAGATGTAATAGGTGTCCAACAGGCTGCTGGATTGGGTACGGCTAAAACCTGTTGTTTGTATGGTGGAGGATGTACTTGTATTGGTAAACGCAGCTCCGCCGTAGGGACCGTGACCGAAATCTGTTTCCACGGATTCCATTAAACTTACATCGTTGGTCATGTGGTCATTATACCGGATTTCAAATGGTTTGTCACTAACATCAAAGGGAAAGTTTCCGGGAAGGTTGAAATGCATGACGGCAATAACCTCTTTTCCTTCT
>WVZO01000655.1:0-324 GCA_011772425.1 Candidatus Aminicenantota bacterium
ATTGATAAGCCACCGGAATGTCATCCGGGTTGTCAAGGATACCAATTACATTGAATTAACCGATCAAGACAGGGTACTGCAGTTGTCCAATTATGCCTTTGACGGTTCCGTATTCGATATTTATGGAGCGTTGTTAAATGGGGCAGTCCTGGTGTTGATAAAAAAAGAAGATTTGCTTGAAATGGACAGTTTGAGGTATGTACTCAAAAATGAGGGGATAACCGTTTTTTTCACCACCACGGCCTTATTTAATATGTTAGTGGAACTGGATATAGAATGTTTCAAAGGAATAAAGAAAGTTCTATTTGGAGGAGAGCGGGTTTC
>WVZO01000655.1:343-9628 GCA_011772425.1 Candidatus Aminicenantota bacterium
GTGTACGGCCCCACGGAATCCACTGTCTATGCAAGTTGTCATGAACTGGATGAAATAAAGGATGAATTGGGCACAATCCCCATAGGCAAGCCCTTATCCAACACAACAATATATATTGTGGATAGGAATTTACAACTGGTTCCCATTGGCGTATGTGGGGAAATAATCATAGGGGGAGAAGGAATTGCCAGGGGATATCAAAATGCACCGGAACTGACAGCAGAAAAATTTATCCTCAGCCCTTTTGTAGAGGGAGACCGGTTGTACAAGACAGGAGATATGGCAAGATGGCTGGTGGATGGGAGTATCGAGTTTTCAGGCCGGAAAGATCATCAAGTAAAAGTCAGGGGCTTTCGCATCGAACTGAAAGATATCGAAATTCAATTGTTGAATCACAAAGACATAAGAGAAGCGGTTGTCCTGGTAAAAGAAAATGAAGGGAGAGATAAATACTTGTGCGCCTATTTCGTCTCGGATAAAGAGTTTGAAATACCTGAATTGCGTGGATATTTGAGCCAGGAATTACCTGATTATATGATACCTGCCTATTTTGTAAAATTAAAGGAGCTTCCCTTAACATCCAACGGTAAAATAGATCGTAAGGCTTTGCCAGAACCTTATGGAATAGGTTTGAGCAGTAACAGCGATTATATTGCGCCTAAAAATGCAATGGAAGAAAAATTAGTAGAACTCTGGCGAGACGTATTAGGTAGAGATGGGATCGGAGTAAATGACAATTTCTTCGAATTAGGAGGTGATTCCATCAAGGCAATTCAAATTTCATCAAGGCTGAAAAAGGCAGGGTACCAGTTTGAGCTGAAAGATTTATTTGCTCATCAAACCATATTGGAATTGACCCCCTATATAAAAGAAGAAAAGGAGGATGTCTCACTGACACCTGTTCCCGGGCAGGATTTCACCTATAAACACCTGCCCAAGGATTTCCTTAACCGGTTAACAGAGAAATACCCCGGGGGAATTGAAGATATTTACCCCTTAACTCCCATGCAGGAGGGAATGTTATTCCACGCTCTATACGATAATTCCTCTTCTTTATTTATTAATCAATCTTCACTCCGATTCCATGAGGAGTTAAATGTATCGGCGGTTGAAAAAAGCTTCAATGAGCTGTTAAAACGGTTTGACACATTACGCACGGTATTTATCTATGAAGGTATTGAAGAAATCGGCAGATCACTGCAATTGGTTTTAAAGGAAAGAAAAATAGAAATTTATTTTGAAGATATAAGTAATAAAATTACCTGGAGCGATAAAGAGCAGTTTCTAAAAGAATTTAGAGAAAAAGATAAACAAAAACGATTCGATTTAAGTAAGGACTTACTGCTGCGAGCGGCAATAATAAAGCTGGACCAATCAAAGTATGAGCTTATTTGGACCTATCACTGCATATTAATGGATGGATGGTCCCGAAATATACTATTTTTAGAGTTTAATGAGATGTACAATAGTTATTTGCAGGGGAGGGACTGGCAGTTGGTGCCGGTAACACCCTTTAAAAACTACATAAATTGGATAGAAGAGCGTGATAGGAACGAATCAAAGAAATATTGGCAAAAATACCTGGAGGGTTATGAAGAAACTGCTGCGGTTCCCAAAAAGAAGACGTCGCTAAATAGAGCGGCGGGATTTGTGAGTGAGTGTGTTTCTATCGTATTTAATGGGGAAAAAACCGACATGTTGAACGATATGGTCAGACGTAATCGCATGACATTGAATATCGTTTTCCAGGCCATTTGGGCAATTATATTGGGAAAATATGCCGGCAAAAATGATGTGGTATTCGGACATATCGTCTCCGGTCGTCCCCCTGGAATAGAAGGAATCGAAACAATCGTCGGTTTATTTACCAATATGAACCCGGTGCGAATTCGTTTTGATGAGAATATGACCTTTATCAAGCTGCTCAAACAAGTACAGGAAGATGTGTTTAACAGTGAGCCCCATCATTATTATCCATTAGTTGAAATCCAATCGGAAAGCTCTTTGAAGCAAAATTTATTCGACCATTTTTTATCATTTGGAAACATCCCGGAAAGCAGTGATTTACAAGAGGCTGCCGGCACCAGCCAGGAAGTGAAAGAAGGATTATTAGCCAAATTGGCGGGGATTGAAGGATTTGAGCAGACCAGTTATGATCTAACCCTTTATGTGGCAGTGAAAGAGACAGCGAATATGTTCCTTTCTTATAATGCAAATGTCTACAGCAGGGATTTTATGGAAAAGATTGCATTACATATAGAAGAGGCTGTAGATAAAGTCATTAAAGACGAAAATACCAGGATTAAAGATATCGAGATTGAGATGACTGATTTAACGGCTGTTGAATCAACGATCTTCGATGGAGCCCAGCCTGATTTTGACTTTTAGATACAGATGACATTAAAAAGTGAAAGAGGTAAAAATTTAAAATTTAAGAGGAGAATAAAAGAGAAATGAAAAAGAATCACGTAGAACGCTTGCAGCATGAAAGTCCAGGTTCCCTTAAAGGCAGCATTCTCCTGGCCCTGCTGCCCTATTGGACACCCCAGATTCCCCCGGTGGGAATCGCCTGTCTTAAGGGATTTCTCCAGGAGCATGGTTTTGAAGTAAAGGCAGTTGATGCCAATATCGAAGGTGAAGTCAGGGATATCTACGATAAATATTTCAATATCTTAAGGGGCTGTACTTCCGAAGAAAAAAGAGGAAATTTCTATAACATCGGCCATGATGTTTTACAGAATCATATGATGGCCCATTTGAATTATCAAAATGAAGAAGAATATATTGACCTGGTGCGTGAGTTGGTTTATAAAACCTTTTACTTTGATATCAACCCTGAGCAAGTGATTGCCTTGAATGAAATCGTGGCTGAATTTTATATTTTCCTGGAATCCTATTTTTTAAGGCTCCTGGAAAAGGAAAAACCCGGGGTTTTAGGTTTATCAGTGTATAAAGGTAATTTGCCTGCATCTGTATTTGCTTTTAAACTGACCAGGGAGAGATTTCCCTATATTAAAACTGTCATGGGCGGTGCTGTTTTTGCGCAAACACTGGGAATCGGGACCCCAAATTTTGATTTTTTCTTAGAAAAAACAAAAAATTATATCGACTACCTGATCGTGGGAGAAGGAGAAAATTTGTTTCTTAAACTTTTAAGAGGAGAATTTCCCAGATGGCAGCGGGTATTTACGTTAGCCGATATCAATAATGAAACCCTTGACCTTTCAGCCGCCAGTCTTCTTGATTTTTCGGATTTTAGACTTGATGTTTATCCCAATATGGCGTTATATACATCTCGAAGTTGTCCGTTTCAATGCAGCTTTTGCACGGAAACCGTCTATTGGGGAAAATATCGAAAAAAGGACCCAAAGCAAGTGGTCGAAGAATTATCAAAATTGTACCGGGAATACGATAACCAGTTGTTCTTGTTGAGCGACTCATTATTGAACCCGGTGATAACGGGACTTGCAGAGGAGCTTTTAAATAAAGATTTTTCCATATATTGGGATGGCTATCTGAGAGTCAACCGGGATACCTGCGAGGAAGAGAAGGCTTTTTTATGGAGAAAAGGCGGTTTTTACCGGGCCCGGATCGGGGTTGAAAGCGGATCGCAGCGGATATTGGATGCCATGAATAAAAAGCTTCCTATCGAACAAGTCAAAACCACCATATCTAATCTTGCCAATGCCGGAATTAAGACCACCACATATTTTATCATCGGGTACCCCGGTGAAACCGAGGAGGATTTCCAGAAAACACTGGATTTTGTCAAAGAACTCAAGGACGATATTTATGAGGCCGAATGTAATCCGTTCGGGTATTATTTAGATGGCCAGGTCAGTTCGGATAAATGGAGAGAAGAAAATAAAAGCATCCTTTTGTATCCTGAAAATGCCAGGGACATGTTAATCATGCAAACATGGGTTTTGGATGAAGAGCCCAAACGGGAAGTCGTCTATGAGAGGGTATCCAGGTTTGTTAAATTCTGTAAAAGCCTGGGTATTCCCAACCCTTATTCGTTATACGATATCTACATGGCGGATGACCGTTGGAAAAAGCTTCACAAGAATGCCGTGCCATCATTGATCGAATTCAAAAACAAAGAGGAATTGATCGATGAGGTGAAACATGTCCATCAATTGTATTTCCTGGAGAATACCTTGCAGGCCAATAAAGATTTTGATTTATAACATAAAACAAAATGATTATATGAAAAAGGAGCACGACAATGAAAGCATTTAACATTGATAATTTCGAAAGTCAAACCATTACCGCTCATCAAAACAGGAAAGAGAGAGATTACTGGCTCAATAAATTATCGGGGGAAATTGTAAAAAGTCGTTTCCCCTATGACCATAAAAGGGCATTTGTAGATGAGATCAAGCAAGAAAATATAACCTTTAAATTTTCCCAGGATGTTTCGTCACGTTTGCTTAAGATAAGCAGTGGGTATTTACCCAATCTTTATATTATTTTAACGGCAGGGGTGGTTTTATTGCTGGCTAAATATACCGGGAATAAAGATATCATGGTGGGGACACCGGTTTTAAAACAGGATATTAAAAGAAACTTTATCAATACCATCCTGGTGATAAGAAACCGGGTGGCCGGTGAAATGACATTTAAAGAATTTTTGCAGCATGTAAGGCAAACAATTAGCGAGGCGGCTGAAAATCAGAATTACCCAATTGAAACATTGGTATATAAATTAAACCTGGAATTTAATGAGCATGATTTTCCTTTATTCGATGTGGCTGTTTTGCTGGAAGATATTCATGATAAAGAATATCTTCATCCTGTTAAACCCAATATAATACTATCTTTTCTCAGAAACGACGGATTGATTGCCGGGAAAGTGGAATATAATGCCTTGCTCTATGAAACGAGTACCATAGAAGTGATGATTAGCCGTTTGGAAAATTTATTCCACTCAGCAATTATTAATCCCGGAATCGAGGTGGCAGATATCGAAATATTCTCCGAGGAAGAGAAAAAACAGTTATTGAAGGATTTTAACGATAACAATGCGTATTTCCCCGCAGATCGAACCGTTTATCATTTCCTTGAGAAACATGCGAATATGAATCCCGGGCGTACAGTAATCGCATATAAAGACGAGCATTTGACTTATAGGGAATTAAACAATTGGGCCAATCGATTGGCATGGGGGTTGAAAGAGAACGGGCTCAAGGGGGACCAATGTGTGGGGATTTTGTTAGATCGTTCACCCACCATGGCAGCGTGTATACTTGCTGCCTGGAAGGTCGGCTGTGCTTACATCCCTATCGATACGAACCAGCCGGTTCAGCGAATCATCGAGATATTAAACGACTCACGCGCACCTATTTTGTTTACCCGGTCAGAATATACCCAGCCTGGATGGGAAGAATGGTTTGACGGCAAATTCGTTTTGTTAAATAACCGGGAAAATCACACCAGGGAAAGGAGCACAGCGAACCTGGAAATGACGATGGACATGAATCGTTTGGCCTATATTATCTATACGTCCGGTTCAATGGGAAACCCCAAAGGTGTAATGGTGGAACATATTGGCATGATGAATCACATACAGGCCAAGATCAATGATCTTCAATTGACAGGAAAAAGTATTATCGCCCAAAATGCCTCTCACTGTTTCGACATTTCGGTGTGGCAGTTCTTTACAACTTTATTACCGGGTGGTAAAACGATTATTTACCCGGACCAATTAATCCTGGAGCCAGGACAATTTTTATCCAGACTAATAGAGGATCAGGTCTCGATACTTGAGGTTGTTCCGTCTTACCTGTCGGTTTTGTTGAGTATTTTGGATTTAGAATTCAAGTCCCTGGATTGTCTTGAGTACTTATTGGTGACAGGTGAAGCGGTAAAACCCGATCTGGTGCAGCGATGGTTTCAGAAATTCCCCGGGGTCAAAATGGTCAACGCCTATGGCCCTACGGAAGCATCGGACGATATCACCCATTACCTCATGGATAAAGCGCCGGGAACAGGCCAAGTTCCAATTGGGAAGCCGTTACAGAACTTGAATATTTACATTGTCGATGAGCATATGAAATTATGCCCCCCGGGTGTCAAAGGAGAGATTGTGGTCTCCGGGGTTGGCGTGGGCAGAGGGTATTTAAATGACCCCCAGAAAACAAACCGGGCATTTTTAAACGATCCGTTTGTACATGCAGCAGGTAAAGGGGTCAGGCTGTATAGAACCGGTGACCTGGGCTGCTGGCTGCCGGATGGAAATATCGAATTTTTCGGCAGAAAAGATTACCAGGTAAAGATAAGGGGATACCGAATCGAATTGGAAGAGATCGAGAAAAAATTGCTCCAATATACCGGTATTAGAGAAGCTGTGGTTATTGAAAAGGAAATAGATGTAGAAAACGATTTTAATACAGAACCGGAACGGTGTCTTTGTGCCTTCCTGGCGGCGGATGAAAAATTAAAGTTGTCAGAAATTAAAACCTATCTTGAAGGGATTTTACCCGGTTACATGATACCGGAATACTTTGAACAAATAGAAAGGATACCTTTAACAGCAAATGGAAAAATAGACAGGAAAACATTGGCAAAACTTGAAATCTCTTTACAGGATGGGGAATTGGCAGTGGCTGAAAATGAAATCGAAAAGAAGCTGGTGGAAATATGGTCAGAGGTTTTAGGAATAGATAAAAATGCCATTAGCATCGATTCCAACTTCTTTCATTTAGGCGGACATTCCATAAAGGCCACATTACTGGCCGCAAAAATTCATAAAGAATTTGACACCAGCATTCAATTGAAAAATATATTTGAATTACCGACAATAAGAACGTTTTCAAAATTTATAAGACGATCGGCAAAAGATAGTAAACACGTATCCATCGAACCGGTAGAAAAAAAAGAGTACTATCCATTGTCCTCAGCCCAGAAGCGATTATTTTTTATGCAGCGGATGCAGCCGGAAGGGATCTTTTACAATTTATCAGGCACATATATAATTGAAAAAGAGTTTGAAAGGGTTAGATTTGAAGAAATTTTTAGAGAATTAATCGAACAGCATGAAAGCTTTAGAACTTCATTTTCAATCGTAGATGGAGAACCGGTACAGAGGATACATGATGAGGTGAATTTCCAGATGGAAAGTTACCATATCGAGGCCGGGGATAAGGTAGAAAAAAAAATAGAAGAAATAGTAAAGAAATTTATAAGACCCTTTGATCTTTCCCGGGGCCCCCTGATGCGGCTGGGGGTGATTCAAGGGGGAATTCCAGGTAATCAGTATCTCTTGCTGCTGGATATGCATCATATTATAACGGATTATACCTCTTACGGCATATTGGTCAGGGACCTTTTCTCCCTGGATTCCGGGGAAAAATTACCTCCAATTAAACTCCATTACAAAGATTATTCGGAATTCAAAAACAGTGAGAAAGAGAGTGAAAAAATAAAAAAACAAGAAAAATACTGGCTAAAAGAGTTCGAAGGGGAAATACCGAGACTCAATTTTCCCACCGATTTTCTCAGGCCGGAAATATTTAATTATAAGGGGAGGATTTTCTATTTTGATGTGGATAGGGAACTTGTTGTAAAAATAAAAGAACTTATGCTGGAAACAAACACAACACGGTTTATGGTACTATTGGCTGTTTACAATATTTTACTGTCAAAATATACGGGCCAGGAAGATATAATCGTCGGTACGGGAAATACAGGAAGAAACCAGGCTGACTTACAAAATATCATCGGGATGTTTATTAATATTCTTGGATTGAGAAACGCTCCCAGGAGTGACAAAACCTTTAGAAAATTCCTGGAGGAAGTAAAGGAAAAATCTTTAAATGCCTTTGACAACGATGGTTATCAATTTGACGATCTGGTAGGAAAGCTGGGATTGCCAAGAGACCTCAGCAGGAATCCATTGTTCGATGTTACTATTCAAGTCCTGGATCCTGGAGATATAGGATTAAAGCATGGTTATCAGGATATTAAACCCTATGAATTCGAACCCAACCAATCCCAGTTTGACTTAATTCTTGAGGCCGTAGAAGATGAAAACAAAATTAATATGTCTTTCACCTATTCAACCACATTATTTAAAGAATCTTCCCTAGAAAGAATTGCCAATCATTATATCGAGATATTGAGACAGGTGTTGGAGAACAGGGATATTACACTGGGAGACATCGATATTTCTCATGATTTATTAGCTTTGGAAATGAATATCTTCCAGGAAGAAGAAGGAGAATTTGCTTTCTAAATTTTATATAAAATTAGGAGGAAGAAATGAGGAGAATAGGTCTTGGAGAAGCAGCTTTTGCTGCCAGTAAATATTCAAAAGAGAGAAATTTCTGGGTAAAAAAATTATCAGGAGAACTGCCAAAAAGTAGATTCCCCTATGATTATATAAAAACCGGGATCAGCAAATATCAAAAGGATACCCTGGAGCTCAGGCTGCCTGCGGAAATAGTTACAAAACTAATTACCTTAAGCAATACGTCCGATGCCAGGCTGTATATTATTTTGGTAACCGTATTGGTGGTACTTATCCATAAATATACGGGGGACACTGATGTTATCGTCGGTTCACCTGTCTATAAACAAGACAGCGAAGGTAAATTTATTAATACGGTGCTGGCTCTAAGAAACCGGTTTAATGCCAATATGACATTTAAAGAATTGTTATTGCAGGTGAGACAAACGGTTATAGAAGCAAATAGTAATCAAAATTATCCCTTTGAATTATTGCTCAAGGATTTAAATGAAACAACTTCCGAAAACAATGGCTTTCCCTTATTCAAGGTGGCGATATTGCTTGAAAATATTTATAATGCCCGTGACCTTCAAAATATTGACCTGGATATGATTTTTTCTTTCAAAAAGAGAGGTGAATTCCTGGAAGGATATGTGGAGTATAATTCATTATTGTATGAAAGAACAACCATAGAACGAATGGTTAAAAATCTCGAACATTTGCTCTATGAGGTCCTTTTTAACATCGATATCCAGGTATCTGGTATTGAGGCTGCATCCGGAGAAGAAAAAACAAGGGTGTTATTTGCTTTTAACGATACAAAAACCGAATTTCCCGGGAATAAATCAGTGCCTGAATTATTTGAAGAACAGGCAGCCAAAACCCCCGACCATATTGCTGTTGTCGGCGCAGAGTCCAGTTCAGGGGAAACCATACAAATAACCTACCGGTTATTGAATGAGAAAGTCAATCAATTGGCGGGGTTTTTAAGAAAAAAGGGGGTAAAACCGGATACCTCAGTGGGGATAATGATGGACCCTTCGATTGAGATGATT
>WVZO01000143.1:0-1037 GCA_011772425.1 Candidatus Aminicenantota bacterium
TTATTGGATATAGTGGTTGTGACGATTTTGATATTATTCCTATTATTCTAAATACTAAGAGTGATAGAAAAATTATATGGCTAGAGTATTCACCTGGTTTGGATGTAGTTGTTAATGGAAGGGAGATTGTCAAATCAACTGATAAGTTTGGTAGAGTTGGTTTCATATTTTCTGAATTAATAAGAAGAGGGCAACGTGAAATAGAAAACTGTTATATCGTCAAGACAGATGCGAATATTTTTTTGAAATCAATAATTAATGTCTTTAATAATTCGTATGAAGATCCTGAAATTGCACAATTTGAATATCAAATAAATTCTGATACTTATTTCCTTAATAAATTCAAAAAGATATTTCCAAACTTAAATCATATCTTAAAAATGAAGGCAATACTTTATTTTATTATTGAAGATTATACCAATAGCTTGAAAAATTATAGTAAAATACTGAGTAATATTGAAAAAGAAAAAAATTTAAAATTCAAGTCTTCAGTATTTCATGAGGTGGCTTATTGTTATATTAATTTGGCCATTCCTGATTATGATAACGCAATTAAGTATTCAATGAAAAGTTTTGAAATTGATGTTGAGAACAAATTTGTAAGTATTTTATTATCTGCAGATCAGTTTGCTTCTCTACTTTTTAAAGTAGGTAAGATCAAAGATAGTTTGGATGTATATAAATCAATAATATCATCAAAGTTAGATTTAAATAGCTATTTTCTAAAATATCAATTTGCTACTTTACTCAATAATTATGCTATTCATCTGAATCAATTGGGTAAAATGGATGATTCAATAAAAACTGCCGAGAAATCGGCAGAATTATTTAAAAATATTGGTGACCTTAATGGATTGGTTAATTCTACTTTAACGATTACTACGCCATTAATGGAACTAGGTTACATTGATAAAGCTATGGTGAAGCTAAGGGACTTAGAAAAAATTATAAAGGATTTAGGATCGCTATTTAGCTTATGTGTATTATACAATGAGTTGGGAATTACATATCGATTAAAAAAAGAATTTGATGAATCA
>WVZO01000143.1:1116-10327 GCA_011772425.1 Candidatus Aminicenantota bacterium
CCGACTCAACAGAAAAATATAGAGACCTTAGTGAGAATATGCAATTAGTTGGCAATATACTTTTTGAAAAAGCAAAAGTAGAAGCTAATCCATCAAGGTCTATTAATAAATTAAAAAACGCAAGGATAGCTTTTGAAAAAAGTAATTCATTTGCTGAATCAACACAATATTTAAAAGCAGTTTGTGATAACTACTCAAATCTATTATCCATAGCGATCATGTTAGCTGAAGATTCAGAAGTTGATAGACTGTATAATATCCTTAAGATGCTATTAACTGATAAAATGAATATACCTGAAAGATTAGAGAGAATAGAGCTAATTGTAAGGATGTATCGAGAAGCAAGACAGTTGTACAGAAATAATATTTAAAGATTAATTTGTAATCAAATAATATTAAGGATAAAATAAAATGGATTTAAAAAAATTTGCAGATAACTTATTTCGAGAAGATGCTGACAATTATAATGATTTCGCTAAATACTATAGATTAGCTATTCAATATACAATAAAAAAAGATTGGAAGAACGCTGAGAAGAATTATAAAAAAGCTATATCATTAAATCCTAACAACATTGATATACATTATAATTTTGCTGTTGCAACACATGAATATGCAAGAAAATCAGGTAATAAAAAGATTATGAGATTGGCGGCTGATAGATATGAATTCGTATTATCAAAAAACCCTAATGATATAGAATCTTTAGTTAATTTAGCAGTAATATATATAAATTATAAATATTTAAAAAAATTTGATAAAGCAAAGAATTTGCTTGAACACGCGATAAAATTAAATAATAATTATGGATTAGCCTGGTTGAATTTAGGAAATTATTATAATCATAAAGGTGGTGTGACAACAATAATAGAGACATGGAATAAAATATTGAAAGATAATAAGTCACGTGCAATTGAATTTAACATTAATGATTTAATTAAAGCACTTCATTGTTTCGATAAAGCATTTCAATTAGATGCAAGCTTGATAGAATCTTATAAATGTTTTAGAGATGTAACAATCGAAGCAATTGATATTGTAAAATCGGCAATGAATTCTAAATAATAGAAGTAACAGTTAAGCTTCTTCGAAGCTTAAAAACTCGGGGGTTGAGATGGTGAGAGGTTAAGAGGTTGAGAAAACTAAAAAATCTTTTCCTTTAAGTTCTCTCTCAACTTCTGAGCTTAATTGTTCGTGGGGAACTCTCCGCAATCTCTGTGCTCTCTGTGGCTTTTATCCACCGCAGAGCACACGTAATTGCGAGAACGCAGAGATATTTTTTGTCATAAAACTTACTGCCTTTTAAAGCTTTTGCTGGGGTTGAATTCTATAAATGGATGTGGTATTCTTTTGTTGGCGGGTAAAAAATGAAAAAAGGTGATTTGAGCCAATTGAAAGAAATGTACTGGGATTACGATTACCCGGCTTCCCCGGAGGACATTTATAATTTTATCATGGGGAAAAAGGAACTGGCTTACCTCAACCGGGATATGGTTATTGCCAGGATGTTGGTGTATGTCCGGTGGTATCACCTGATCGATATATTCGGGCTGGAGAGCCTTAAAAGCTTTTTAACTGAGAGTGTATTCCGTTATATCCCCAACGAGGAAATGAGAAAAAACTATGAGTACGTCAAAAAAGTCCTGGACAGAGCATTATAAAAGTCTATACGTACTTCAAGATAAAGTCCTGGAAATCATCGGTCATCTAAAGGTGGATTTCTATTTAACCGGGGGTACCGCATTGAGGGAACTGACTCGGTGTTTGAAAAGTTGAATTAAGAAAGTAAAGTTGCAGGTGCAGGTTTCAGGTTGTAGGTGTCTGGATTCTTCATCGGAAAAGAGCTTGATATTGTTGCGAGTTGCGGGAAACAGTCTACCTTCGTGTTCTTCGTGCTCTGTGGTGAAAAACAGCTTTACTGCTAAAAATTTTTTTGGAAAGGTAAATTCTTTCACGCTGCGATTTCAAAGCCTCCGGCGGCCCTGCCGGGGGCCAAACTTTTAAAAAAGTTTGATCAAAATTTTTTATAGCTCTTCGGGCGTGCAGAAGAAAAGTTGGCTACATCCCGTAAACGACAATATTTACTCCTTTGAAAGTCCTGGTTTTCTTGAAAACCTTCTCTTTCCACGACGCTTTCTTCGACCTGTCAAAAACCAATAAATACCCCTCATCCGTACCACATTTGTCCATATACTCCCAGGTCTGTTCCAGACCCTTTTCTATGGTTTTTTCCAGGCTGCCGTAACGCAATTTCAACTCCACCACCACCTGCTGGATACATTCCCCACTCTTATATGGCCAGATCAATAGTAGATCAGTGCGCTGCCGTCCCAGTCCGTATTCCCGTTCCACCCGCCCGCCGCTGTTGACGATGCGCTGTAAATAAGCCTGTAACAACAATTGCGGACCAGCTTCCGCGTAATTAAAACCATCCACCCAACTCTCAAAATGCTTCCTGAAAAACTCCTGGAAAGCACTCAATAGTTTGTCCATATCCAGGCTGCCGTTTTCCTTTATGTACCAGGAGGCTTCATGGGTCATTGTCAATTCTGTACTATAAGTCAATTGGCGGGGAATAATTTCCTGGTATATCCTGTTGGCAATCCTGAGATAAGGCTTTTTTTGAATTAGCCCCAGATCAACTACATAATCGATGTCTTCATCACTTATTTTTTCAGGTTCCTTAAAGCCAGCCAGGATGGGTTCGATTACATGCTTCACCCGCTCTTCTTTCAATTTATCTACCAGTTGATGGATATGAGTTTCACACTTTAATATAATATTTTCTTTGGCCTGATTAATCATGTTTTCAGTGATGATTTTCTTTCTATCTCTTCCCTCCTTCAATTTAAAACAAACTTCATAACCAAGGGCATTTACCAACCAAGGTTGACCTTCGGTCAAATCCCAAACCCGGGAGAAAACATCTTTATTAAATGGCTGGCCTGTTTCTTTGCTGTGTTGTTGGTACAACTGTTTTATTTCATCAAAGGTAAAATTGCCGAGACGTAACGATTCAGCTTTGATATTAAAGGCACTGCCGCCGGTAATAACTGTTTTTTCTTTATCCGAGTATATACGATAGTCTCTGACATCGCGAACACCGCATAGTATGATGCTTTGAGGAAACAGGACCGGGCGGTCCGCATACCCGCTGCGAAGCTGCCGAAGTACGGAAATCAGCGTATCTCCCACAAGAGAATCGATTTCATCGATAAGAAGAACAACCGGTTTATTGCTGTGTTTTACCCAGGATTTTAAAGCGTTATGGAAGGCGGAAAACTCACCGCTCTCCTGGAACATCTGCTGCCATTTCCTGGTGAGAAAGGAATCATTGAGATAATCGGCAGCCTTATTCGCCAGTATATCCAGGATTGTCCGCATGCCTTCTTTCACATTTTCCCGGGCTGCCTGGGCCATTTCAACATTCATATATAAGCATTTATGCTTACCTTTTTTATTCAGGTAATTCATCAAGGCAAGCAAGCATGATGTCTTACCTGTTTGCCTGGGGGCGTGAAGTACAAAGTATTTTTTTTGATCCATCAAAGAAAGGATGTCAGTCAGGGAGATTCGGCTTAAAGGGTCTATATGATAGTGATCTTCCGCGATTATCGGTCCTGCCGTATTAAAGAAACGTGCCATATTAAAGCTCCTACTTTGCTATAAAAACCTGGAAAGAATTATTTTACAGGAAATTGAAAAGTATTTCAATGTCCAATGGAATTTCGGGAATTCCCTGGCTTCCTATTTTTACTCCGGTTTTCCCCAATCTCCCCAGCGGTTACCGCTTCTTACATCTTCTAAAAGTTTGTCGATGTCAACGTTGCTGTGTTCCCGGTAAAGATGAGTGATAATAGCTACCGTGCACATATCTGCCAAACGCTGGAGCAAATCTAAATCCGGGAGCCGGTATAAACAGGTACGGTTGGCGGTGAACAGGCCTAAAAACCCGATGTAATTGCCGTCATACTGCATAGGCAATAACAGCGCCGAACGGTACCGGCTGGAAAATTTTTCTTCCAACTCCTGGCGAAACGCTTCATCTTCATTCAAATCCGGGATGTGCACCGGCTTGAAATTGAATAGCATCTCTTCCAGGTAACCGGTTCCTTTCAAGGGGAATTCACAAGGATAGGATAGAATTTGGGGAAAATCCGAGGCAGCCACTCCCCTGCGCAGCGGTTTCTCATCCAACCGTAGTACCGCACACAATGCCCAATCCACGGGATATACGTTTATTATTGCCTTGGGAATCGTTTCGTACACATTTTTCAATGACGTGGCCTGGGTGATAGGGGTGAGCAGGGCAATCAACTTATCCAATTGATTGTCGATTTGCATCGACCGGTAATCCTCATCCGCATATTCGGGCAATAGTTTCATTTCGGATTCATTATAGGGGGCTGTGGTTTCCAATATCGTGGAAAGATACAATACATTGATATGTGAATACCTGGATTTCAGGGTTTTTAATGCCTGAGACGTGGTATGGAGCCCGGCAACAGTTTCGTCTAAAATGACCAGGTCCCAGGAACTCTCCGCGGAATCATCGGCTGCCAGCCGGTTAAACACATCGATAATCTCTTCTGCGCTTTCCGTGGTTAAGTTGTAGCGGTCAAAAAGATAAGACTTCATGGTTTCGCTCAGGTTCTTATCCTTTGTCATTAAAAACGCTTTTACCTCGTTTTTGTACATGGTACGCCTCCTTATAAGGCCCCCGGTTCCAATAGGAAGCCGCGGCCGAAGGAATGAAGTTTTAACTATAGTGTAAAAACAAGTAATTGTCAATCAAAAAAAGATTTTTCCAGCACTTCTAATTTTAGCCGCAAAGGCATTTACAATGCGGTAAAAAGCACGAAGGGTTTTTTTCTTTTTATTTTTAGCCAATTGAATCTGTTGGAAGCAGCGGATTAGAAGTCGTAAGTTAATAAAGGTCTATAATCCATTTGCCTTCATGTACATCTTGTTGGCTTTATACGAACTGCGCACAAAGGGACCGGATTCCACTCCCCTAAACCCACAAGAAAACGCCATCTCTTTTAATTCCTCAAATTCCTCCGGCGTATAAAATTTTTCTACCGGCACATTCTCCCTGGTGGCCTGAAGGTACTGCCCAATGGTTAACAACTCCACACCACTCTCCCGCAAGTCTTGAAGCGTTTCTTTGATTTCTTCTATCGTTTCTCCCAACCCCACCATAATTCCTGATTTGGTGATAAATCCTTTGTCATGACCGTATCGCAAAACCTCTAAAGAAATATGATAATTCTCAGGTTTTCGATTCACATGCGGGTACAAGCGCCTGACCGTCTCCAGGTTGTGATTCAATACATCCGGCCCGGCATCAAGAACCGTGTCCACGTGCCGCGTATTTCCCTTAAAATCCGGGATCAATACTTCAATTTTTAACCCCGGCCGCCGGGCTTTCAGAAGGGCAATTACCCCGGCAAAATGCGAACTGCCGCCGTCTTCCAGGTCATCCCGGGTCACCGATGTAATCACCACGTACGTCGATTTCATAATTTCCACCATCTCCAACACCCGCTGCGCCTCTTCCGGGTGCAGCGGCGCAGGATTACCGCTTTTGACCGAACAAAACGTACAATTACGGGAACACGTATCCCCCATGATCAAAAAAGTGGCATGATAGTTATTCCAGCACTCGGAAATATTGGGACACCTGGCCCGCTGACAGATGGTAGATAAACCCCGTTTTTCCAGGTTTTTTTTTATTCTAAAATAATCCTCCCCCCCCGGTATCTGCGCCTTCAACCATTTAGGCTTGGGTTGTTTTTTTCTATTTCCAATTTTTCTCATTTCTATTTTGCCACAGAGGACACAGAGGTTTCTTTTTTTTCTTTTCTCTGTGCTCTCTGTGTTCTCTGTGGCTTTTATTTAATTAAATAAATTTCTCTCTGCGGCTCGGACAACCATTCTGCGCCATCTTTGGTGATTACCACCATCTCCTCAACAGTAACCACTCCCTGCTCTATGTAAAGCCTGGGTTCGATGGTGAATACCTGGCCTTCTTCCAGGGGAATAAACGGGAGCTTGCCGTAGCGTTCCCAATCCGGGGCCAGCAGTGCGGCACCATCATGCGCAGATCGCCCCACCTGGTGACCCAACGCATGCTGAAACGCCTCATATCCCTGCGATACAATATAATCCCTGGCAATTTTATCTATATCATATCCTTTTACTCCGGGTTTCAATGCCTCAAACGCCAATTGGATGGATTTTATAATGGTATTGAATCCCTTTATTACCTCTTGCGGTGGTTCGGTTTCTCCCTCTTTCAAGATGTACCAGGTGCGCTGCAAGTCGGAACAATATTTCTCATAAACCACACCAAAATCCAGGTTGAATACGTGACCTCTCTCCAGGACATTATCTGTCGGCCCTGAATGAGCACCGGTTTCCTGGGGACCCGTAAACACCGATGGACAGTGATCCTCTTCCCAGGCGGGAGCATACCCGGTTTTTATTCGTTCCCCCGTGATGAACCGGGCCACCTCTTTCTCCGTCATCCCCGGTTTTACCCGGGCAGTTACTTTATCGTAAATCTCCAGGGTAACCTCAATGGCCTGTTTAATCCGCCTCACCTCCTCGGCGGATTTTCTTCCTCTTAATTTGGCTATAATCCCTTCAGCAGAAATCAATCGATTCTTGAAATCCGTTCCATCCAGCAGTTCCAACAGTTTCAGGTATTTTCCATACGTCAAGCCATCCGCAGAAGGAGAATCGATGGAGTAATTAATGGCAATCGTTTGAGGATTGTGTTTGTTTAATAGTTTTAACAGGTCATCTTTAGGTGAACCCTTGTAAGGGAAGATATCATCAAACAAGTTCAACCGCTTAATTTTTTCCACATCAAGGTTGCCAATAATCGCATATTTTTCACCGGTTTTAAAGAAAAGAAAAAAAGACAACCAGGTCACACCGGTTCCCAGGATAAAATCCATAATGGGATCGGTCAATACTTCTGATTCTTTGTCGATCACCATCCATAAATCCGCGGCTGTATCGGTTTCATTTAAAATGCCGATGGCTTGCTTAATTTTTTCTTTTTCCATATGTCCTCCTTAATTTTTTACCACGAAGCCACGAAGTACACGAAGAAACACGAAGATTTTTTGTCATTTACTTTAGTGGTTTCCTCCTTTCTCCGTTTCTTCTCTTCCTACTTCTTACTTCCTACTTCTTACTTCTTACTTCCTACTGAGCTCTGTTACTTAAATCGTGTCATGATGTCATCTTTTAATTGTTGATAAAGTTCCTGGTTCAAGGTTATCTGGTAAGAATCTTTTTTGCTGCTGAGGTATGAATCAAAGTACCTGTAGCGGAGCTCTCCGATTTTTTGATTATAGAACTCGGTTTTATCTTTTTGGAAAGCGCTGTCCTGGGTTAATGTTTTTTCTTTTACCTTAAAGATCACTACCCGTTCTTGTTCTTCAAACACAAGGGGAGAAGAGAAGCGGTTTTTTTCCATTGAAAAAACCGTTTCGTCCATGCCCTTCCTGATGGGAAAATAGGATAAGCGATTCCCCCGTTTGTAGGCCAGTGTCTCAGTTCTCAGGTCATTTTTCGTTAAGTACTCTTCTATGTTTTTTTGATCTGTTATCTTGTTTAATTCTTCTGAGATCTTTACAGCCTGTTCCTTTAACAGATCAACTTTTTTTGCCTTCACCACTTTATCCTTTACCTTGTCTTTTACCTCTTCAAGGGGCAGGATCTCGGGTTTTTCAATTTTTGCCACCTGCACAATCGCTATACCCTTGATGAAATTAACAGGGAAGGCGATCTCCTTTTCTTCCAGCATAAAGAGTCTCCTGGATATATAACCCATTTCATCCACATCTTTCACTGGTTTGCCGCTGGTAAGCAGTTCAGTTTCGATGACATTGACGCCCATTTCTGCGGCTTTTGCTTTTATGTTTTCCGCTTTCCTCAATTTATTGTAGATATTCTGCAGTTTTTTCATTACCTTTTGATTGACCTTTTCATTTTGCAGGATATTTTTGATTTTTTCCCTGGCTTCGTTAAATACCGGTTCTTTCTGGGGCACCAGTTCGGAAATATAAACAATGGAAAAGCCGGATTGAGTATCGATGGGAGAGGATATCTGGTGTTCACCGAGGTTTTCGATCATGGTGCGCTCCTGGGAGGTAAACCGTTTCCACCCCTCGTAACCAAAATCGCCTCCGACTGTTGCCTTTTCGTCCTGGGAAAGCTCTATTGCTTTCCGGGCGAAATTCTCTTTGGTCAATTCTTTTTGCAGCGTTTCTGCTTTCTTAAACACCTCATCCCGGTTTTCTTCCTGGTATTTTAATAATATCCTGGAAACCTTTGTTTTACCGGGAACAATGAACTCCGCCATATTTTTCTTAAAATTCTCGTACATCTCCTTCTCTGTGGGAACCACCTCTTTTTTATAATCATCGAATTTATAGGCAATCACATAGCCGGCTCTTTTTTCAGTTGATTTGAAATTCTCTTTGTTTTTCTCGTAATAATCGGATATTTCCTTGTCTTCCACCGTGATATCCGCTTTTATTCGGTCAGGTTTCAGCATGATATATTCTAAGTCGGCTTTATCTTTTTCCTTTTTGTAGTTTTCACGGAGTGAAATGTCGTCGATGACCAACGGAGCGGTGACCAACTCCTGGAATTTTTCACGAATCACCTCATCTCTTAATTGACTTTCATACTCTGCCACATCTATGCGATTTTCCCTCAGAAACCTTCTATAATTTGCTATTCCTATAAATTTTCCATCCCGTTGAAATCGATTAATGATCCTATCTCTTATTTCCCGGTCCGACGCCTTAATATTTAATTTTTCAGCCTCCTTCTGGATGACAATTGTATCAATCATACCCTGGAGCATTTGTTCGGGAATCCTCCGTTGGGTAATCATCGATTTATTAAAATCCTTAAATTGTTCTTTATATCTCAGTAGTGTACGCATCACCTGTCGATAATATTCATCTCCTTGAAGGACCGGTTCCTCGTCAATAAAGACCAGTCCGGTTTTGGCCTGTTTTTGACCCTGGAACGCATCGGTCATGACAAAACCGAGGACGAAGGCGATGATTACCAGCCACAGTGTCCAGGATAACTTTTTAAAACTATCCCTCATTGCTCTTAGCATTGTTCTATCCTCCTATATCCTGTTTTCCAGTCATTATTTTTTTATATAAATCCTGTG
>WVZO01000143.1:10356-17032 GCA_011772425.1 Candidatus Aminicenantota bacterium
TAAGATTAAAGGCGATGGAAAGGCCGATACCTCTTTTTTGGGTGCGATCTTTGGTGGTGTAAAACGGATTAAAGGCTTTTTCGATATTCTCAAAACCACCACCGTTATCGATGACCTCGGTGATGGCAATGTCTTGAGCCGGGTCTGCTCTCAATACCACCCGGATTTTACCTTTTTCTACGTGTCGATCCTTGATGGCTTCAATGGCATTTTCAATAATTCCTTCAAATACCTGCCACAATGCGAAATGATTGCCATACACGATAATCTCCTCGAGAGTAAAATCTGTCTCAAAAATAATCTTTTCGCCCTTTTCTGCTTTGCCAAGGATTTTGATCAGCTTATCCAATAAGTTTGATAAATTGATCTCCAATTTGGTTTGTTCGATTTCAGGGTCCAACTGGTTTAAATCGCCGATAATATCTTTAATCCTGAGGGCCTGGTCCTTAATCCCTTCCAATCTTTTTTTGGAATAGGAAGAGAGATCATCGTTTAACTCCATCAGATCGATATATCCCAGGATCCCGGTTAAGGGATTATTGATTTCGTGGGCAAACCCGGAAACGATAGATGTTAGTGATTTTTGCGTCTCTGTTTGAATAATCCTTTTTTGCGTATACTTTAATTTCTCCATTGCTTCTTTTAATTGGGCATTGGCACCATTTAAGGCTTTTGTCCGTTCTTGAACCTGTTTCTCCAGTCCCCTTTGAGAGGCTTCCAGGGCAACCATAATGCTTTCCAACTGTTTGGTCATATCGTTAAATTTATCTGCCAGGAAGGCAAACTCGTCATTGGTACCGATATTGATACGAAAGGAAAGGTTGCCGTGGGTTACCATTTCCAGGCCTCTTTTTATGACTTTCATGGGACTTGTAATCTTCTTAATGATGAATCTTAAAACAATAATCGCCAGCACAAATAATAGGAGGGAAAAATAAAAGATATAATTTCGAATGTTTTTAACCACACGGTTTTTATCTTTTCCCGAATGCCCGTATAAAATATAACCCCAGATATATTCAGAGTTTTGGGCTTTAACGGGAACCGTTAAGATATAATAGTCTTCCCTTGATAATTCAACCTTTTTCAGGTCTGGTTCATCCTTTAATTGGATACCGGTGTGATTGAAGTTGATCCCTCGATGGATGATTTCGTTACCTTTGGGATTTAAAAGCGTGATGAAATCGTCTTTTTTTTCTTTTAGAATCTCTTCAGTCAGAGAGGTGAGGCGGGGGTAGTTGAAGTAGATGAAACCTGGGCCCAGCATGGATTCGAGGTCTTTGCCCCGTTGAATTAAACTATCGTAGACAATTTTATCCACAAAGGAGTTGGTAATCGTATGCGTCAAGAGGTTGGCAAGAATAATAATAAGCAGCACCACCAACATCAAATAAATCTGAAATTTGGCCTTTATTGATCTAAGTTCTACCATTTATACTATTTCATTCAGTCATTCCGGTATTCTAAATCTTAATTGTAGTACATTTATCGGTAAATATCAAGTACCAAACTGGAGCAATTCTCATTTTACCGGCTATCCGGGCGAACATAAAGTTCGCCCCTACGTCTTATGGACATTTTCGTGCTTTCGTAGGGGTAAACTTTGTGTTTACCCTTGCTTGAAACGGCAAAATTAGAATTGCTGTGCAAAATGAGAATTGGTTGATAAGAACTCCATATATTGATATAATTAGTCCATGAAAATAAACATAAAATTGCTAACCAAAATTGCATTTCTGGTGTTTATCCTAGGTCTGTGCTGCTGGATAGTGGCACAAAATCAAACACAATCACAAAACCGGGTCTTGGCCGGCGGTGAACGTCAACCAGACCAGGAGGAACAAGAACCCCAGGCCCAAATCCAGGAAAAGACCATTACCCCGCCCGAAGAAGAAAGCCCTATAATAGAAGAAGACGATTTTTTTATCGATGACCAGGAAATCTGGTCACGGAAATTATTCCAGAAAAAACTTCCCCCCCTGAACAAAAAGGAAAAAATAATCTGGGCCTTCCGCATGGCAGAAACAAACACGTTCCTATAATTATAATAACATGATAAAAAAACATTTCTGGCGCATCCTCTATTTAATCTTTGTGATCTTCTGTCTTATTAACATCTTCCAGAAATTGAAGTGGAGCGCACCCACCGATAATGTCCTGTGGAAATCCGCCCCTGAAGGTGAAGGTCTGGTTTGTGTGGAAGCACCGGAAAACAGCCCCATTAAAAAAGGGGATATCGTACTGACTGTTAACAAATTTGTCATCAACAATGTCATCGACCTGAACCGCATCATCCGCCAAAGAAAAACAAAAACCTCCACTTACGAAATTGAAAGAGACGGAATATTACGAAAGCTGCCTGTTGATATTGCCACTAAACATACCCCATTTTCCTATTATATCCTGGCATTCTCAGGCATCATCCTCATCCTCCTCACCCTGAGCATTCTAAATACCAATCTAAAGAAAAAAAGAGGCTACTCACCCCCGGTTTACTTTTATTTGATGAGTCTGTCCTTTTCAGGTTTTCTCATCTTCTCCCCCACCGGCACCTACACTACCATGGATTTTCTCTACTTATTCCTGGACAAACTCTGCTTCATCTTTTTTCCTGCCCTAATGCTCCATTACTCCCTCTATTTCCCCTTTCGATTAAAAATAGTACGAACCCGCTACATCAGGCCAAAATTCCTGAAAATATTTATCTATATCGCTCCCACGGCTGTCCTGGTTCTAAATATCCTTTTCTTGCTCACCAACATGGTGGAACCGGACCCTGAAATTTTAATCCTTGCCATTAACAATTTCCGGGAAATTTCTTACAACTATTTTACTCTTTATCTTATTTTGGGATTAATATCTTTCATCATATCCAATCTGTGGCTCATTTTCCAACGGGAGCAAAAGCGGTTCCTAATTCCCTTAACCGGTATTTGTATCAGTATACCTACGATGATATTCTTGAACGCACTGCTGGCAGCGGCAGAGAAAACCTCATCCCTCAGCCTGAAATTAACCCCATTCCTCCTGGTTTTTCTACCCCTGGCCCTGACCTATTACCTGGGCCATCGAAAATTCACCGACATTGAAAATATCATCAAAAAAACCGTATCAATCGCTTCCATTTTCCTTTTTATATTTGGTATTTTCTTTGTCCTGGGAAGCGCAATAGCAGAAAGCAAACTCCTGGGAATTTTCTGGTCTATGGCTACGATTGTGACGGCTGGCCTGCTGTTCAGACCCATTGAAGAAACTGTTCATAAATATTTTGAAAAGTTTTTCTTCAGGGGAGCAGCCACCTTCAAACAAAAATTGACCGAATTAATTCAATCCTTCAGGAACGAACGGAATTTATCCCATATTGCCACCAACTTTCTGCATACCATCAACAAAGGATTCCAACTGCAAAAAAGTGACTTTATTATCCATCACCGGAAAAATATTTTTTATTCCCTTCCCCAGAAAAGAAAAATACTCCTGTCAAAGAACTTTCGCAGCTTTTTATTCGCAAACGAAAATGTGGTTCTTTCGGCAGCTGAATTCGAACGACGCTTTTCCAAAGATTACCGGATGATGAAACATATGAATTATTTCCAGTTTCTTCCCCTTAAAACCCAGGACCGACTGGTGGGCTTAATTGCTTTCGGTCCCAAAGAGGATAATACCTATCTTTCAGTAGAAGACTGGGAAATCATGTTCAACATTGCTTCCCCCCTGACCATTTCGGTAGAAAATGCGTCTCTTTATTCCGAATTGGAAACCCAACTGGATGAAATCAGTTTATTAAAGGAGTTTAATGAAAATATCATCGAAAACATCAACGTGGGCATCGTGGTGTTGACGACACTTAATATCATTAAAACCTGGAATGATTTTATGGCCTTAAAATTCAGGATCCCGGCAGCAAAAGCTATCGGCACCAAAGCCCACACCACCTTTGGCCCTGAGTTATGGAAACAAATCTATAAAAAAAGACAGGATGCCTCAGTTTCATCCATTCATAACCTGAAAGTGGACCTTCTTCAGGAGGAACTGATCGTCGATGTCCACATCTCACCCTTAAAAGACAGCCAGGGAAAAGTAATGGGAACGATCCTGGTTTTCGAAGATGTGACAGAAAAGATAATGATGCAAAACCAGATGATCACATCGGAAAAAATGGCGTCCCTGGGTGTGCTGTCCGCAGGACTTGCCCATGAAGTCAATACGCCGCTAACCGGGATATCCTCTTTTTGCCAATTTATCCTGGATAACCCTCAAGACCCTGAAAATATTGATTTAATATCAAAAATCCAGGAACAAGTGCAGCGTGCCAATAAAATCATACGCACCCTCCTGGACTTCTCACGGCAGCAAAAAGCAGAAGTCCCCACTGATCTGGATTTAAATAAACTCATTAATGAAAGCATCGCCCTGGTGGAGCATAACCTGAAAAAAAAGAATATCATGCTAAACAAAGAATTCCACTTTAAACATAAATTTTTCGGATATTTCACACGGCTTCAACAGATGTTTATCAATTTGCTAATCAATGCCAGTGATGCCATTACAAATTCCAATGGCATCATTTCAATTTCAGGGATAGAAACCAATTCGGACATCATGATTCGCATCAAAGACAACGGAAAAGGAATCGCCCCCAGGTACATGAAAAAAATATTTGATCCCTTTTTTACCACGAAAGAAAAAGGCAAAGGAACCGGTCTGGGGCTGTCAATTACTTACTCCATTGTACATGAACACTATGGAGAGATCACTGTTAAGAGTAAATTGGACAAAGGGACCACCTTTATTATTACCTTCCCGTTAAAAAGTCCCCTGAGGAGTATGAAATTATGAAGAAAAAGATCATACACCTTGTGGATGACGAAAACATCATCCATGACATTTTTAAACGAATATTTAAAGAACCTGAGTATCGATTAATCATATCTGAAAATAAAAGCCAGGCCAAAGCCAATCATACACCATATGTGGATGTCGTAATTATGGATTTGATGATCCCCGGTACTTCCGGGATTGAGATTTTTAAAGAGCTAAAAAAAGACGATCCTGAAATCAGGGCTATTTTCCTAACCGCCTACGGAACCATTGAATCTGCTATCGAGGCCATTAAACTGGGGGCTGAAGATTACCTGCAAAAGCCCTTTAATAATGTAGAAATCAGGCACAAAATTGACCGGTTGATCAAAGAGCGGAACACCAGTAAGGAAAATATTCAGCTCAAGCGGATGTTGAATGAGCGTTTTTCCTTTAACAACATTATTGGCAAGAGCCGCGCATTGATGAAAACATTGTCCATTGTGGAGAGTGTAGTCAACACCAATTCAACGGTATTGATTACCGGCGAAAGCGGGACCGGGAAAGAACTAATTGCCAAAGCCATTTTCCATAATTCCAGTCGCAGGGATAAGCCTTTTTTTTCCTTTAATTCCAGCAACATCCCCCCTACCCTGTTTGAGAGTATGCTTTTCGGACACAAAAAAGGAGCTTTTACCGGTGCCTATACGGATAAAAAAGGAATTTTTGAAGAGGCAGACACCGGTACACTTTTCCTGGATGAGATTGCCAACCTGGACCATGAAACCCAGACCAAAATCTTACGGGTGCTGGAAGAGAAGGAAATACAACCATTGGGCAGCAACAAATCCACTAAAGTCGATGTTCGCATTATTGTGGCTACCAATGTGAATTTAAAGGAAAAAGTCGACCAGAATGAATTCAGGGAAGATCTTTATTACCGCTTGAATATTATTAACATTCCCCTGCCGCCGCTGCGGGAACGAAAAGAGGATATTCCACTATTGGCTGAACATTTTATTAAAAAATACGCAAAAGAAAATAATAAACAAATCCAGGGAATGGATAAAAAATTTTTAAAATACTTAATGGATTACGATTGGCCAGGAAATGTGAGAGAGTTGGAAAATGCCATTATACGGGCAATTATCCTGACAAACAATGAAACTCTCATCCCTGACTTGCTGCCCAATGAAGTAAAAGGCGCTTACCAGCAATCTCCCAAAAAAGGAAGCTTCTACGAACGCATCGATGCCTTGAAACGGCAGTTCATTCTCGAATCCCTGGAACGCAACAATTGGGTGCAAAAAAACGCCTCTAAGGAATTGGGTTTAAAAGCCACCACCCTTTCCGAGCTGATGAAACGACTAAATATTCAAAAGTAACAAAAAACAAATGACTAATGACTAATGACTAATGACCAATGACAAGCTGCAAAAGATCCTACAGGCTGCGGGCATAAACAGCCGCAGGAATATCCGTCAGTATATCCATGACGGGCGCATAAAAGTAAATAACCAGGTGGTGACGGACCCCAATTGGCCCGTTGATATTGCTAGGGACTCTATCCGCCTGGATAATAAAAAATTAAAACTCCGGGTCCAAAAGAAATCCTATTTTATTTTTAATAAACCCTACGGGGTGGTTTCCACGCTTTCTGATCCCGGGGGCAGGCTCACCATTAACGATTTCATTGGAAAAATCAAAGAGCGGGTATACCCGGTGGGACGATTGGATTATCATTCTGAAGGATTAATTTTATTAACCAATGACGGTGAGCTGACCAATTTTATCATATCCCCCAGGAATAAAATCCCCAAGGTTTATCGCCTCAAAATAAAAGGAATTCTAACCGAAGAAGAAAAGAAAAAGCTAA
>WVZO01000699.1 GCA_011772425.1 Candidatus Aminicenantota bacterium
TAAACAGGATTTTCCCCGAAGAGATTTTATTATCTTTTTCCAGGATCAGCAAGGGGGTGGACCACGCACTGCATATGGTTTTGACTGCTGCATTGCTGGTATTGCTTCATAAATACACCGGCTCAGATGATATCGTCGTGGGCATGCCCATTTATAAACAATCTGCCGCCGTGGAGTTTGTCAATCGGGTGGTGGCCTTAAGAATCAAAATCACTGCCACCATGACATTTAAAGAAATACTGCTGCAGGTGCGGCAAACGATCACTGAAGCAGTGGAACATCAAAATTACCCCATCGGAATATTGTCGGAACAGGTAAATCGACCCATGGATGATGAAGGTAATGATTTTCCCCTGTTCGATGTGGTTATATTACTTCAAAACATCCACGATAAAACCTATATTGAAGATATATCTACCAATATGGTGTGGTGTTTTAACCTTAACAAGGTGGATAATTGTCTGGAAGCAGCAGTGGAGTATAACGCATTATTCTATGAAGAAGACACCATCCTCCGGGTTATTGATCATTGGATATTCCTGGTGCAGCAAGTCCTGGCTAATAATGATTTGCCAATATCTGAAGTGAGCTTGATGACAGAATCAGAGAAAAAACAATTGCTGGCTGCGCTGGACAAAACAGCGGTGCGATATTCCAGGGAAAAGACCATCCACCAGTTATTTGAAGAACAGGAAGCCAGGACGCCTGACGGCGTCAGTATAGTTGGCAGGGGGTGGCACCCCCGGCCGATAAGGGGGCAGTTGGCAGTTGGTAAGAGAGAGAGAAGCAAGGTACCCCTTCAATTAACATACAAGGAATTAAACGAAAAATCCAATCAATTGGCCCATTTATTGAGAGAAAAAAGCGTCGGTCTAGACACCATTGTGGGCATTATGGTGGAACCATCGGTTGAATTGGTGGTGGGTATATTGGGAGTATTAAAAGCCGGTGGTGCTTATTTACCCATTGACCCGGAATACCCTCAGGAACGAATCGATTATATGTTAAAAGACAGCAATGTGAGGATATTGCTGGCTGCGCCAGCAGCTCAGGTTAAGGTTGAGGTTAAGGTTAAGGGGGAATCTATGGAAATAATTGATATTTATAGCGGATTCTCTTCCTCAACCTCAACCTTAACCTCAACCTTGGGCAAGGTTAGCTCGGCTAACCTTGCTTATGCCATCTACACTTCCGGTTCCACAGGGAAACCCAAAGGTGCAGCCGTGCAGCACCGGAATGTGGTGCGTCTTTTTTCTAATGATGCGCCTCTGTTTGATTTCAGCAGCCGTGATACATGGACTTTATTTCATTCAGCGGGTTTTGATTTCTCGGTATGGGAGATGTGGGGTGCGCTGCTTTTTGGTGGGCAGTTGGTGGTGCTGCCCCGTGCTGTGGTCCGAGATACCAATGGATACCTTGATATTTTGAAAAAACAACAAGTCACGATACTCAATCAGACGCCGTCGGCTTTTTATGTTTTAATGACGGCTGAGAGCCAAAAGCAAGAAAAAGGTTTGAATCTTCGTTATATTATTTTTGGCGGTGAAGCCTTAAACCCGGGCAAGTTGAGACCGTGGCAGGAGAAATATCCGCAGGTAAAGCTGGTTAACATGTACGGTATCACTGAAACAACGGTACATGTCACCTACAAAGAAATCACGGAAAGGGAAATCGAAAGCGAAACCAGTAACATCGGCATACCTATTCCTACCCTTGGTGTGTGCGTACTGGACAAAAATCTTAAACCTGTGCCGCTGGGGGTGGCGGGTGAGTTGTGTGTGTATGGAGAAGGACTTTGCCGTGGCTATTTAAACCGACAGGAGTTAACTTATAAAAAATTTTTGCGGGGTCCAGGGGCGGTTTTTATAAAAAGAGCCCCTGGTCGCCGAAGGCTTTACAGAACTAGCGACCTGGGGCGGGTGTTGGAGAATGGTGACCTGGAGTACCTGGGCCGTATCGACCAGCAGGTTAAAATACGGGGATTTCGCATCGAATTAGGGGAAGTCGAAAGCCAATTGCTGAAACATCCGGACATAAAAGATGCGGTAGTAATAGATAGGGAAATGGAGAGCGGTGAAAAATACCTGTGTGCTTATATCATACCCGACCATCGTGCCGGAACACCTGGAAAAGCATTTAACATGGAAGCAATGAGAGAATTTCTCTCCCATTCACTCCCGGATTACATGATACCTGCCTATTTTGTTACTATTGACCATATCCCCTTGACCCCCAACAATAAGGTAGACCGTAAAAAGTTGCCGGAACCGAAAAGTTCCCGGCCCCAACTAGAAACCGCTTACCTGGAACCTTCCACTCGTATGGAAAAACTAATTGCCGATGCCTGGATGGAGATATTAAGACTGGATAAAATCGGTATCAACGATAATTTTTTCGACCTGGGAGGGGATTCCTTCAGGTTGGTCCAGGCCAGTAATAAGTTAAAAGCGGTCTTAAACAAAGAGGTTCCCGTGATGATGATGTTTCAATACCCCACGATCCATTCCCTGGCTCAATATCTTAAGGAAGAAGGGACACAGGACAACACAACGGTTATCGAGCAAAAGGCTCACCTGGAAAAGAAATTGGATAAAGGCAAGGCAAGGTTGAAAGCAACCAGGAAGAAGATAAAGTGATACTGGGAGAAACTGATGGAAATGGCTAGATCCTCATTAAAGATAATGACCAATGACAGGTTATATTATTCTTTTCTCCCAACACTCCAATACTCCAACACTTCATTACTCCAGAGTTAAAATTAGAATTGCTGGTAAAATAGTTGAATTTTCTTTTTTGTGTGTTAAAATTATACCATGAGACCAACACGAATGACTTATCCGGGTGCGCTGCACTATATTTTCCATCGAGGACTCGAAGGCAAGGATGTATTTTTTGCCAACCAGGACAAAATGACCTTATTAGATAATATGAAGCGAAAGTCAGCTCAATTGCGTATAAAAATCTTCGCTTACTGTATTACGGATAATGACTATCAATTGGTTATTGAGAATACCAGCGGCAGGATGTCTGATTTTTTGAAGAATTTGAACGGTGAATATGGGATGTATTATCGAAAGCAATTTGGTGGTAAAGGGGTGGTATTTTACGACAGGTATCACTCTGCGTTGATTCAAAACCAGGATTATTTAAAAGCGGCAATTGCGTTTGTCCTGTTAACCCCTATGCGGGAAGGGGTTGTGGAGCAGATCGATGAATATCTCTGGTCCAGTGTATCGGAATATTTTAGAAAGAAGCATTCCGGGGTCGTGGACGTCGAGTCTGTCAATCGATTGTTTGGAAGTAAAACCAAATTCTTTCGTTACATTCAATCGCAACTAGGAAAAGAACTGCCGCGGTTTCGTTCCAAAACCGGATATATTGTAGGCGAGAGATCGTTCCTGGATGAAGCGGTGAAAAAGTATAAAGATTTTATGGCAGCCGGTGGTTCCGCAGGTCTAAATGCAGTTACGAAAGTAGAAAAAAAACACTTTGAATCGCCGGAGAAAGTCATGAATCGGTTTGAGCTGGAGAAAGGTATAGAATTGGATAAACTGGACCTTCATACCTATAAAGGAAAACGATTACGGGCGGAATTGTTGGTGTATTTAAAGGAGAGGGCAGGATTGACGTATCCCCGGATAAGCAAGATTCCTTTATTTCATGACTTAAAAGTAGCCTCTTTGGGAAGGATATATCAAGAGGCGAAGAAACGTCTCCAAAAGCAGGTGCCGGAAAGTAAAGAGGCTTAGTTTTTTCTCAACTTCTTATCTTCTCAACTTCTTAACTTCTAATCTTAACTGTTACGTACTCAGGATTCTTCTCCAATTGGGTTTAAGTATTTTCGAACCGGTGAGACCGCTTTATGGGGATTCTCCTCTAAATAAGCAATGACCTCCTTAATTTGCTTTTTAAATTTATCCTTCTCTTTTTTGGTTTTCCAGCCATATATTATAAAAGAATATGACAGCAGATCAAATGGAATATCCGCTTTGCTCTGGGCAGTCATGATTGCCGGACTCCCAATGGTATGGCGCACACCCAGCTCATAAAGGACATTGGGATTTCTATCGGTTAGATCGGCAATGACCAGTTCGGAGCGATTCAAATTATCAAGAATATCCTCGATGATTGAACCGAAAGGAAGATTTGCTCTTTCGCATTTATAATTAAATCCGGATTTTTCAACCGCGGGTTTGATTACATTTTCAAAAATTTCGGACCATTCATCTTCAGTACAGGAATTTGTGGAAGAAAATGGCATAATAACAAAACAATTTTTAATCTCTTGCACTTGTTTGAGTTCTTTCAATTTATCTAAAACTGCATCGATGTAATTTTGTTCCCCACCTTTGTAAATATAATCCTCTTCGATCTCTTTGAGTATTTTTTCATATCCGATTTCTTCTTCTAATTCTTTTCTTAGCTGTGCCTTTACTTGTTCAAATGGATAAGCTGAAAGTATTATAGCTTTTAGTTTCGGTTGATTTCGCTTGGCGAAGTTAACAACTTTAATACCACTATATTCTGATGAATAATCTAATTTTAGATCGATAAATGCATAATCAATTTCTTCACTTAAAATAATTTTTCTTGCCTCTTCCACTTTTTCAGCAGTATGAACTGCGTAGCCGCTTTCTCTTAATTCATTTCCCAAATCTTCGCGAATGTGTTTCTCATCATCTAACAAAAGAACTTTTTTCATACGTCACCTCCTTGGATGGGAATTTGGATTTCAAAACATGCTCCCTTTCCTTCTTTTGGTTTTAATTGGATGGTACCTCCATGAGCTTCAATGAGTTCTTCAACAGTGGCTAAACCCAAACCTGTCCGCTGTGGATCTGTGGAGTGAAATGGAGAAAAGGTAGGAAAATTGGGAGGAAATCCAGGCCCATTGTCTTCAATTGTAATTACGACATTTGAATCTATCAATTGGGATGAGATATTAATTTGATTTCCACAATTTTCTTCTTGCATCACCCGCAAAGCGTTATGGAGCATTTCTTTTATGCTTTCTGCGAAACGGGTAGCATCAAATTCAAACGTTGGTATCGTATTGTCTAAATTTTCATTTATATTTATTGAATCCGGGGGTTCCGCCAACCAGATTTCATCATGAATGACTTTATTGATGTCATTCGGTGTTTTCGATAATTTAATAGGTTTCCCATAGTTTCTAAAATCATGAATCAATTTTTTTAGATTTTTGGTGGTATCTTTTAACCTTTTTGAAAGGTGGCAAAGGTTTACCTTATCGGGAACTGCTGAGTTGCTTTCTTTTATCAAAACGCGTTCTATGCCGTCATAACTGGTAACTTGATTATTGATTCGATGAGCAGCCATGGAGGATATTGCTTTTAATTGTTCTTCGATCTGTTTGTAAAGTCTTGCATTTTCAATAGTTAGAGCAATGACATTGGCGATTGTTTTAAAGATATTTACATCTTCATCTGTGAAGAAGTCTCCGTATCTGGGGTCTTTGTTTTCCGCTTTTATAACGCCTAAAATCTGATCTTTTATTTTTAAAGGTAATCCGATACTATTTCGGTATTCACTCTTCCCACTGGGCCATTGAATATGGTCATATTTCCCTTTCCAAACTTGTTCCCCTCCAATTTTGATTTTATGAAGCTTCTCAGAGCTTTTGAAATTATATCCTTCACCGGTTTTCGCCACAGTTCCCGTCAGGCCTTCACCAATTTCGTATTTTGCAATACCTACGATTCGTTCCGCAAATCCGGAGCCGGCTACACACCTTAAGACGTTTGGTTCTTCTTCATCTATTAGAAAAATTGAACTCACTTCTGCGTGAAGCGTTTCCATTGTTGTATTAATAATCTGATCCAGCAGGGCTTTCATCTCAAATTTTCCAACCACGGCACTGGCAACATCTGTTAATACAGCAGAAAGCTTTTTCGATTGTTCTTCGGCTTTTTGATGAAGCCGTGCGTTTTCAATAGTGAGTGCAATCACATTGGCAATTGTTTTAAATAAGTTTACATCTTCGTCGGTGAAGAAGTCTCCGTATCTAGGGTCTTTGTTCTCCGCTTTGATAACACCTAAAATTTGATCTTTTATTTTTAAAGGCAAACCGATTCCATTTCGGAATTCACTTTTTCCACTTGGCCATTGAATATGGTCATATTTTCCTTTCCATACTTTTTTTCCTTTAATTTCGGTCTCTTGATGTTTTTTGGGACCTTTGGTATTATATCCTTCACCGGTTTTCGCCACAGTTCCTGTCAGGCCCTCGCCAATTTCGTATTTTGCAATACCCACGATTCGTTTGGCAAACCCGGAACCTGCCACACACTTTAAGTTATTCGGATCTTCTTCATCTATTAGAAAAATTGAACTCACTTCAGCATGTAATGTTTCCATGGTTGTATTAATAATCTGGTCAAGTAGTGCTTCCATCTCGAATTGTCCAACCACGGCACTGGCAACATCAGCCAACGCCCCAGAGACTTTTTTCGACTGCTCTTCTGCCTTTTGATACTGCTTTTCTGCCTTTTGATGCAGCCTGGCGTTTTCGATGGTAAGTGCAATCACATTGGCGATTGTTTTAAATATGTTAACATCTTCATCTGTGAAGAAGTCTCCGTATTTAGGGTCTTTGTTTTCCGCTTTTATGATGCCTGAAATCTGATCTTTTATTTTTAAAGGTAGTCCGATACCATTTCGGAATTCACTCTTCCCACTGGGCCATTGAATATGGTCATATTTCCCTTTCCATACTTGTTTCCGTCCTATTTTGTTTTTATGAAGTTCATCAGAGCTTTTGAAATTATATCCTCCACCAGTTTTCGCCACAGTTCCTGTCAATCCTTCACCAATTTCGTATTTTGCAATACCCACGATTCGTTTGGCAAAACCGGAGCCTGCCACACACTTTAAGATGTTGGGTTCTTCTTCATCTATTAGAAAAATTGAACTCACTTCCGCGTGTAACGTTTCCATTGTTGTATTAATAATCTGATCCAGCAGCGCTTTCATCTCAAATTTTCCAACCACGGCACTGGCGACCTCTGCCAATACAGTTGTAATGTCTTGTTTGGTGGCTTCATCTTTCATGATCATTCTCCCTATCTAATAATTTAGTTTGCCTCTCTCTAACAAGGTAACATTTTAAAACGAAAAAGAAAAAATTTCAAGACCAGCAGGAGACTTTTTTCAGAATTCATTCAAAGTCTTTTCGAAAAGTGGAAGGATTACCTTAGTAACTAAACGGTTCCTCCGGTTCCGGGAACGGTTTCAATCATTGGGGGAGCCATTCCAATTGTTGTGTGTTTTTTTGGGCATGATCCTTTGTTATGACCCTTTTTTCCTAATAAAGGCGGAAAAGCAAAGATTTGTGATAAAATCAGGATTCTCCTCCAATTGGGTTTAAATATTTTAGAACCGGTGAGACTGCTTCCTCTGGGTTATTTTCTATGAAATCAATGGCCTTTATAATTTCTTCTTTAAGTTTATTGCGTTCTCTTTCAGTTTTCCAACCGTATTTTTTAAACGGATAATGAAGCAGATCAAATGGAATATCGTTATTGTTTTGGGCTATCACAATTGCTGCACCGCCAATGGCATGGCGAATGCCCAGTTCATATAAAACATTGGGATTGTTATCAGTGATGTCTGCAATCACCAATTCAGATTTTTTTAAATTCTTAAAAACTTTTTCAAGAATCGAACTTTGCTCAATTTCTGCTTTGAAACATTCATAGTTAAAACCAGCTTCCTCCACCGCAGGTTTAATTACATTTTTAAAAATTTCGGCCCATTGTTCTTCTGTACACGATTCTGTAGATGAAAACGGCATGATGACAAAACAGTTTTTACTTTTATTATTTTTCCCCAATGCATCCAATTTGTCTAAGATTGCTAATATATAGTTTTTTTTCCCTCCTTTCCAAATGTAATTCTTTTCGAGTTCCTTCAGTATCCTTTCAGGCTCATGTTCTTTTTCTAATTCTTCCTTCAATTGATCCTTTACATCTTCGAAAGGATAGGCAGAAAGTACAATAGGTTTTATTTTGGGTTGATTTTTTTTGACGTAATTCACAACTTTAATTCCACCAAATTCCGATGTGAAATCAAGTTTTAAATCAATAATGGCATAATCGAGAGACTTACACGAAATAATCTTCCTTGCCTCTTCTACTGTAGAAGCCATATACACCTCGTATTTCCATTTTCTTAGATGCTTTCCCAGGTCTCTAAGAATGTGTGTCTCATCATCCACTAGAAGAACTTTACTCATAAAACACCTCCAATGATAGGAAGTTGAATTTCGAAGTGTGTTCCCTGTTCTTTTTTTTGGCTGAGTTTAATTGTGCCTCCATGGGCTTCAATAAGTTCTTTGACGGTGGCTAACCCTAAACCTGTCCGTTGAGGATCTGTAGAGTGATATGGAGAAAAGACAGGAAAATTAACAGGAAATCCGGGTCCATCATCTTCAATTGTAATTAGAACGTATTTTTTATCTTCTGAAGAATCAACATTTGAATCGATCAGTTGAGTTGAAATATTTATTTGATTCCCACAATTTTGTTCCTGCATAACCCGAAGCGCATTATGCAGCATTTCTTTGATGCTTTCTGAGAAACGTCCGGCATCAAACTTAAATATAGGTATCCTTTTGTCTAAATGCGAGTTGATTTTAATAGATTCTGGAGGACCTGCTTGCCAAATCTCATTGGTAATAACCTCATTAATGTCATTATTTGTTTTCACTAGTTCGATTGGTTTTCCGTAGTTTTTAAAATCATTGATCATACTTTTTAGATTTTCGGTAGTGTTCTTCAGCCTTTTTAACAAATTACGCAAATTCTTTTTTTTAGACTCTTTTGCTTCTACTTCATCGAGCAAGTCAAGTTCTATACCGTCATAGCTTGTAACTTGATTATTGATCCGATGGGCGGCCTTAGCGGCAATGGTTTTTAGTTGTTCTTCAATCTGTTTATAAAGCCTTGCGTTTTCGATGGTCAGTGCGATGACATTGGCAATTGTTTTAAAGGTGTTTAGATCTTCATCAGTAAAATAATCGCCGGATTTTTCATCTTTGTTTTCCGCTTTTATAACGCCTAAAATTTGATCTTTAATCTTCAACGGGAGAGCGATGCAGTTTCGGAATGTGGTTTTACCACTGGAATATTGTTTTGAATCATATTTTCCTTTCCAAACTTTTTTTCCATCTACCTCCAGATTTTCAAGTTCTTCACGACTTTTTATGTTAAATTCCTTTCCCACATTTGCGATGGTTCCGGTAAATCCTTCGCCGATTTTATATTTTGCACTTCCTACAATGTGTTTAGCCCAGCCAGAACCAGCTACACACGTTAAAATTCCAGGTTTTTCTTCTTTATCTTCAAGGAAAATTGAACACACTTCTGCACGTAAGGTTTCCATTGTTGTATGAATGATTTGATTAAGCAGGGCTTTCATCTCAAATTGTCCAACTACTGCACTGGCAACATCTGCCAATGCTCCCGAGAGCCTTTTCGATTGTTCTTCAGCTTTTTGATGGAGTCTTGCGTTTTCAATAGTGAGTGCAATCACATTGGCGATTGTTTTGAATATGTTTACATCTTCGTCGGTGAAGAAGTCTCCGTATCCAGGGTCTTTGTTTTCCGCTTTGATAACACCTAAAATTTGATCTTTTATTTTTAAAGGCAGACCGATTCCGTTTCTAAATTCACTCTTTCCACTGGGCCATTGAATATGGTCATATTTTCCTTTCCATACTTTTTTTTCGTTAATTTCGATTTCTTGATGTTTTTTGGGACTCTTGGTATTATATCCTTCACCGGCTTTCGCCACAGTTCCTGTCAAGCCTTCGCCAATTTCGTATTTTGCAATACCCACTATCCGTTTGGCAAATCCCGAACCAGCCACGCACTTTAAGACGTTGGGTTCTTCTTCATCTATTAGAAAAATTGAACTCACTTCTGCGTGCAGCATTTCCATTGTTATATTAATAATCTGGTCAAGCAGCGCTTTCATCTGGAATTTTCCAACCACGGCACCGGCCACATCTGACAATACAGCGGAGAGCTTTTTCGATTGCGCTTCAGTTTTTTGATGGAGTTTGGTGTTTTCGATTGTAAGCGCAATCACATTGGCAATTGTTTTAAGAATGTCTAAATCATCATCGGTGAAAGAATCGCCATATTTTTCATCTTTATTTTCAACTTTTATGACACCCAAAATCTGGTCTTTTATTTTCAAGGGGAGGGCAATGCAGTTTCGGAATTTACTTTTTCCACTAGAATATTCTATTGAATCATATTTTCCTTTCCAAACTCTTTTTCCTTCTACTTCCAGGTTTTCAAGGTCTTTAAGACTTTTTATGTTAAATTCTTTTCCAACTTTTGCTATTGTTCCTGTAAATCCTTCACCAATTTTATATTTTGCTTTGTTGACAATTCTTTTGGCTGACCCGGAACCGGCTACGCACTTTAAAATACCAGGGTCTTCTTCCTTATCTTCAAGGAAAATCGAACAGACTTCTGCATGTAACGTTTCCATTGTTGTATTTATAATTTGATCAAGAAGTGCTGTCATTTCAAACTGGCCCACCACAGCACTGGCAACATATGATAGAGTTTTCGACTGTTCTTCAGCCTTTTGATGAAGTCTGGCGTTTTCAATAGTAAGAGCAATGACATTGGCAATTGTTTTAAAGGTTATTACATCTTCATCTGTGAAAAAATTTCCGTATGTGGGATTTTTATTTTCAGCTTTTATGACGCCCAAAATTTGATCTTTTATTTTTAAAGGTAATCCGATGCCATTCCTGAATTCACTTTTTCCACTGGGCCATTGAATATGATCATACTTGCCTTTCCATACTTTTTTTCCTTCAATTGTGAATTGTTTATGATCTTCTGGGTTTTTATGATTATATCCTTTACCGGTTTTCGCCACAGTTCCTGTTAATCCTTCACCAATTTCGTATTTTGCAATACCCACAATCTCTTTAGCAAACCCGGATCCCGCCACACACTTTAAGATGTTGGGTTCTTCTTCATCTATTAGAAAGATTGAACTCACTTCTGCGTGCAATGTTTCCATTGTTGTATTAATAATCTGATCTAGCAGCGCTTTCATCTCAAATTTTCCAACCACGGCACTGGCAACCTCTGCCAATACAGTTGTAATGTCGGGCTTGGCGATTTTATCTCTCATGCTAACTCTCCCTATCTAATAATATTTCCATATTAGCACTCTCTAACACGGCAACATTTTAAAACAAAAAAGAAAAAATTTCAAGACCAAAGGTAGACTTTTTTCAGAATTCCTTCAAAGTCTTTTCGAGAACTGGGAGGATTACCTGGACCACAGATAGAAAACGATCACTCCGGTTCCGGGAATGGTTTTAATCATTGGGGGAGCCATTCCAATAGTTGTGGGAACGATTTTTTTCTTGGTGTGAGCCATTTCTTTTGTTGTGGGAATGATTTCTGCTGATGTGTGAATGATTTCTTCTGGTGTGTCAATGAGTTCTTCCGCTGTGTGAGTGATTTCCATTGTTGTGGGAACCATTCCAATCATTGTGTGAGCCATTTCCATCACTGTGGGAATCATTTCTATCATTGCGGGAACCATTTCTATCGTTGTGTGAGCCATTTCTATCGTTGTGTGAATGATTTCTATCGTTGCGTTAACGATTTTTGGCATTATGAGAGCGTTTTTTTTTGCTTGACTCTTTTTCTTATTATCTCCGCTACAAACGAATACTTTGTCCCCTAGAAAAAAAATTATCTACGGTAGAAAAGAATTTTTCTCCGGTAGAAAAAAAATTATCTCCGGTAGAAAAAAATTTTTCTCCGGGAGAAAACGAAAAAGTCAGGGTGGGCTTTGGAAACTCAAAGGTTAACTTTCACGGAATTGCAGCCTTTTTTTGACTTTAGCTACTTTAGCTTGCTTTATTGGGATTTGAGGCATTATATTTCGTCTCCTCCAATCAGTCAATGAAACCACGAAAATATTTGGCTGGCAAGTTTTTTTTCCTGACCCTTTTTTCTTCGTGTTCCTTCGTGCCTTCGTGCCTTCGTGCCTTCGTGCCTTCGTGCCTTCGTGCCTTCGTGCCTTCGTGGTTTTTTTTACTTATAGGCTGGGGGTGCCACCCCCCACCGTCAGGCGTATTATACTTGCCCGAAGGGCACCTTTTAAAAGAATTGCCAATTGTGAATTGATTCAATCAACAAAATCAGATAGAGCGACGATATTGAGACCCTTAATTTTAGATAATCGCTCATCATCACTGACAAGGGTTAAATTCTTAACCATGGCTGTGGCACAAATCACAGCATCAGGCAACTTTATACTCTTCTTCTTTCTCAATTCAATTGTTTTATCCTTTATAGCCTTGTTTATATTTATGATACACGATTTGGGCAGGAATTTTTTTATTTTGATTTTATCTTGTTTTGTTATATCCTTAAAAGAGAGCAACTCCATTTCCGTAATTATTGAAACAAAATAGACACCTTTCTTGTCTTTGAATTTGAAAGAAGCATTCTCGTCTTTTAACAGGTTTATAATCGCATTGGTGTCCAGTAAATACCTACCACTCATCCCTTAATTCCTTTTGGTATTTCAAGCCATTAGGGAATTTTTTGAAAATTCCCTTGTACTTCGCTAATTCCGCTAAAGGCATCCCCTGCTCTTCGGGTTCTTCCATGGTTTCAACAATTGTAAGAAACACTTTGGCTTTTTTAACATGCAACTCATCATGCAAAGGAATTATTCTCCCATCTTCATATATGGCTTCGATTGTTTCATACATGGCAATATCTCCTACTACTCTTCAATTTATACGCAGATATGATAAAACGAATAAACATTTTTGTCAACTGCTGGTGTGAAAATAATGATTGTGCCAATTTTAGCTATGACTTATTTCTTCACCTGTTTCCAGGCTTCGATGAATTTTACCGCACTGTCCACCATCTGATCAACTTGTTTTTTGCCGAATTCCTTTGTGGCTTTTTTCGGGTCTCCCATGGTCCATATTCCATTACTGGATAACTCATGACTGGCTCCACCTTTTTTGGTTTCCTGGGGTGTTCCCATCATTGTGTCCAATACACTCATCAATTCCGGGTTTTTCTCGGTCAACTCCAGGATTTCCTGCATTTTAGGTGTGAAAGTCATTTTGGGTTTTTTTATCCGTTCCATTTTTACCAGTTCAGGCTTGAGATAGAGCATAATAGATGTTTCACCAATGCCTGAGTGGTAATCGAACGGGGCCGGTTCTTTTTCGTTTTTTTGAAACGGTGCGTAAATTCCGATGCGCAGCGCAGTGGCTTCGGTGGTATGATTGATGCGGTGCATTACCTTATCTTCCACCACCCTGTTTCCACCGTGGTGATTGAAAAACATGAACCTGCGGAAACCGTACTTTATCAATATTTCCGCGGTCTCAAACAGCACCTGTTCCATGGTCTCGAGTTTCAGGCTCAACGTTCCGGGAAAACCGGAATGATAAACGCTGTAACCGGACAACAGCACCGGTGCCACCACCACACCCGTGCGGGCCGAGATCATTTTTGATACCGCAAAGGCTTCATAAAAATCGGTTCCCAGCGGTAAATGGGGACCATGTTGTTCGGTGGCACCCAGGGGGATAATGACCATGTCATTGGTTTTTAAATAGTCCTGTACATCGGTCCAGGACATCTCTTGCAGCACCAGGGGTTTTCCTTCCCCCAGGCTGTAGGTACACGTATAACCGCACAGCAGGAGAATCAAAGCAATAATCGTTAACCATCTTGTTTTCCCTGTATTGGCCATAATAAGCCTCCTCTGGTTTGTTTTTGTTTAGTATAAAGGCAAAGATAATTTTAGATGAAAACCCTTTATATTTCAACTGTGTTTTGCCCGGATTTTCATTTATTTCCTTGTAAAGGTAATAACGATAAGTCTGGATGGGTAACATATTTATATATATTTCCGGGAACCTTTAACAACAGCGACTGAATATCAATGGAAAGGTTACATGTTTGTGGATTTACAGCTGAAATTTGTTGTGCTATATAGCATTTCTGAAGTTGAATTGAACCCCGCCCTTTTGGTGTTTTATTTGTTTTGGTTGTGGGTTATTTTGAAAGGCTGTTGTTGAATCAGGTACCTAACCCACATTAATGACAATTTTAAAAAGTACAGGCTTTAGTTGAGACTATCCAGGGGCGGAAGCTTATCTCAATGTACTGTCAGTTGATCTTAATATACACACCGTTTTCCATTATTAATCAAACCAAAAAGTAACTCTATACCTGCGGTTTTCTAAATGGTAATAAACAAAAGATTTCAATATCTATTCGATCAATAAGCAAAATCATTGACTATAAGGAGATAAAAAATGAATGATCCCAAAAAAACATGCAGCGTTTGTGTTCTGCACTCCAAGATTCCCGGTATCACCATCGATGATAGTGGGGTTTGTTCAATATGTGCCAATTTTAAAAAATTTGAGCAGCACGAGCCCAGGGTAAAAAAGTATTTAATAGAAGAAATGGAGAATTTGTTTAAAAAAGCAAAGAGTAAGGATAGGCCATATCATGTGATTGTTCTTTTCAGTGGTGGTAAGGACAGTACTGTTTTGTTGAAAATGGCAAAGGAGAAATATGGTCTGAGAGTTCTGGCTTGCTCAGTCATGCATCCGTTGGTTAATGAGAAAGCAAAGAGAAATATGGAAGATGTGACCAATAAGCTGAATGTGGATTTGATAAAAATCTACCCGGATGAGGATGTGTATAAGAAGTCGGTTCAAAAAGGGATTTTGGATGGTCCCCAATACGGTTTGGGTGAATTTTTTGGTTGTGAAGTATGCAGCTTTTTTCACTTTTGGCTTCCTATCCGCTATGCGATGAGGATGGATATTCCTGTAATATTGGAAGGAAGCGATTTGTCACAAACTGGGGAATTCACGTTCTGGCAGGCGGAGCGGGTCAGGCAGGATGCCAAAAGAGGGAAAAAGCCCTTTGGCGGCGTTCATGACCTGGTTAAAGACGCCAGTGGTGAAGCGTATAAAGGAAGTATTTACGATTATAGTGAATCTGAGGTATTAAGTGAGGCATACCCGACGGTCATTTCGCCCTTTACCTTTATGGATTACGATTACCGGGAGAATTTCCGGGAAATAGAATCGATGGGCCTTAAAAGCAGTGATTTTCGAACCATACGTACCAATTGTTCCGCTACACCTTTTTTCTCCTATTTTACCCTTAATAAATTTGATTGTGTGTCATATATCAAACATTATGCCACTGAAGTGAGGAGAGGTTACCCCAATTTGATGCAGCACAGCGTGAAAGATGCCGATACGGCGGATGTGTTAAATAAGGAAGTGATTGAAAAGATGATGGAGGAATACAAAAACGTGGTCCTTTATATAGGGGAAAAGAAGCTTACTCATGATAATATTACCGATGCTGAAAGAGAGAAATTGAGAGGTATGGCACCGACCTATATAAGTACCTTTGGAGATGATGTCTGTGATGTTTTTCTTCATGATGTATTGGACATTCCCCGCTATGCCGAGTATTTTGGCGTAGACCTGGATAATATCAAATAAATAGCACACAAATGTAAATAGATATTATTAGCCCATAGGAGGGAAAATGAATATCGTTAACCATGGGATTAATTATTTTGACAACAGGTTCTTAATGTTTGTGCTGGATCAAATGGCATATGATTATGAAAAAGCCGGTAAAGAGGTCATACGAATGACTTTGGGTAAATCGGAATTACCGCCGCACCCGGATATTATTCAAGCAGTAATAGATGCCATGACCGATTTTAAAAGAAGCGCGTTGGTATTTCCCGGTGGTCTTCCTGAGTTAAAAGAAAGGTTGTCGCAGCATTACAAAGAAAAGCACAACCTGGACATCCCTGCGGAGAATTTTATTATTAGTGTTGGTACCAGTACTATCTTCAGGAATTTGTTTTACTTGTTCCTGGAGAAGGGAGATGAAGTATTGATTCCACTCCCGTATTATTCATTGTATCACTTCTCTTCGCTGCTGGCCCAGGCAGAGATAAGGTATTACAAAATTGACCTGGAAACACTGCAGTTGGACAGGGATTCCTTTGAGAGGAATTTCACCGATAAGACCAAATTGGTGGTAATTAACAGCCCGGGCAATCCGTTGGGAAACTTTTTAACCAGGGATGAGTTGTATTTTATGGATTCTGTGGTGGATGGTCGGGCGCCGATTATCAATGATGAAGTGTATGACAATATGTGTTTTGAAGAACAGAGTCCATCGGTCATGGAGTTGACAGACGCCAAATCGGTATTTATTACCACCAACAGTTTTTCTAAAGCGTACCGGATGTACAGCAGGCGTGTGGGCTGGTGTATTGTCCCGGATGAGTTGATCACTCCTATGACGGTTATCCAGCATCATACCCTGTTGACCACAGATCCCATTTGTCAATATGGTGCCATCAAAGCCTTGGATTATCAACATGAAGTGGATTATCTGAGGAATTTATATAAGGGGCGGCGCGACTATACATTGGAGCAGTTTGAAACTGTCCGGGATGTTCGGGCCATATCATCCACCGCAAGTTTTTATATCACCTTGGATTGCTCGAGGTTCATGGAAAAGCAAGGAATCTCTACCAGCCTGGAGTTAGCCACCAGGATAATGGAGGAGAAGTGCGTGGCGACTGTTCCCGGTTCGGACTTTGGGCTTCCGCGGACGCTGCGGCTCTCCTTCTCTTGTCACCAATACAGGGAAGGGATTGATCATCTCGTAGATTTCTTTAACTCGTCCATTCGATGAAAGGTTTCACCATGTCCAATTATAAAATCGATAAGCGAAATGTTGAAGATATGATGGGCTTGACAGCGATGCAGGAAGGCATGCTGTTCCATTATCTTACCTACCCCGATTCGAAACAGTATTTTGAACAATTCTGGTTCAGGTTGTCAGGAGAGCTGGATGTTGAAATTTTTAAAGCGGCGTGGCAGGTGGTGGCACAGACCAATGAGATGCTTCGCTCTGTTATTCGTTGGGAAAGACTGGAAGAACCGGTACAAATTGTATTAAAGGAAAAAGATATCCCTATCCAGGTGAAGGATTTTTCAGACGCCCAAAGGGAAGGCTTGCCGGGATTGCTGCATCAAATAATTGAAAAAGACAAAAACACTCCTATTGATTTGACACAGGCTCCTTTGCGGATTACTTTATGCATCCTGGGCAATGGGGAAAGTGAAATGATCCTTACTTTTCATCATATCCTGTACGATGGCTGGAGTAACGGTATTGTATTAACTGAGTTCCTGGATGCCTATCACCGCTTATCCAGGGGACATGAACCACTTGAGTCACAGGAATCCACGAATTTTCAAAAGACGAGATACAAAGAATTTTTTAAATGGTACAAGTCCCAGGGTCGGGATAGTGCCAGACAGAATGAGTTCTGGAAAACCTGCCTGGAAGAATTCGACACGCGGACGCTGCTGCCTTATGATAAGAGCAAACTGGAAGAGATTTGCTGGGTAAAAACTCATAAACTCCAGGTTTCAAAAGATATTAAACAGCGGATGGATACCTGTTCACGTGACCATAATGTCACCCCATCCGCGCTTTTGTATACGGCCTGGGGGCTGCTGCTGCAAAAATACAATAACTCCAATGATATTATTTTCGGAACCACCGTTTCTGGCCGGACACCGGCGGTAAAAGGCATCCAGGACATGGTAGGGTTATTTATCAATACCCTACCGCTTCGACTGCAGGTCGATGGTGATGATACTGTTTTGGAGGTATTGCAGCGCATCGGTCACCACCTGGAAGAGAGGAGCGATTTCCAGCACAGCTCCTTAGCTGAAATAAGAAAATTCAGCGGCCTTGGCAGTGACAGCGATCTTTTCGACTCCATTATTGTTATCGATAATTATCCCCTGGACACTATTTTGAATCGGGACGGGAACCTGGTGATTCGTTCTTATGAAATGTTCGAAATGACAAATTTTGATTTGACCCTCCAGGTACTGCTGGTGGAGGACATTGATCACTTACAGGTGGATTTTCATTACAATGGGGATGTATTCGCGGTTGAAACCATTGAACGGCTGTCCCAACATTTTATAAACGTCTTTGACGGTATTACCGGCGATACCGCTCAAAAAGTATCGGAAATCGATATGCTGTCGCAGGAAGAAAAACACCGGATTCTGAATGAATTTAATGAACCTGAAATAGAATTTTTGATTGATAAAACCATTCATGGTGTCATCCAGGACCAGGTGGAGAAAACTCCGGGCAACAAGGCTGTTCAATACCAGGATTGCTGGCTAACTTACCGGGAATTGAATGATCGGGCCAATCGATTGGCTCATATGTTGGCTGCTGTCGGTGTGTCGGAAAACTCGCGGGTAGTTATGATGTTCCCCCGGTCCATCGATATGATCGCGGCGGTCCTGGGGATATTGAAAGCCGGTGCGGCCTGCATTCCCTTGGATATGGGGCACCCGGACGAACGGAATCGTTTTATCATCGATGACAGCGAAGCCGGGTTCTTTTTAAAGCACAAGGAAGTCACCTTTGCAGGCAGTGATAATGCAGGCATAATCGTAATCCGCTACGATCCGGAAGAACTAAACGCTTATCCCCTGGAGAATCCAGGCAGGGCTGTTCAACCCGTGGATTTATCATATATTATTTATACGTCGGGTTCCACCGGAAACCCCAAGGGTGCATTATTGCACCATTCCGGTGTTGTGAACCATACGTACAGTAAAATCGACGTATTGGGGATTACTAAGAAGGATACGGTAGCCAATAATTTTAGTATCAATGTCATTGCCGCGCTGTGGCAGATTCTTGCCCCTTTATTTACCGGGGCCAGGTTGGTGGTCTATTCGGAGGAGATCGAATGGGACCCTTATGGTCAATTCCAGAGGGTGGCCGCCGATGGTGTGACGGTTATTGAAGTCATTCCTCCGGTGTTAAAAGCCTATTTATTTATGCTGGAAGAGGGAAAAGAAAAAATCAACCTGGAAGACTTACGCAAAATAGCACTGACCTCTGAAGAGACCAAGCCTTTTGTGGTGAATAAGTTTTACAATGCTTATCCTTCGGGAATAGACCTGGTGGATTGTTACGGCATGACCGAGTGCTGTGATGATGTACTGCATTATACCATCCCAGTGGATACCGATACGAAAAAAGTTCCCATAGGAACCCCGGCATTAAATACAAAGGTATTGGTGTTGAATCATCACGGACAATTACAGCCTGTGGGAGTGGCAGGGGAGATTTGTGTCATTGGAGCCGGGGTAGGGTATGGCTATTGGAACAGGAAGGAATTAACCAAAGAAAAATTTGACCATGATTTATGGGATTTCCAGGATTACCAGGATGAGAAAAAAAAGGAAATTACCATGTACCGTACTGGTGATCTTGGTAGGTGGTTAGTGGAGGGTGTGGTGGAGTACCTGGGGCGTCTGGACCATCAGGTTAAAGTACGCGGCAACCGTGTGGAAATCAGGGAAATCGAAAACCATATCATCCGGTACGAACCGGTCAAAGAAGCCGCGGTAATTGCCAGAGAAAATAAAGAGGGTGATACCACACTTTATGCCTTTTTGGCAGCGGATGTAGAAATTACCACCTCTGATATCCGCCAGTTTTTATTGAAAACCCTCCCGGACTATATGGTACCTGCCCAATTTGTCCCTGTGGAGGAACTGCCCCTGACACCCAACGGCAAAATCGACAGGAAAGCCCTGGCAAAGGTTGAAATAAAAGCCAGTATTGGTACCGGTACTGCCTATCAACCACCGCGGAGCGAACTGGAAACCAGGATCCAGGAAATCTGGAAGCAGCTGCTGGATAAGAAAACCGGGCAAATCGGTATGAATGACAATTTCTTTGACCTGGGTGGTCATTCCCTCCTGCTGATCAAATTAAAAAGCAAACTGGAAAAAGCATTTGAGCTTGACCGGGAGATATCCATCATCGAATTGTTTAATTTTCCCACCATCGCCCTCCAGGCGGAGTTTATAGAGAAGGTTAAGGGTGGGGTTAAGGTTGAGGTTAAGGAGAAGGAAGAGGAGAAGGAAAAGAGAGGTCCGGTGGGTCGTGTTATTGCGGTAATCGGGATTTCTCTTAAGGTCCCTGGTGCGTCTAATATCGAGGAGTTCTGGGAGAATTTGAGCAATGGAGTCGAATCTATTTCCTTTTTCGAAGAAGAGGAATTGGAAGGTGCTCCTATTGATCACTATGTGCAGGGGGTATGCAAATTGGTTCCTGCTTATGGGATATTGGGAGATGTGGATTTATTTGATGCGGATTTTTTTGGTTTTAATCCCCGCGAAGCGGAAATCATTGATCCGCAGCAGCGTTTATTTTTGGAACATGCCTGGATGGCCCTGGAAGATGCTGGTTATGTAGGGGAGATATACCCTGGACGTGTGGGGGTTTATGCTGGCACAGCCATGAACACCTATATTTTAAATAACGTGATGGCCCACCCGGAAGTGGTCAATGCCCTGGGTGAGTTCCAGACCATGATAGCCAACGATAAGGATTTTTTAGCCACCCGTGTTTCCTATAAGCTCAATCTAAAGGGACCGGCGGTTACGGTGCAGACCGCCTGTTCCACATCGTTGGTGGCCATTCACATGGCAAAGCAAGCATTATTAAACAACGAGTGCGATATGGCACTGGCCGGGGGTGTTGCCGTTAGCATCCCGGAGAAAAGCGGCTATTTTTACAATGAAGGGGGTTATTTATCGCCGGACGGACACTGCTGTGCCTTTGATGCTAATGCCAACGGTACCGTGTTTGGCAACGGCATTGGTATCGTGGTGTTAAAACCCCTGGAAAAAGCAGCCCGGGATAACGATCATATTTATGCTGTCATCAAAGGCTCCGGCATCAACAATGACGGATCATTAAAAGTAGGCTATACCAGTCCTAGTGAAATCGGACAGGCCAATGCAATTTTGCAGGCATTAAAAGAATCCGGTGTTTCTCCCCATACTATTGGTTACGTGGAGACCCACGGCACCGGCACAGTTCTGGGGGACCCGGTGGAAGTGGCGGCGCTGAACCGGGCCTTTGCCGAAGCATTGGACGGCCGGGAAAACAAAAGTAAAAACCAGTACTGTGCCATTGCCTCGTTGAAGTCCAATATCGGTCACCTGGATATTGCCGCCGGTGTGGTGGGTTTGATTAAAGCTGTTTTATGTTTGCAGCATAAACAAATTCCCCCCAGTATCAACGTGGAGCAACCCAATCCCATGATTGATTTTGCTAATACGCCGTTTTATGTGAATCAAACGCTGGCGGATTGGCCGTTTATAGACGGGACACCGCGGCGGGCCGGGGTCAGTTCCTTTGGCATCGGCGGCACCAATGCCCACGTGCTCCTGGAGGAATGGACTGAGGACAGAAGGTCGGATGGTCAGAGGGCAGACAGTCAGATCATTCTTCTTTCTGGCCGGACAGAAGACGCCCTGCACCAGGTAAGGGAAAACCTGGTGCAGCATTTAAAAAAGAACCCGGCCATAAACCTGGCAGACGTCGCTTATGTATTGGCTGTCGGCCGGAAAGCCTTTGAACATCGCCTGGCAGTGGCGTGCCGCAACCGGGAAGATGCTGTCCGCACCCTTGAAGATTTTAATCCCAAACGGATTGTCATGTATACCTGCCGCGAAGGAGAAAAATCCTTGGTGTTTATGTTCCCCGGGATTGGGGAGCACTATGTGAACATGACCGCTCAACTATATGACGAAGAACCGGTATTTCGAGAACAGGTGGACCGGTGCTGCGACATACTCAAATCCATCCTGGGTCGGGATTTGCGGGAGCTCCTTTATGTGGATAATATTGACCGGCCAAAAAAACGCACGAAGGGTATTGATCTACGAAAACTGGTGGACCGGGAAACAGGAACTTTAAGCGAAGAAGAGTCGGCCCTGAGTCAGACGATATATTCGCATACCGCGGTATTTACCGTAGAATATGCCCTGGCGCAATTGTTGATGAGTTGGGGAATCAAGCCCTATGCCATGATCGGTTACAGCCTGGGCGAGTACACTGCTGCTTGTGTATCCGGTGTGTTTTCATTGGAGGATGTTTTGTCCCTGGTGGCGGAGCGAGCCAAACTCATTCATTCGCTGGAACAGGGGGCAATGGCTGCGGTTTCACTGCCGGAAGCTGAACTGAAACCCCTGGTAGAAGCAGTGGAGGGGGTTTCCATCGCGGCCGTCAACACCCCGGACCTTTGCATCGTTTCCGGGAAATTGCCAGGAATCCAATCCCTGGAAAAGCAATTGCAAGCACAAAAGGTCATTTATCGCCGGTTAAAAGCTTTTCAAGCCTTTCACTCCAGGATGATGGCAGCGGTACAAACCCAGTTGACCGCTCTCTTTAAAAAAACTGCCGTCAACGCCAAACCACCCGCCATTCCCTATATCTCCAATGTAACCGGCACGTGGATAACCGCTGAGCAAGTCACTTCAGAGGAATATTGGATCACCCATACGCTCAGCCCCATTCGTTTTTCCAGAGGCATCAGCGAGTTGTTGAAAACCACGTGTAATTTCTTTTTAGAAGTTGGACCGGGCAACAGTTTATGTGGTTTTACGGCCCAACACCCCAGGAATGAGGCTGTTAATGAGCGGTTTGCCCTGGCCTCATTGCCCAAAGAGAGTGAGAACGCAGCAGACAAAGCCTTTTTGCTGCGCGCACTGGGTAAATTGTGGGCTGCCGGGATGGAAATCGACTGGAAAGGTTTTTACAGGTATCACCAGTGTCAGCGAATTCCGTTGCCCACCTACCCCTTTGCAGGGAAGCGCTACTGGCTTGAGCCTGGTGTAGTGACAGCAGAAAGAGACATCCCATCGACCGCAGCGGGTCAGATTGCCAAAATTAAAAATATCGATGAGTGGTTTTATGTCCCCTGCTGGAAGCAGTCTATTCCCCCCCTGTTCAAACAGGGTAAAGCTGCGGTTGCTAGCGAAAAACGCTGGCTTATTTTTTCGGATGAATCGCCAATAAGCACCCGGCTGATTCAACAATTGAAGCTGGAGTCCAGCCATCCTGGAAATGAAAATGAAATGGAAATCATCGCTGTCAAAATGGGAGAAAGATTCGAGAAATTGGATTCAAGCAGCGGTGCAGTTTGTGAATACACCTATACAATCCATCCCGGCCGGTACGAAGATTATGCGGCATTATTGGAAGAGCTCCGGGAGCAGGACCGGGGATTTGATACCATTGTGAATTTATGGCTGCTCACCCCCACGCCTGCCGATGATGTCTCGGATTCCCTGGAGCGGGGTTTTTACAGCCTGCTTTACCTGGTAAAGGCCATGGGCCGTTTATCCATGTTCGACAATATAGAGCTCTGGATGGTGACCAATCATGTGCACAAAATTGAAAGCAGTGATATGTGCAGTCCAGGAAAATCCACTGTCCTGGGTCCCTGTAATGTGATTTCCCAGGAGTATCCCAATATCCTTTGCCGCAGCATCGATATTGGTCTTTATACTTACCCATATATGCATGCGCAATCGCATTCGCAGCATGAGAACGTTCAAATTCAATATGATGAAGAAACCGCTGCGCTGGTAGACACGCTTCTGGCGGAATTTAATGCCTCTCCCTCGGACCGGGTAATTGCTTTTCGCGGACCTCATCGCTGGGTGCAGGGATTTGAGCCGGTAAAACCGCCCAAATCCGAAGGATACCCGGCATTATTGAGGGAACAAGGGATTTATTTAATTACCGGTGGATTGGGGCGGATCGGTTTGACCATTGCCGGTTACCTGGCCCGAAACCTCCGGGCAAGGCTGGTGCTTACCAGCCGGTCCGGCGGTTCGCGCCGGGAAAAGGGGGAGCGCATCCGGCAGTTGGAGGAAATGGGGGCCGAAGTCCTGGTGGTGCAGGCCGATGCAGCGGACTTTCAGCAAATGAAAATCGCGGTTCAACAAGCGGAAGAGCGGTTTGGCAATATTCACGGCGTCGTTCATGCCGCCGGTGTGATGGACCCCGCTGCTTTCNNCCAACGCCATTTTGCCCCCAAAATCCAGGGTACCCTTGTCCTGGAGGAAGTGTTCAGGGACAAAGACCTGGATTTCTGTTTGTTGACCTCCTCGCTGTCGCCCCTCCTGGGTGGACTCAGTCTTTATGCATACAGTGCAGCCAATGGTTTTATGGACGGTTTTGCCATCCAGCAGTCCCTGGTGCAGCGAAAGAATTGGATCAGCATCAACTGGGCGGACTGGGAACCCGAACAAAACACCGGCAGCGATGAGCATGGTATGAACACCATGATGGGACACACGGTGGTGGCGTTAAATATCACCCCGGAGGAGGGCAAAGAGACGTTTAAACGGGTACTGGCGTTTAACAAGCTGCCGCGAATTGTGGTCTCCAGCGGAGATTTGTACCGCCGGCTGCGGCAGTGGGTGACAACGGATACTGGGGATGCGGACAGGGAAGCAGATGGAGCTGACGGCCGGCAAAAACAAACTGTGCATAAACGCCCGCAGTTGCAAAGTATCTATGAAGCACCCAAAAACGAAGCGGAAAAAATCGTGGCCGAAATCTGGCAGGAACTCCTGGGCATCGAACTGGTAGGGGTTCACGACAATTTCTTTGAACTGGGGGGGCATTCGTTGATTGCCACCAAGTTGATCTCTCGTCTACGGGAAATCTTTCGCATCGATATCCCGTTGCCCACTCTTTTTGACCGGCCTACCATCCGGGAGGTGGTGGATAATATCGCCCATACCTGGGGTGACGCCGAAACCGTTAAAGAAATTGCCAGGACTTACCGGGAGGTCCAGTTAATGAGTTAACGAGCTCCTTTCGAAAAATCGAGGATTAATTAATTATGCATAGGAAAAACAAAGTAAAAGATATGTCGTCGCCGCTTTCGTCGTTATCGATGGAACATTTAATGCAGATGGCCTGTCAAAAAACCAACCTGTGTGATTGGGGAGATGAGAGCTTTCAGTATCCGCTGGGGAAATTGTTGGAATTTTTTAATGAAATGTACCCTGAAGATGTTAATAAACGGTTCTCCTTTGCTTATACCATCGCGGATATACTGGGGAAGAGGCTGTATATCCAGGATAATTTTAAGTCTTACCAGGAGATATCGGGAATTCCTGTGAAACAGCCCCTTTTTATTACCGGGCTGCCCAGGACCGGTACCACACTGATTCATCATCTGATTTCCCGGGATTCTATCTGGCGGGTATTGCTCTACTGGGAATTGTTATACCCCTATCAGCGGAAGGATATCGAGAATTTTGAGGCTTATGCCGTGAACCTGACGGAACAGGGGTTGAAAGCATTATATTCGCTGCGGCCGGAATTCATTTACCGCCATGAAACCAAAGCCACTGGCCCGGAAGAATGTTTTAATTTACTGCGCATTACTTTTTATAACATTGCCTGGCCCAATGAATGGTATTTGACCAACTACCTGGAATGGTTCCTCCAACAGGACATGACCGACAGTTACCGGTATTACAAAAAATTGCTGCAATTATTGTTGTGGAGAAAACCAGGAGACCATTTGCTGCTCAAATGCCCGGCACATTTGTTCAACGTCGATGCCATTTTTAACGTATTCCCGGATGCCGCCGTCATATGGATGCATCGCAATCCCTGTAAATCCATTGCCTCCGGGTTAAGTCTATTGTCGGTGTTTCATGATCTGAGTGCAGGACCGGATGAATTTATCAAACTCTACATGGAGTACTTTAAACAATCGCTCCACAAAACAATGGAAATTGAAAAATCCGGTACGAACCGGTTGAAAAGTATCAGCTATAGAGAATTGATCAGGCAGCCTGTGGAAGTGATCCGGGATATCTATCATCGATTCGGTTATCCCTGGGACCCCGACAAAGAGAAAGGTATTTTAAAATGGTTAACGGACAACCCGCAGCACAAACACGGTACCCATAAATACAGGTTGGAAGATTTCGGGTTTACCGAGACGGATATCCGTAACCGGTTTTCCGAGTACTTCGACACCTACGGTCATCTAATATAATGAATAAGCAAAAAATATATGAAGAATTATTGAAGAAGAGGGGGATTCGAGCGCCCAAAGGTCCAGTGTTGAGCCGTCGAAATGATCCGGGGCCTTTTCAATTGTCTTTTGCTCAGCGGCGCATATGGTTTTTGCAGCAATTCGACCCGGAAAGTGCAGCCTACAACGATCCCACGGCGCTGCGCATCAAGGGGCCATTGGATATTTCCATATTGGAACAAACATTTAATGAAATTATCCGCAGGCATCAGGTCCTGCGTATGAACTTCCTGTTCCAAAAAGGCAAACCGATTCAAACTCCCAATAAAAATGATCGCATGACTATATCGGTAACCGCCCTGGAAAAGGATCCTGGAAAATCGGTAGATGTGGATGAGCAAATCCGGGAATTTGTGAACCGGTTTTCCCGGCAGCCCTTTGATTTATCCAGGGACCTTTTGATAAGAGCCGCATTATTAAAAATAGATGAAGAGGATTATGCCCTTGTGGTGAATAAGCATCATATCGTCGTGGATGGCTGGTCCAAAGGCATTATGCTGGAAGAGTTAAAGGCTCTTTATAAAGCGTTTAGCGAGGGCAAATCATCGCCTTTTCCCGAACTCCCGGTTCAATACAGCGATTATGTGCAATGGCTTCATGAATGGATGCAGGGGAAGTTGTTTGAAACCCAGTTGGCGTATTGGAAGAAACAGTTGGCAGGTGCACCGCCGGTATTGGAATTAGCTGCTGATCACCCGCGGCCCAATATGCCTTCAGGGGGAGGATCGCTTGAACCTTTCCGCATTTCTAAACACACCTTCCGGGAGTTGAAAGCACTGGCCCAACAGGAAGATGTGACGCTTTTTATGCTGCTGGTGGCGGCATACATCGTACTGCTATTTCGATATACCTATCCACGACAGGAGGACATACTCATCGGCACACCTGTTGCCGGCCGTAATCGTGTGGAGCTGGAAAATCTCATCGGCCTTTTTGTCAATACCCTGGTATTACGCCTGGATGTTTCCCAAAATCCCACCTTTAAAACGCTTCTGAAGCGAGTTCGGGCGGCAGCACTGCAAGCCTATGCCCACCAGGACATGCCCTTTGAAAAACTGGTGGAAGAATTGAACCCGCAGCGAAATTTAAGTGTCAGCCCCATATTCCAGGTGATGTTTCAACTGCAAAATGCCCCCATGCCCCCCGCTGAAATATCCGGTCTTACCATCACACCCATCCAGATCGATACTGGGTTCTCACAGGTGGATTTATCCTTAACCCTGTGGGAGGAAGAGGGCACACTCCGGGGCACCTGCGAATACAACACCGATTTATTTGAGCATGCCGCCATCCAACGAATGATCCGGCATTACAAGACAATAGTAGAGGCAGCCATCGACGATGTGGACCAAACCGTTACCCACATGCCTATGCTCTCCCGGGAAGAAATGCAGCAATTATTGATGGAATGGAATAACACCGCCGCTGAATACCCGGAGGACCTTTGTATATATCAATTGTTTGCATCCTGTGTTCAAGAGCATCCTAATGAAAACGCTGTTATTTTCTGGGACCGGCGAATGACTTACGGGGAACTGGAACGAGATGCCAACCGGGCGGCCCATTACCTGGAGAAAATGGGAATCGGACCGGAGACCATGGTGGGCATTTGCATGGACAATTCCCTGGAGTTGATTACCGGCATTATGGGGATTCTCAAAGCAGGTGGTGCTTATATTCCTATGGACCCGGCATATCCGAACCAGCGATTAACTGTGATCCTGGAGGATGCTCAACCCCCGGTCCTGATCACGCAGGAAAGTTATTTGAACCGGTTTAGTGGTTATCGTGGAAGGATCATTTGCCTGGATTCGGATTTGGAGAGGGAAAAAATTGCCGGGGAGAGCGCCGACTGTGCGGCGAATCGGTGCAGACCCTCTAATGCCGCATGTATCATCTATACTTCCGGTTCCACAGGTGAGCCCAAAGGCATATTGATTGAAAACAAGAGTATTGTCAATTTGATATATTCGTTTATTCGCTCCTATGGACCTGGCCCCGGTGATCGCATACTTCCGTTGACGTCTATTGCGTCTGCCAGTTTTGTAGGGGAAATATTGCCTATTCTTACCTCTGGGGGTGCTGTTGTATTGGCGGATAAAGCTCATTTCCTGGACATGAAGAAATTGGCGGACCTGTTGTCAGAAAGCCATATCACTATTCTCAGTACTGTACCGTCGATGATTGCGCGTTTGAATGCGTTGGCCGGCGATACCTGGAAGCTTGGCAAATTGAGACTCTTATTGAGCGGCGGCGAAGCCCTTTCCGCCGGCGATATCGACCGGTTGATCTCATCGGTAACCGTTGTAAATGGTTATGGGTTAACCGAAGCCACTATTTGTTCCACTTATATTGTTTTAAATAAAAATGATACGGATTTTTCAAAACAAAAACAACCGGTGATTTCCGTAGGCAGTCCCATTATCAATACGCAGGTTTATATCCTGGATCAGCAAATGAACCCGGTGCCCATTGGTGTTCCCGGTGAGATTTATATCGGTGGTGACGGATTAGCCAGGGGTTATTTAAACAATCCGGGGATGACTGAAGAAAAGTTTGTTTTAGCTCATAGCTCATGGCTCATAGCTGATAAGAGGGAGAAGAAAGCAAGCAGTTCTGGAGAGCTCCCTATGAGCTATGAGCTATCAGCTATGAGCTACCTCTACAAAACCGGTGATTTAGGAGCATGGCTGGCGGACGGAAGAATCAAATTTCTGGGCCGCATTGATACGCAGGTTCAAATTCATGGGTACCGGATCGAATTATCGGAAATTGAAACCACCCTGGGGCTGCACCCGGACATCCGGGATGTGGTAGTGATAGACCGGGAACTGGTGCCTGGTGATAGACGCCTGGTGGCTTATTTGGCCAGTGAAAACAGCCATAAACTGACCAGCAGTCATTTGCGGGAGTGGTTGGGACAGAGAATTCCCGAATACATGATACCCACTGTATTTGAAATGGTGGATAACATCCCGTTGAATCCCAATGGCAAAGTGGACATTGACGCATTACCCGTGCCTTCCTGGGACCGGCCTGAACTGGACGTGGATTACAAAGCCCCTCAAACTGTAGTTGAGAAAAAAATCGCTGCTGTGTGGAAAGAGTTTCTTTTACTGGAAAAAGTGGGCATCAATGATAATTTCTTTGACCTGGGGGGGCATTCGCTGCTGCTCACCCAGGTACACAATCGCTTGAGTGAAATGTACAAAGAAAAGACAGAACTGACCATCGTGGATATGTTTCGTTATCCTACCATTCATTTGTTGGCACGATTTATCGAGGAAGACCACAAACAAGCGCAGCAAGCCCCGGGTGTGGATGTGCACGATACATACCGGAAGATACAAGAACGGGCAAATAAGCAGCGGCAGGTATTCAACCGCCGGCAATTTAAACCCCTGTCTAAGTTATCTTAAATCATGAACATCCAAGAGCGGATATCGAGGTTATCACCTGAGCGCCGGAAGCTGCTGGAAAAGAAGCTGAACTCCCTGGCCGCGAAAAAGAAACAGCAGGTCATATCTGCTCCAACTGCACCAATAGAACCGGCAGAAGAAAAGGAATATTATCCATTATCTTCATCCCAAAAGAGGTTGTATATTTTAAATCTTTTCTTGGAATACACCATGTCCCTGGCGTTTGAAGTTGAGGGAAAACCGGACAGGGGCCGTTTCCAGCAGGCTTTCCGGGAATTGGTCGAGAGACATGAGGGGTTGAGAACATCGTTTGCAGAGATCGACGGAAAACCGGTGCAGAGGATACATCAAAAGGTTAATTTTGAAATCGAATATTATGATCCGGGCACTGGGCACTGGGCACCGGGTAATGGCGTAGATGTAAAAGAATTATTTAAACATTTTTTCAGGCCCTTTGACTTATCAAAGCCCCCTTTGCTGCGGGTGGGGTTAATTAAATTAACCGAAACCAGGCATTTATTTTTGGTGAATATGCACCATATCATATCGGATGGAGTGTCGCGGGGACTCCTGGCCAGGGAGTTCATCCGTTTATACGGAGGAGAAGAATTACCTGAACTCAGGGTTCGTTACCGGGATTTTTCAGAGTGGGAAAATCGATGGTTTAAGCCCAAAGAGTATAAAAAGCAAGAGAAGTACTGGTGTGGTTTATTTTCCGGGGGTATTCCCTTATTGAATATGCCGACTGATTATCCAAGGCCGGAAATACAGAGCTTTGAAGGCAGCAGGCTTCATTTTGAAATAGAAGGGGAAATGTTTCAAAAACTAAAGACCCTGGCTTTAGGAGAAGGAACCAGCCTCTATATGGTGCTGTTGGCTGTAACCAATATCCTGCTGTTTCGATATACGGGACAGGAAGATATTGTCATCGGCACAATTGCAGCCGGACGAGTAAGATGGGAACTCCAAAACCTTATTGGTGTGTTTGTCAATCCCCTTCCCATTCGCAATTACCCGGCAAACTCCAAAACCTTTTCAGAGTTTTTAAAGGAGTTGAAGCACAAAACTTTAAAGGCCTTTGAAAATCAATTATACCCTTTTGGAGATATGATAGAGACCCTTATAAAGAAAAAGGACCTCAGCCGTAATCCGTTGTTTGATGTTATGTTTATCTTTCGAAATCGCGACATTGAAAAAGAGGAAGTGGATGGGCTGCATTTTACTCGATATGAAATGGATCGTGAATTCGTTGCTCATGCCCAGCAAGACATTACTTTCTGGGCCGTGGAGGAAGAAGATAGAACCAGGATTGAAATAGCTTATTGTACGGCCTTATTTAAACAAGAAACCATGGAGGAGTTCAGTACTTTTTTTGAAAAGATCATGTCATCGGTTATCGAAAATAAAGATATAAAAATAGAGGATATCAAAATTCCCCTTTATTTGGGAGAAGCCGCAAGCAGCGTCGTTCAGGCTGAGGATATCCAGTTTGGATTTTAGGTGGATAAAATGGAATTTATTAAGAATTAGCGAAGAAAAAGCGAAAATCGAGGAAAAATATGAAAAAAAATCGAGAATGCCGGGTATCTGAAGAAGAAAAAAACAGGATTCTATTTGAATTTAATCGAACCGAGGCGGAATATCCGAAAGATAAGGCTATTCATCAATTATTTGAAGAACAAGCAGCCAGGACTCCTGACGGCGTCAGTGTAGTTGGCAGTAAGCAGGGGGTGGCACCCCCGACCGATAAGGGGGCAGTTGGCAAAGGGGAGAAGCTCTGGGAATCTGTTCAATTAACCTACAGAGAATTAAACGAAAAATCAAATCAATTGGCGCATTTATTGAGAAAAAAAGGCGTTGGGCCGGACACCATTTTGGGAATCATGGTGGAGTCATCGATTGAAATGATCGTTGGCATCATGGGTATTTTAAAGGCAGGTGGAGCCTATTTGCCCATTGATCCGAATTACCCGAAGGAACGCATCGATTATTTGTTGAAGGATAGCAATGCAAAGGTTTTGTTGAGTGAGGTGAGTGAGTTGAGTGAGGTAAGTGAGGGAACTGAATTGATTGATTTGCCATCATTAATTGTAGAGAAGGAAGATGCAGAACCCACTCACCTTACTCACCTTACTCAACCCACTCACCTATGCTACATCATCTACACCTCCGGTTCCACCGGTAAACCCAAAGGCGTCATAGTGGAACATCGTTCCGTAGTAAATGTTTTGTCCGCCCTTTTCAACATGTATCCCATGAGGGAAACCGATGCTTACCTGTTGAAGACTTCATTTGTGTTTGATGTCTCTGTAACTGAATTATTCGGCTGGTACTGGGGAGGTGGACGGTTGGTTGTCATGGGAGAGGAAGAGAGAAAAGACCCCTGGAGGATCATCAATGTAGTCGAATTGGAGGGGATTACCCATATCAATTTCGCACCGTCGCTGTTTAATGTTTTCTTGGAGGTATTGGATGAGCAGAATATCGCCAGGATATCCAGTTTGAAATATATATTTTTAGCTGGTGAAGAGCTTTTACCGGAGCTGGTGAGTAAATTCAGGCGATTCAATACGGATATTGTGCTGGAGAATTTATATGGACCTACAGAAGGCACGGTTTATGCTTCCGGTTATTCGCTGGCCCGATGGGATGGTACAGGTAAAGTCCCCATTGGTAAGCCCTTACAAAATGTAATGTTGTATATCCTGGACAACAGCGGGTGTTTGCAGCCTGTTGGAATTTCCGGCGAATTGTGCATCGGTGGAGCCGGGGTGGCCAGGGGTTATTTGAACAACCCGGAGTTGACAGCAGAGAGGTTTATAGAATATAGGTCCTATAGGACCTATAGGACCTATATTTCTTCTAAAAAAATCTACAAAACCGGTGATATGGCTCGTTGGCTGCCGGACGGCAATATTGAATTTTTAGGCAGGATCGACCACCAGGTACAAATCCGGGGGGTCAGGATCGAGTTGGGAGAAATCGAGAACCAATTGCTGAGCCATCCGGGAATAAGAGAAGGAGCAGTGCTGTTCAAGGGGAGTAAAGGGGGCTGTGGAGATAGTGGAGATGGTTATTTATGCGCTTATATGGTTTCAGACAATGAAGTGCAGATTCCAGGAATGCGAAAATACCTGGCAAAGGTTTTACCGGATTATATGATTCCTGCCTTTTTTATACGGCTTGAGAAAATGCCCTTGACCCCCACGGGGAAAATTGACCGTCGGTCACTACCGGAACCAGGGACCCCGGAATTGATGGAAACAAGGGGTGCGGATACGTATACGTATACAGTCCCCCGGGATGAATTGGAAGAGGAATTAACAGGCATATGGTCCTGTGTGCTGGGAATAGAGAAAAACAGGATCGGTATCGATGATAATTTTTTTGAATTGGGTGGACATTCGCTGCGAGCCACCTTGATGATAGCAGAGATGCGCAAACGCTTCAATGTTGGTTTGTACCTATCCGAATTATTTGATATTCCCACGATAAGGGATCTGGGAGAATATGTAAAAAAAGCGACAAAAGATGGATTTATACCCATCAAGCCGGTGGAAAAGCAAGAGTATTATCCACTATCTCCGGCACAGAAGAGGTTTTATTTTGTCTACCGGTTGGTTCCCCAGAGCACAGCATACAATGTTTATGAGGCATTTATACTGGAAAGAAAAGCAAATAAGCAGAGGCTGGAGAATACCTTTAAAAAGCTAATTGAGCGTCATGAGAGTTTAAGAACATCGTTTGAGGTGGTGGGCAAAGACCCTGTTCAGAAAATACATGAATATGTGGATTTTGCAGTAGAATATGATGATCCAGACAGCAGGAGCAGGCAGCAGGCAGCGTCAACAGGCAATTTGGATGGGATTATAAAAAATTTTGTTCGTCCTTTTGATCTCTCCCTGCCGCCTCTTTTCAGAGTGGGCTTAATCGAAATAGAGAAGGAAAAATATTTGTTTTTATTTGATATACATCACATCACAGCGGATGACATATCCTTTGAGATATTCATAAAAGAGTTTATGATGATATATGAAGGTGAAGAAGAAAAATTACCGGAATTGGAACTCCAGTATAAAGACTTTTCCCAATGGCAGAACCAATTGTTGGATTCAGAAGAGATGAAGCGGGAAGAAGCGTACTGGGCGAAGGAGTTTTCCGGTGAGGTACCGGTTTTGCATATACCGACGGATTATGATAGACCTGCGAACCAGAGTTTTGAAGGCACCAGTATCCGGTTTATGATATCTCCACTGCAGGTAATGCAATTAAGGGAATACGCCAGAGCAGAAGGCACCACCATGTTCACAGTGCTTCTTGCTTTGTTCTATATATTGCTATCCAAACTCAGCGGCAGCGAGGATATTGTGGTGGGCACGCCTGTAGCGGGTCGTCGGCATTCGGATTTATACGGTATCATTGGCGCATTTATCAACACCCTTGTCTTGCGAAACTATCCAGAACAGGACAAAGCGTTTGATGAATTTTTAAGGGAAGTGAAGCGGAGAACACTGGAAGCTTTTGATAACCAGGATTATCAATTTGAAGACCTGGTGAAAAAAGTCCACGTGAAAAAGCATAGTGGGCGAAATCCCATCTTTGAGGTGTTGTTTACCTTTGTTCCCCGAAGCAAGGATTCGTTCTGGATACAAGGAAAAACCAATGGAAACAGGAATACTTTTCCAAGCCTCAAAAAATACCAAGGCCAGGAACGACAGTCCATGCTGGATTTAATTCTGACCGTTGTTGAAACCGATAAAGACGACCAATTTTTTTTTAACTTTAAATACAGCACAAAATTGTTTAAACAGGAAACCATAGAACAATTCATCACATATTTTAAGGAAATTGTGTCAGCAGTGGTGGAAAATAAACACATCACCCTTAAAGAGATCAAGATATCTCATGAGCTGGGGGAAGCAAAATCAACAGTACCTCAAATTACTTTTGGATTTTGAGAATAGTTGAGTGTGGTGAGTAAGGTGAGTAAGTTAAGTACTTACTCAACGAGATAATAAGGATATTTGGACCATGGAGGGTAGAAGTTATTCGCATCGGTTGGCAGCAGCAGCCAATCAGAACATCAAAGAGAAAAACTATTGGCTGAAAAAATTGTCGGGGAACCCGGTCAAAACCAGCTTACTCTATGACTTTAAAAAAGCTCAAGGTGCTGAAGTTGAAGTTTCAATGGGGACACTGGAGTTTCAATTGACCGGTGAGCTTTTTTCAAAATTAATGGCATTAAGCAATAAATTTGATTATACCCTTCATATTGTCCTGGTTTCAGGATTGGTGGTGCTGCTCGAAAAGTATACTCAAACCCGGGACATTCTTATTTGTTCTCCCATATATAAACAGGAAAAGGATATTGAATTTATCAATACGGTCCTGGTATTGAGGAACCAGGTAAAGGAATTTATGACCTTTAAAGAATTACTGCTGCAGACCAAACAGACAGTGGTAGAAGCCACGGAGCATCAGAATTATCCGCTTCAAGTATTGATGGACCAGTTAAATAGTTCGGGTCCCGGGAGTTTTCAAACGGATAATACTTTATTTGATATTGTCCTTTTGCTGGAGAACATTCATGACAGGAAGTATATCCAGGATGCGGATTATCATATCCTTTTCTCCTTTTTAAGAACCGATGAGACTATTGAAGGACGGGTGGAATATGATATCGGTTTATACCGAAAAGAAACCATAGAAAGGGTTGTTGGCCATTTTACTTACCTGGTGGAAAAGGCTGTTTCAGATGTGAATACCCGGTTGGAAGATATCGATTTATTGTCTGAAGAAGAGAAGGAACAGATTTTATATGATTTTAATGATACAGCATTAGAATACCCGGAGGGTAAAACCCTGGTCCGGTTATTTGAAGAGCAGGCAGCCAGGACGCCTGACGGCGTCAGTATAGTTGGCAGTTGGCAATTGACAGTTGGCAAGAAAGAGAGAAGCGAGGAACCTGTTCAATTAACATATAAGGAATTGAATAAAAAATCCAACCAATTGGCACATTTTTTGCGTTCCAGGGGTGTCACATCCGACACCATTGTGGGCATCCTGGTTGAACCTTCGATTGATATGATTGTAGGAATCCTGGGGATTCTTAAAGCAGGCGGCGCCTATTTGCCTATTGATCCCAATTACCCGCAGGAACGCATTGATTTCATGTTAAAGGACAGTGGTACCAGGCTTCTGGTGAGTGAGTTGAGTAAGGTAAGTGGGGGAATTGAGGTCGTCAAACCCGGTGAACTGAGCGAGGAATTCCCTATTCACCTCACTCACCTTACTCACCCTACTCACCTGTGTTACGTCATCTACACCTCTGGTACTACCGGAAGGCCCAAAGGTGTGGTGGTGGAGCATAGGAATGTAATAATTAATTTGTTTGCTTTTTACCGGGAGTTTAACATCAAACCCACAGATACCGTGATCCAACTGTCTTCTTATACCTTTGACGCCAGTGTGGAAGAAATTTGCCCGGTTTTATTGAGAGGGGGCAAGCTTGCCATCCCGGCAGTAAATGAACGTTTAGATATTCACAAATTAGTGGAATTTATTGTCAAACATAAAGTAAATATCATCGACTGTACACCGTTATTGTTAAACGAGTTCAACAAGACGGGCGGTATAAAGGGTACTCATGTTCATACCTTTATCAGTGGTGGGGATGTATTGAAAGAAGAATATGTGGACCGGTTGGTGGAGGCAGGAAAGGTGTATAATACCTATGGTCCCACTGAGAGCACGGTTTGTGCTGCTTATTACAGGCATTGCGGCAGTACGGGAACCGGGATTCCCATTGGCAAGCCCATTGCCAACTACAGTGTTTATATCCTGGATGAGAACATGAGGCTTTTGCCCGTAGGTGTAATTGGAGAGATATGTGTGGCCGGACCGGGTGTAACGCGCGGATATTTAAACCAACCGGAGTTAACCGCAGAAAAGTTTCTTCCAGTTTCCTATAGGTCAAATAGGTCCTATAGGACCTATATTTCTCAAAAAATCTACAAAACCGGAGATTTAGGTCGGTGGCTGCCGGATGGTAATATCGAATACATTGGCCGGAAGGACCTTCAGGTGAAGATCAGGGGATTCAGGATTGAAACCGGGGAGATTGAGAGTCTTTTGAAGAGGAAGGCAGGGATTAAAGAAGTAGTAGTCACAGCCAGGGAGGATAAAGACGGTAAAAAATACCTGTGCGCGTATTGGGTTTCGGAGGGGGGGGGCGATGCAGATCTTAGAGAGCAAATATATGACGAATCGGAATTGAGAGAATTTTTGCAAACAGAATTACCTGAATATATGATTCCGTCTTTTTTTGTATTCCTGGATAAATTTCCTTTGACGCTGGCGGGAAAGGTGGATCGGCGGGCGTTGCCGAAGCCGGAAGTAAAGACTGCGGCAGCGTACGTGGAACCCCAGGACGGCCTGCAAGAACGGGTCTGGCAGATATGGCACGATATTTTCGACCTGGATCGAATCGGCATTTATGATAATTTCTTTGAAATCGGGGGGCATTCGCTGAGGGGACTCCAGGTAGTCAATGGCATCCAAAAGGAATTTGGGGTCAAGCTGCCCATAGCTGAAATTTTTAAGCACCCAACCATAAAGGAATTATCTGAAGTTGTAAAGGATGCGGCCAGGCAAAGTCACAGCCCTATTGAACCGGTAGAGGAGAGAGAATATTATGAGCTTTCCCATTCGCAGAAGCGGGTATGGGTGGTAAGTCAATTCGAAGGTGGCCTGGAGGCCTTTAATATGCCGGCCGCGTATTTCCTGGAGGGGGTTCTTGATAGAGGCGCATTTGAGAATGTATTTGCAACGCTGTTGGAACGTCATGAAAGTTTGCGCACCGTTTTTATTACCATTCACGGTGAGCCCAAACAGATAATAAAATTACCGGAGGAAATCGGCTTTAAGATTGAGATATCGGATTTCAGCCAGGTAAAAGATGGCGAAGCCAGGGCAGCAGAATTGGCCGATGCAGAAGAGAATACCCGCTTTGATTTAGCGCGCGGCCCCTTGCTGCGGGCCAGGCTTCTTCGATTTGAAAAGAAAAAACATGTGTTTTTATTTAATATGCATCATATTATCAGCGATGCCCTTTCTATAGATGTTTTATTGTCTGAGATGCTTGCTCTTTATGAGGTGTATCGACAGGGTGCTAATAACTCCCTGGAACCGCTGCAAATCCAATACAAGGATTTTGCCGCCTGGCAGAACCGGCAGCTAAGCGAAACCGAAGCAGAAAACCATAAAGATTTCTGGATGAAACAACTGCATGGTGTGTTACCGGAATTGGACCTGCCTGTCGATAAAGAACGTCCTGCAGTGATGAACTATAGGGGTGATACGCTTTCGCTCCACCTGGATAAAGAAATGACCCGGAAGTTAAGGGAATTGGGCTCATTAAGTGGACAAAGGGACGTTACCTTGTTTATGACCCTGCTGGCAGCCTTGAATGTATTGCTTTATGGTTACACCGGTCAGACCGATATTATCATCGGAACCACCATTGCCGGAAGGGAACATGCCGACCTGGAAAACCAGATCGGCTTCTATCTAAACACCCTGGCTTTGCGCACACGATTTAAACCCGGAGATACGTTTATTCAACTACTTCAAAAAACCAGGGAAGTGTCCCTTTCCGTTTATAATCACCAGGTATATCCCTTTGATAAATTGGTGGAAGATATAGGACTTGAACGTGATATCAGTAAACATCCCATATTTAATGTGCTGTTGAATATGATCAATTATAATCCGTCTCAAACCGGTGTTTCCACCAGTTCTTTACTGATCAGTCCTTTTGAGGCTGGTTATCATAAGACCAAGTTCGATTTGACCGTTTATGTTTATGAAGGGGAAAACACGTTGACCCTCACGTTTGAGTATAATGTAGACCTATTTGAGAATAAGACCATACTCCTGATGCTGAAGCGCTTCCAGGCACTGCTTGGCGACATGGTGAGGGATTTTTCGATTCCTATATCCCACATGCTGCTGAAAGATAAAATAAACCTCTTACCCATTACTCCCATTATCCCTGAAGTCGATCATTTCGATGCTTCATATCACCAGGAGAGGTTGTGGTTTATCGATGCATTTGAAGCGGGTCATTTATACGAATCCTCTCCTATTTACCATAATATACCGTTGATTTTAAAGATTAGCGGTCCCCTGGATGTGGAGGTCCTGGAGAAGAGCATTCGGCAAGTCATTGCCCGGCATAAAGCGCTGCGCACCCGGATCGTGACCGTGGATAACAAATCGGTCCAGGTAGTGGACCCGGACATAGACTTTAAGTTTAACCTCCAGGTGATAGAGGGAGGATCAGGCACTTTTGCGGAAGCGGTGGAGCAAGCTGTTGCCGAATCCAAACGGCCGTTTAGCATGGACAAAGAACCCTTAATCCGGGGCAGGTTGATCCGGTGGGAGCATCAGTGGTTCCTCCTGGGGATCACGTTTCACCATATTACAGCCGATAAAAAATCATTAGAATTATTTGTACAGGAAACAGCGCTAATTTACGATGCATTAATACATAATAAGAATCCGAACATACCGGATTTACCGTTCCATTACGTGGATTTCAGTCGCTGGCAGTCTGAATTTTCCGAAGAAGCGGTGGATACGCTGCTTTTTTATTGGAGACGGAAATTACACGGCAAGCTCCAAGCCCTGGAGCTGCCCACGGACCGGCCCAGGGCCAAGATCCACACCTTCCGGGAGGCAAGGCAGTCGTTTACATTTCCCGAATCCTTAACCGGGTGGATGAAGACATATGTTCAGCAGGAAGGCGCGGATGAATTTGTTTTACTACTGTCTGTTTTCAAGGTACTTTTGCATGTGTATTGTGCACAGGATGAAATTATCGTGGGCACCACTGTTGATAATCGCCATCATCCTGGCAGAGAAAACATGATGGGACCGGCTGCCAATTTATTGGTGCTGCGCAGTTTTATTTCCGGCAGTGACTCTTTTAAAAAGGTAATCGATGATGTGCAGCGAACCGTAAAGGAAGCGTATCGATACCGGGATATGCCTTTTGACCGGTTGGTATTGGCTTTAAACCCGGACATTGATATGAGCCGCACTGCCCTGTTTGATGTGCTGTTCCGGTATGAAGAAAAACCTTTTTTAAAGACGTCGATGGGAAATGTGGAAGTAGAAGTCATGGAAACCAATCTCGGTTGGGGCAAGTATGATCTGAATGTATTGGTACAGAAAAAGGCATCGGAGGAGGAATTTTTAGAAGGTGTATTGGTTTACAATGCCGATTATTATGATGCTTCACGGATACGGCGCTTGATCGATCATTACCGGGTGCTGTTAGAGGCTGTCTTAGATGCTCCGCTGCAGCCAATTTCCAGGTTTGAAATATTGACGCCGCAGGAAAGGCAGCAATTATTGTGGGAATGGAATGGGAAGACAGCCGATTACCCCCAGGATAAACAAATCCATGAGATTTTTGAGCACCAGGTATCCCGGACACCGGACCATATTGCCATGGAAGGAGCCCACGAATTACACGAATTACCCGAGATGTCTATTACTTATAGTGAATTAGACAGGAAATCCAATCAATTGGCCCATTTATTAAGGGAAAAAGGCGTCCTGGCGGACAGTATTGTTGCAATTATGATGGACCGTTCCATTGACATGATCATAGGAATTATTGGTATTTTAAAAGCAAGAGGTGCCTATTTACCTATCGACCCGGATTACCCCCATGACCGCATCGATTACATGTTAAAAGACAGCAACGCCTGGGTTTTGGTGAGTGAGTTGAGTGAGGTGAGTAAGGTAAGTGAGGAAACTGAGATTGTTAGGCTGAGTGAATTGAGCGAGGAGCACCCTACTCACCTTACTTACCCTACTCACCCTACTCACCTATGTTACATCATCTACACCTCCGGTACAACCGGCAGACCCAAAGGGGTAATGGTGGAACACCGGAATGTGGTGAGCCTTTTCTTTAACAATGGATTTCAATTTGATTTTAACAGCATGGATGTCTGGACCATGTTCCATTCTCACTGTTTTGACTTTTCTGTATGGGAAATCTTCGGTGCGCTCTTGTATGGTGGGAAGTTGATTGTGGTTCCTAAAATGGTGGCCATGGACACGGAACAATATGTATCCATGGTTAGGCAGTATGGAGTAACGGTATTGAACCAAACACCGTCGGCATTTTACCGGTTCATCGATGTGGAGGTGAACCAGGAAAAACAGGATTTACCTGTGAGGTATGTTATTTTTGGTGGTGAAGCCCTCAGCCCCGGGAAATTGAAAGAGTGGAGAGAGAGGTATCCGCAGACCCGGTTGATCAATATGTTCGGGATTACGGAAACCACGGTTCATGTTACTTATAAAGAGATCACCGGCAGGGAGATCGAGGAAAATCTCAGTCATATTGGCAAGCCGATTCCTACCTTAACCTCATATGTGATGGATATACATCAGCGGCTGCTGCCAGTGGGCGTATACGGTGAGTTGTATGTGGGCGGCGCCGGGGTATCCAGGGGGTATTTGAACCAACCTCAATTAACTGCGGAGCGATTCCCAGAGAATCCACATCGCCTGGGTGAAACACTTTACCGGTCCGGCGACCTGGTCCGGCTGCTGGAAAATGGGGAAATGGTCTATTCAGGACGGATCGATCACCAGGTGCAGCTCAGGGGATTCCGGGTAGAACTGGAAGAAATCCGAAACCAATTATTAAAAATTGCCGGGATCAGGGATGCTGTGGTGGTAGATAAAGAAGACGCATCCGGGGACATATACTTATGTGCCTATATTGCTGCTGATGAGGCGGTAAAGCCGGCAGAAGCCAGGCACCTCCTGGGCCGAGTGCTGCCCGATTATATGATCCCTGCTTATGTCATAAAGATTAACAAAATTCCGTTGACACCCAACGGTAAGGTGGACAGGAAGGCCTTGCCGGAACCTGAATTTAAAGCAGCAGAAGAGGACCTTGCTGCACCTCTGGATGTCCTGCAGCAGAAATTAGTGGAAATCTGGGCCGATGTGTTGAATATCGAAAAAGAAAACATCGGTATAAACACCAGCTTTTTCGATATGGGCGGTCATTCATTAAAAGCCACCATACTGGCGGCCAGGGTCCATAAAGAATTAAATGTCCAATTACCACTGGCACAGGTATTTACAACTCCCACCATTAAAGAGCTGTCAAATTATATCCGCAGAACCAAAAGAGAACGCTATATTTCTATAGAACCCGCGGAAGAAAAAGAATACTATCCACTCTCTTCGACTCAAAAAAGGTTATATATCCTGCAACAATTGGCCTCTGATAGTCCATACTATAACATGCCTGATGTAATAGAACCGGAAGAGAGCATCGATGAAGAAAAACTGGAAGCCGTATTTAAGAAAATGATCGAAAGGCATGAAGTTTTGAGAACCTCTTTTGAAATGGTGGCAGAAGAACCGGTTCAGCGAGTACATAAAGAGGTGAAATTTAAAATTGAAGTTAAGGTTGAGAAAGAAATTCTTTCATCCGAGACCCTAATCGAGCACTTCATTCGTCCCTTTGATCTGTCTCAAGCACCGCTGCTGCGGGCGAAGTTAATAAAAACACCCAGGGGTCGGCCAATACTCCTTATTGATATGCATCACATTATCACAGACGCCACATCCCAGGAAATATTGAAAAAAGGATTTTACGCCTTGTGTTCAGGAGAACAATTGCCAGACCTCCGGCTTCAATATAAAGATTATTCAGAGTGGCAATATTCCCGGGAACAGGAAGAGGTGGTAAAAGAGCAAGAAGCCTACTGGATAAAGGAATTTTCCCATGATCTGCCGGTATTGAATCTTCCTACTGATTATCCGCGGCCATTGTTGCAAAGGTTTGAAGGCCATTGGGTGAATTTTGCATTAAATACCGAAGAAACAAGAATTTTAAAAACCATTGCACAGGAAAATGATGGGACCCTTTATATGTGTTTACTTGCTGTATTTAACGTATTATTCTCGAAACTCAGCGGCCAGGAAGATATTATATTGGGTACACCCATCGCTGCCCGGCGTCATGCCGATCTGCAGTATGTCGTTGGCATGCTCCTCAACACCCTACCCATGCGGAATTATCCTTCAGCCCATAAACCCTTTAACCAATTCTTTGAAGAAGTGAAAAAACGAACCCTGGAAGCTTATGAAAACCAGGAGTATCCCTTTGAGAACCTGGTGGGTAATCTGTTGGTAGACCGTGATACCAGTCGTAATCCCGTATTTGATGTGATGCTGGTTTTAATGAATCAAGCAGAATATTCCGGTGAAATTTCAGAAATGCCGGTTCAACCTCCATATCGACATCTAAAAAGAACGTCGAGATTTGATATGTCGTTTGTTGCCGTGGATATGGGAAAAAACCTCTACTTTGGCCTTGAATATTCTACAAACCTGTTTATACCCTCCACTATCGAGAAGTATATAACATATTTTAAAAATATTATCCGTCATCTGGGTTCTGATATGCAGCAAAAAATATCGGATATCGAATATATTACACGAGAAGAAAAAGAAGCAATTCTTGAACTCTCTTCAGGGGTGAGAGAAATACCGTCTGTGGATCTGACCGTACACGAGATATTCGAGGAGGAAGCAGGGCAAGTACCGGATAACACCGCCCTTGTCTTTGAGGGACAGCACATGAGTTATGGAGAATTGAACCGGCGGTCCAATCGACTGGCACGGGTGCTGAGGGAGAAAGGTGTTCGTGCCAATGCGGTGGTGGGGGTAATGGTGGAGCGTTCCATTGAAATGATCATTGCCCTGTTGGCGGTACTAAAAGCTGGCGGCGCCTATGTTCCCATTGACCCGGAATACCCGGAACAGCGGATTTTAACCATGCTGGAGGACAGCCGCGCATCCCTGCTGATAACCACGGGGAACCTGGTGGGGCGGTTTTCCGTCACGGCATTGAAAGGCATGAAAGGAGTAAAACAGGAAGAGGAATTGGTGGTTACGCCGCCGCAAGCACAGATCAAAGATTTTGACGCCATTCCTATCCCTGACCGGACATTAATCGATTATGAGAAATATCATCGCTACATTGGGGAGGCACCTGCCAAAAATACTATTACCATGCAGGCCACGCGGGGATGTCCCTACAATTGTTTGTATTGTCATAAAATATGGCCCAAAACCCATGTGGCCCGCAGTTCCGAAAACGTTTTTAAAGAGATATCCTATGCCTATGAGGCGGGGGTGCGAAGATTTGTGTTTATCGATGATATTTTTAACCTGGATAAAAAGAATGCGGAGCGGCTCCTGGAAACCATTGTCAAGAGCGGGCTGGATATCCGGTTGTTTTTTCCCAATGGTTTCCGTGCCGATATCCTGTCGCGGGATTTTATCGACCTGATGATGGTGGCTGGAACCGTTAACCTGGATGTGGCCCTGGAGTCGGCTTCTCCCCGGATTCAGCGCTTAATCAAGAAGAACTTGAACCTGGAGAGGTTTAAAGAGAATGTTGATTATATTACGCGGAAGTATCCGCAGGTGATATTGGAAATGGAGATGATGCACGGCTTCCCCACGGAAACCGAAAAAGAAGCCATGATGACGCTGGATTTTCTCAAAGAATTCCGGTGGGTGCATTTCCCCAATTTGCATGTATTAAAGATCTTCCCCAATACCGATATGTGCCGGTTTGCCATAGAGAGCGGTATTTCCGAAGCAGTGATCGAGCGTTCGGCAGACCTGGCATTTCATGAATTACCCGACACGCTGCCCTTTCCCAAAAGCTTTACCCGCCAGTTCCAGGCCAAATTTATGGGGGAATATTTTCTTTTAAAAGAGCGTTTACTCGATGTTTTGCCGCATCAAATGAAAGTCCTGACCGAAGATGAACTGGTTCAGAAATACGACAGTTATTTG
>WVZO01000014.1:0-28268 GCA_011772425.1 Candidatus Aminicenantota bacterium
GTGTTATAATCAGCGCAGATGGCAAACACATTATCTCCGGTTCCGACGATGCCACCGTCAAATTATGGGACTTTAGCAGTGGAAAAGAAATGTGTTCATTTAAGGGACACAGTGAATGGGTGACTTGTGTTGCGGCCAGCAAGGATGGAAAACATATTATATCAGCCTCAGTAGATAAAACCCTTAAATTATGGGAAATTGGCAAGAAAAAAGCGGCCCGTACATTCAAAGGACATTATGGACCTATAAATCGTGTTATTTTCAGTGCGGATGGAAAATATATTCTTTCAGGTTCCAATGATTCCACAATCAAATCATGGGATGTTTTAAATGGAAAGGAACTCCATACGTTTAAAGGCCACAAAGGGACGGTAACCTGCATCGGTATTACAGCAGATGGGAACCATCTTATATCTGGCTCTGATGATTACACGCTCAAGTTATGGGACTTGAAAAAAAAGAAATGCATCCGAACCATCAACCTGTTGTGGATACCCTTTGACATAAAGCAAATTCCGGGAAAACCCTACTTTTTTGCCACTGCTAATGGGAATGGAACTGTTACGTTTTTTGATTTTGGTGACATGAAACTATAGCGAACTATTGTCATCGGGGAAAAACGGGGCAGGCCAATTTTATAAAAAACCCCTTCGTGACTTGGTGCCTTCGTGGCAAAAAATAGATCAGTCTTCCATTGAAATTATCAATTATTTCATCTAAAATATACTATGAGAAACTCCACAGACCTTCATGAACAAATACTAAAATTTATCGATACCCTCTTCCATCCCCTGCTGCTCTATGAAATCCTTCAACTAAAAACCAATACATCGATCAACCTTATTTCACGCATTATTAAAGAATCAAATAAAGAAATCAGTGAAGCCGTATTGGTTTTCCTGGCAGTTGTCAGGTACCTGTGGAAAAATTCAGGCTCCCTTCAAGAATTTATAAAAAATAACTCTGATTTGATCCTTAAAATGGCAATTGAAAAAAGAGCCCAGGCCAATCTCCCCGCCCGGGCACTTCCCCTGTTGGAAATACTTGATAAAAATATAAAAGCTCCATCCATTTCCGTTATCGAGTTGGGGGCCTCCTACGGCTTAATCGGACAGTGCTTACTAAGCCCCCAAAAAATTATAGAAAATAAAAGTTCTTATTTTTCCCGAAGCCAACAAATGCCCGACATCCAGGAACCGCCACCCATTGATTATTACCTGGGAATAGAGCGGTCTCCTCCGGATAAAGAGTGGCTGCTGGCCCTGGAGTGGCATCCGGTCCTAAAAAAACGTCTTGAAAATTTCCTCGATGAGATTATTGCAGATGAAAGATTCAAATTAATAAAAGGAGACGCCTTTGGTTTCTCAAAACTTAAAACTGTCAAAGACCTTGTTTCGAATACCAGGCCCTCCAGGGTGGTGGTGCTGACCTCTTTTATGCTGTACCAATATAATCCTAGAAAACAAAAGCTGCTGCGAGATGAAATTTTAGAATTTACAGGGGTAAACAGCGGTCACTGGATTAACCAGACCCTCAAGGTTGCTTCGATGGAAAGCTTTATCGAATTTGATGGAGAAAAAGTCATCGCCCTCTCTAACAATTCATGCAGCAGTTGGAAATGGCTAAAATGAAGGATTTATTATTTAAAGTCTTGGCGAAGAGCCTGGTATAATTTTTCGCCGTTGGGAGTTCCCAGGCCGGTGCAGGCATCCCACCCGGGTCCGGCTGAATAACCTGGGACTTCCGGGATATTTTGGTTATTGCCCACGGTAATATCGTTAAAGACACCACGAGAGTTATCGATTCGGTACAAATCATCATTAATAAACCCCAACCGTGTGTTTAATTGCTTGTTCAAGATTGCAATCAAACCGGCCCACAGGGGTGCAACCGCGCTGGTTCCCCCACAGAATGTGTATCGGCATTGGTTACATTTTAACGCATACCCGCTTTGCCAGGAGGCGTTTCCTGCCACATCGGGTATGCCCCTACCGATGTGGCCGTCGTTAATAGATTTGGGGAGTATCCCTGCTTCCTTCTGGTAATCCGGGCAATCGAAGTGGTTGCTGACACCGCCGCCGGTAGACCCCAGGAGCCGGCCTTCGTTCCATACCACTTCACCTGTTGGCTCACTGCCATCGGTTCTCAATATGGTACCACCGCAAGCCAATACCCACGGTGATGAAGCGGGAAAATCCACATGAGCAAGCTTATCCGGCGGTGGTCCTAACGGATTGCTGCAGTCACTGGACCCAGTATCACCAGTGGCCACACATACGGTTATTCCTTTATGGAACGCCTCTAGAAGTATTTCATTCATAAGTTCAATAAATGCTTTGGTATGAGATTCCTCTTTACTGCCCCAACTAATAGAGATAATCGAGGGGGAATTTTTAGAGTCATGGACGGCCCCTGCCACTGCATCGAGAAATGCTTTCTCGCTGCCCAGTTCCTTCTGGTCGCTAAAATATATCGCCTGCTTCGCTTTATTAGCAACAGCCCCCACTATTTCGATATCGCCGCATACCTCGAGATCATACAGAGAATTTTTGCCGGGGTTATTTTTCCCACCGCAATCCACATCCATGATTTCGGGTGTTTTCAAATTGCTCCCTTGTATGATATTTAGTGTGCTAAAGTATTCATCCAGGCAGGAAAGAACATAGCCGCCGCCCAACTGGATGATGGCAATGGTTTGCCCATCACCCTGTACATCTGTGGGGAAATTGTATGCCTGCGCCACCTGGGTGGGAGTGAAAAAGGGAGCGATGTTAAAGGGAACGTGTTCTAATTTGTTTTTTTTTAAGTTACTGGCTCCTTTTTCAGTCTGTTCAATCTTCTGGGGGAAGGGCACTTTTATATGGGGGTGGGTGACAACATGGCTGCTGAGTCCGAACACGCCGGTGACAATATCTTTTATCTCTTCGGGAACGTGCACGGTTCCTTCGTGTCCCCTGAAGGTCTTGTCCTCGTGCTCGAACGTAGAAAACGTAACCCCGAATGCAGCAGCCATATCTTTTGATTTCCCTTTAAGGCGAACCAATCGTTGTGCCAGGTTGGACTCCACTAGCTTAAGATTATGTTCTGCAGCAAACGCCTTGACTTTCTCTATATCATTTGGGTCAGCGCCGTGGAGTTTTTCGAATTCCTGGTGGGATAGATGTTTTCGTTGGGGCAGCGGTTTTTTTGTTTTCTCTTTAATAGAAGGAAGACCCGGGCTGGATGGCTTGCGGCGCAAATACAAACTCACTTCAATGTCCATCTCAGCGCAAGGCGCAGCCTTCTCAACTTTAAGCCTGGCTTTCGGTATAATGGGTACTTCACTCCCTTCCATGGGTACGAGTTTTTTTTTCTTTTTCATAAAATCTCCTTAAAAAGTAAATTTTGACAACCGGGATTCACCGGTATTATTTATTTTTTTAATTTAAAATTTCCATCCGATGGTTAAAAGGAACGAGCGACCCTTGCCGATGGTTCCTTTGGAGGCAAAATAGTAGTTATTGGAAGTGGCAGGATAGCGGACCTCCTCATCCAGCAGGTTGGAGCACCTGAAGTTGAGAAACATCCCGGTTCCGAATAGATTCCTGATTCTCAGGTTGGCACCCACGAGAAAGTAGCCATCCACTTTTTCACCCAATCGACCCGGAACCGGCAGGGTAACGTCATAATAGGGTTCCATTTCATCCACATAATTGGCGTTGACTGCCAAAGATATATTATTGTTAAAGAAATAAGAGGCTTTAAAATACCCCAGGAGTTTGGGGGAATAAGCCACTTCCATATTCTCAAACCCGGGTCTTTTGTCTTTTGTATCCTGGTATGTCCCACTGAGTTCCAGTCGCAGGTTGTCCAAGGGTTCGCTTTGCAGGGTTAATTCCACGCCGAAGGTGGCCATTTCACCCACATTGCGGTGGTAAGTGTCCACAGTCCCAACGGATGGAACCCAGGTCCTGTAAATCAACTTATCCAGTATATTCCTGAATACACTCAGGCTTAGCGTAAAATTGGGAGACAGGTGGCCAATATAATTCAATTCAAACGTTTGAATGGTTTCCGGTTCAAGAGGGGGGAGCTCCGGGGTGAACAGGAGGTCCAGGTTATGGAAAAATGATGGACGGTTAAAGGCTTTTCCATAGAGTAATTTTAAAACGTTCTGCTCATTGAGGGAATAAAGCAGTGCCAGGCGGGGAACAAATACGGCTTCCTTCTGGCTGACTGTGGCTTGAATCCTGTCGTCCGTACCGGTGCCAAAGTCCCCAATACGCTGCTCCAGCATATATTCAGGAGTCTGTTCTACCATAGCACCGGCCACAATCTTCAACTTGTCGGAGAATGAATAAGTGAGTTGGGCAAAAATCGATTGATTCACTATTGCTTCTCCATCTGCCAAGCAATGATGTAAGAGGTTCAGACTATAGAGAGGTATGTTAAGGCTGTTAATAGCTTCATGGATTCTAAGATAATCCACCCCCACGGTTATGTCCAGGTTTGGGGAAGGCTGGATAAACAAATTCAATCCCGCTGAGAAGCCGGAAGCTTCATTTTGCTGTACTCCGTAAAAATCCTCGAACATCCAGTCATAGTCATAGTTCATCCTGGTCAGGAAATAACCCAGTTTTGCTTTTAAACTAAAGGTATCCGAAAATGTTTTTTTATACTCGAGATTTAGTCTCGTATCCCGGTAAATAGCAATAGACCCTTCCGAATAGGAAGGTAAAGAAAACATCAATTCGCTTCGATTTTCAGCGTAACTGGTGGCAAAAGAAAAATCCTTGAAGGTTCCTGAAAAATTAAAATATTTTTCCGAACGTTCCAATTGTTTTTCAGTGGTGAATCCGGTAAAAGCAGGTCCACCAATATTTTCCAATGGAACATTGAGCCCATCGGTTTGGAAATAGCTGCCATTTAACGTATAATGGGAATCATCCGATTGGCCGGAGAAACGGGCAAATATTTTACCGGTTTTTTCAGAACCGTAAGAAGCAGTGAACATGTTAAGGGGCTCTTCTTCCATTTGATTGGTAAAGATGTTGATGACACCGTAAAATGCTCCGTTCCCGTAAACCACCGACATGGGTCCTCTGACTACCTCAATCCGGTTAATGGCCTCCACCGGGACAATGATATTCACCAGGGGATAACTGGATGTAAACCCTTCCAGGATAGGGATATTATTGACCAGCATAATCAAATGCCGATTGGGAGTGGTGGACCAAAAACCGCGAACACCAATATTTTGAAGCGTATAGTCGTCGGTGGCATACAAACCCGGGATACTTTCCAGGATCTCAGAAAGAGTCTGGTACCCGGCGGTTTCAATATCTTCCCGTGTCAACAGGACGATGCTGGCAGGGATGTCGCTAACTTTCTCTCTTTTTTTCCCTGCGGTAGTCATTTCTGCTTTCAACAACTGGTGAAGGTCCATTTTAAAATATTTCTTGATCTTTTTGATATCCTTATCCTGGTCTTGCGAACCCAGTACCGGCATGAAAACCATTGCCCATAATATTATTACGCTTAATATTTTTTGTTTTCTCATTTCTTTTTCTCCAAATCCGAATATATATTTTAGCACATCCGGATTTTTTTCAAAACTTTTTTTAACTTTTTTTAATTATTAAATATTCTTCATTGGGAAGAATCAAGGAACTGTTGGACCGTTTCCAGTACGGTGTGCATCCAGGATTGTTCGTTTTCCCAAGCGCTAACAGCTTCCTGCAAACACTCTTTTGCCCTCTCACTGTTGTCTGCCGCTTTTAACACGTCCTGGCAGAGGTGGCAGCGGTTGATATAGGTACCCGGAGGAAAAACCAGGCCTGCTTTTTCTAAAAAAGGAATGAAAAAGACCGGCCCCTTGCGCGCCAGTGCGTTGAATAAAGGATTCTTGTTGGCTTTGTCAATCAGATCAGCCAGCGATTTCCCCGGTGTATTGTCCAGGTTGCCCAGGTGTAATAATCCCGGCCGCACAGGTGAACAGCAAGGATAAACGTTTTTATCTACCTCAACAACAATGGTTTTTAATAGATCGCACCAGGTGTTGGCAGGCAAGTCTTTACTTTTGATAAACATGTTTTCGGGTAATTCTCCTGCCCTTCCCACGGGTAAAAGTAAGAGTTCCTCGATATAGAAAATGATATCTTTGGTTACATCTTCCATCAGGCGGAGAATATCGGAAGCCCGCAGCGAACCGTGATAGACAACTATTTTTAACCCCATGGGGATTTCCGCTTCCACTGCTGCGATGAATGCATTTCGCAAAGACTCTATTCCTTCCAATGATTCATGGAATTCATCACAGCTAAAACGGATATTACTCAACCCGGCGCTTTTTAAAGCAGCCATTTTTTCTTGTGCTTCCCGCAGTGAAGCGGCCCAGTATCCATTGGTGGTACAGCCGATTCGTTTTGCTCCCTGTTTTTTCGCATAACCGACGGCCTCCAGTAAATCGTCATAACGAAGAAACGGTTCACCGCCTGTAAATCTCACATCCAGTATCTCTTTTTCAGAAGCCGCGCCAGTTATGGACGCTGCCTGGTCGATATAATGACACATTTCCTCCAGGGAAAGCCCCCGGTTATCTTCAGGAGATGACGAAAAACAACAATGGGCACAGGATTTGTTACAACGATTGGTAATCGCTAACATAAGCTGCATATTCTTTCCTATTTTTTTTGTACCTTTATCGCATTGCCGTAATCCTGCTCAAATTCCGATAATAGTTCCGGGTCGGCAGTTGCCAACGGGATAAACCATGACTCCTTTAAAAGTCCCAGCTGCGCATCCACTGCCCATTGATAATCCACTGGGGAATCCTGGGGCCTGGGGACCAACAGGATACTTGCCTGTTCCCGGTTGATAACCTGTTTTTTTGGCCTTCCCGGTAATCCCCGGGTGTCCTCCAGTACATACTCATGGTCGCTTTTCCGGGAGATGTGAAGCCTGGGCAGCATGATATCCAGGGGAATCATTTTATAAGCCGCCAGCGAATCTTTCCATGCCTGGATTTCCTTTGCCAGGGCAACGATTATTTCAGGATGTTCATGAGATTGAGTTCTAAAATCCCCGGAAAAATAATAGGTTATTTTTTCCAGGTGGGCGTGGGAGGGGAAAATGTCCTGGTAGACATCAGGAGGGCGCAGGTTGGAAATGCCAAAGGTTTGTGGGGACATTTGGAATGCGCTGAAGCGAAATATCATCAGGGGGCTCATATAGCGGGGTGGAGGTAAATGGCGGAGGAGGGGAAGCAGCTGTAATATTTCCTGGTATTCTTCGAGCCTATCCCCGGGAAGATCAAAAACAAGATTCCATAAAACCTCCAAATTAACGGAACGGGCATAGCGCAAAAGAGCAATATTTTCTCGAACTGTCACACCTTTGCGCATCCGCTTCAACATTGAAGAGGAAAGGGATTCAATGCCCGGCTCAATGCTAATAACACCTGCTTTCTTAAGAGTCTGCACCTGCTTCAACGTCAGGTTGGCCTTGATCTCATAACGAATTTTAAGGTCGGGAAGCTCTTCCGGTATTCTTGGGAGCAAGGTGTCAAAGTAGTGACGGGGCATGATGTTATCCACCATCAATATGGTGTGGATGCCGTGTCGGGCAGTAATTTTCTTGAGATCATCGATGACTTTTTCTGGGGACTTCTCCCGGTAGAAATTCTTTTTTCCATTAAACGAGCAAAATGTACATTTGCCGAACCAGCACCCCCGGCTCGTCTCGTAGGGAAGCTCAACGCTCCCGGGAGATGGCCGCTCCGGGGGGGGTAATTGCTTTAATTGATCAAGATAGTCCTGGTAATCCGGAGGTGAGAGGGTGTCCAGGTTGGTTACCGGTTCTTCGTAAATGATCCTTTCTTTGGGTAAATGACCAACCAAAACTTTTTTAACAAAAGCCGGGAATGTTGATTCGCTTTCCCCGGAGAAAATATAATCGATACTGGCATCTAAGGAGAGAATACCTTCGGCCATCTGTTCCTCACATAAGGTACCACCCAGGATAGTGATTGTATTGGGATTGGCTTTTTTTATACTATTGAGTAAAGCGATGGCCGGGACCAGGCCGCCAAAGGTGGTGGAACAACCCACAAGGGGATATCTCATTTGGGTAATTCGTTGAGCAGCGGCTTGAATCCACTGGGTGGTCAGGGACTCCAACTGCTCCCAATCAACAGAATCCAGCCACTCCCGAAAAGGTGTCAACACTCCGGGAACCTGCTTTGCCATGTCCGGGTTTATTTTCCAGGCAAAATCCGGTATCCATGAGGGATTTAAAAATTTATTCATACGTTCCGCCACAGCGGAACGATTAAAAGCCGCCGAGGCAAAAAGACGCTCTCCAAAAAGAAGATGACATAAACGAGATAGTGTATTATGTGTTTTGCCATCCAGGAGAATTGAATATGGCAGGTTTGAGTACAAAACCCGGGCGGTTATTCCTGCATCCCGGCAGGCAGCCTGCAGCACATGAAGACTCAACAATACCGTTTTGGTCATCACCAATGGAGAAACCAGGAGCAATACATCCCCTTGCCCCGGGATTCCCTCAAAGAAACGATTTAATATCTTTTTTCCTGTTTGATTCATCAGGATGTCCATCCTTTAAGTATTTACATTTGAACTTGCATAATCCCGTTCAAATTCCAGTACTAGCCCCGGGTCGGCGGTAGCTAAAGGAATAAACCATGATTCCCTCAAGACCCCCAATTGAGCATCCACAGCCCAATGATAATCAGCGGAAGAGTCCTGTGGCCTGGAGACCAATAGGATGCTGGCCTGTTCCCGGTTGAGAACCCTTCGCTCCGGTATCCCGGGTAAACCGCGGGTATCCTCCAGGACATACTCATCGCGGCTTTTTTGAGTAATGTGAAGCATGGGCAGCATGAATTCCAGGGGAACCATTTTATAAATTGCCCATGCTTTTTTCCAGGCCAGGTATTCCTTTGCCAGGGCAATAATTATCTCCGGGTGTTCATTAGCCTGGGTTTTAAAGTCCCCGGTAAAATAGCAGGCGATTTTTTCCAGGTGGGCATAAGATGGGAAAATATCGTTATAGACTTCAGCAGGGCGGAGATTGGATATGCCAAATGCCTGCGGGTATTTTTGATATGAGCTGAAGCGAAAAATCATCATGGGAAGTATGCCGTTTGCTGGCGGCAAGTGGCGAATGAGGGGAAGCAAGCGCAGCATTTCTTCGTATTCGCCCATCTCCTCGCCAGGGATACCAACAAGGAGGAACCAACTAATATCCAGGCTGGTGGCCCGGGCATAGCGCAAAAGAGCAATATTTTCCCGAACCGTAACCCCTTTGCGCATTCGTTTCAGCAGTGACGATGAAAGGGATTCAATGCCCGGCTCAATGCTAACAGCACCTGCTCTCTTGAGAGAAAGTACCTGTTCCAGTGTCAGGTTGGACTTGATATCAAAATGAAAATGAAGGGAAGGAATCTCCTTTGAGATTTTGGGAAGTAAGGTATCGGTGTATTGGTTCGGCATGATATTGTCCGTCATATATACGGTATGAATACCGTGCCGTTGGATAAGGACTCCAAGAGCGTCGATAACCCTATTGGGAGATTTTTCCCGGTAGAAATTCTTTTTCCCGTAATACCCGCAGAATGGGCATTTACCGAACCAGCATCCACGGCTGGTCTCATAGGGAATTTCAATGATGCCAGGGGATGGGCGATTCGAGGCCGGCAGCGCTGCCAATTGCTGGAAATACTCCTGGTAATCAGGGATGGGGATGGTATCCAGGTCTTTAACCGGCTCCCCGGCGATAATTTTTTCTCCCGGCAGGTGACCATCCCGTACTTTCCTGACAAAATCCGGGAAGGTTATTTCCCCTTCCCCGGCAAGCACATAATCGATACCGGTTTTTAAGGAGAGAACACCTTCGGCCATGGCTCCATCACATAACGCACCGCCGATAACAGTGATTACGTTTGCATTTGCCTTTTTAATACTATCCAGTAAGGCGATGGCAGGAACCAGGCCTCCGGGAGAGGTGGAACATCCGACAACCGGATATCCCATGTTGGCGATGCGTTGACCGATTTTCCGGACCCATTGGGTTGTCAGGGACTCCAGGTGCTGCCAATCAGCAGTGCCAATCCACTGGCGAAAAGGTGCCAACACGTCGGAAACCTGGTTTGCCATGTGGGGCTTTATTTTCCAGGTATGATCCGGCAGCCAACCGGGATTTGAGAATTTATCCAACCACCCCCCCGCAGTAGAACCGCCAAAAACAGATGACACAAAAAGTCGTTCCCCTAAAAAGAGATGGGATTCACGGGCAATTTTAATATGAAGGTCTGAACCGGTAATAAGCGAATAAAGCAAGTTCGTATAAAGGACGTGGGTGGTTAAGCCCACACTCCCACACCCTGCCTGGAGTAAATGAAGGCTTAATATGGGCGCTTTTGTCCAATATAAAGGCGAAACCAGGAGCAGTGCATCTCCCTCTTCCGGGACCCCTCGGAAAAATGTATTTATCACCTCTCTTTCACTTTGTTCTGTGGGAATAAGCACCTCAGGGATTGAATCGGGTAATGCTTAAACCGGAAAGTGAGGTTCCACTTCACTTAAATCTTCACCTTCTTTTTTTAAATCTTCGGCTGCATCTTTGAGTTCATCCGGGGTAAACCCCTTCATTTTTTCCACCACCTCCGGGTTATCCTTTAGAAACTTAATAAACTCTTTTGCTTTTTCCTTAGCCATGGAATCATCCTCCTGTTTTTAAAATTTTTGAAATATTATTATGCATTATCCGATAAAAAAAAGTCAAGAAGAAAATAAAAAAAATTTAAAAGTTTTATTGTAATAGTTAAGTTAGCTGCAAAAACACGCGAAGGGAGGCGAAAAAAAATAGCCGCCTCCCTTCGTGTTCTTCGTGCCTTCGTGGTGAAAAACAGCTTACCTGTTATGTCTTATTTACCAGGTTTGTAATCGTGTTCGAATTCCTGCAGCAGGTCTGAATCAGCTGCAGCCAGGGGGATGAACCAGGAATCCCTCACGATGCCAAGATCAGCATCCAGTGCCCATAGAAGCTGGGGATACGGATGCCAGGGACGGGCCACTAATAGAATGCCGGCTTGTTGGCGATCAAGAACCATTTTTTCCTGCTTTCCGGGTAATCCGCGGGTATCTTCCAGCATATATTCATTTTTGGATTTTCGGGTAATGTGAAGTTTTGGCAGGGAGCTGGCCAGGGGAAGGAATTTATAAGTCACCCAGTCACGTTTCCAGGCCTGGACTTCCTTCAGCAAAGAAAGAAGTAATTCCGGGTTATCAAACGATTGAGTGTCGTATTCTCCGGTGAAAAGGTAGGCCAATTTTCCCAGGTCTGCATGTGGAGGCAGTACTTCTTTGTGGACCTCGGCGGGGTGCAGGTGGGAAATACCAAACTCTCCCGGTGACCGGTGGTAGCGACTGTACCGGCATATTCTCACCGGGAGCAGCAGGCGCGGCGGCTGTAAATGGTGGATAAGTGGAAACAGGTTCAGCATTTCCTCGTATTCAGCGGTTTGATCACCGGGAAAGCCCAGGAGTATATTCCATTTGAGGTCCAGGTTAAGGGAGCGGGCGTAACGCAAAAGCGTGATATTTTCACGCACTGTTACCCCTTTTTCCATGCGTTTCAGCAGGGATGAGGACAGGGATTCGATACCCGGCTGCAAGAGAGTGGCCCCTGCTTTTATGAAAACCAGGAGCTGGTCCAATGTCATATTGGCTTTGATCTCATAGTTAAGACGAAGGGAGGGAAGCTCGGCACTGATCCGGGGGAATAACGTTTTATAGTACCGCGGCACAATCATATTATCCGTGATGTAAATACTGTACTTGCTGTACGTTTGGCACAGTTGTTTTAAGTCTTCAAGGATTTTTTCCGGCGACTTCGTACGGACTAGGTTTTTATCTTCTCTAAACCCGCAAAAGGTACACCTGCCAAACCAACACCCCCGGGTGGTCTCATAGGGAATATAGGGAGTTATTAATTTAGTTCCCGACCCTGACTCATCTTCCAGGAAACTCTTTTTTTGATCAAAATACTCCTGGAAATCCGGGAGCGGGTTCTCATCCAGGTTTTTTAACTCTTCCCCGTAAATGATCTTTTCCCCGGGAAAGCGGCCGGCCAGGATTTGTTTTGCCAATCCAGGGAATGTGATATCGCCTTCCCCGGAGAATATATAGTCGACACTGGATTTCAAAGATTGGATACCTTCGGCCATTTCCTCTCGACAATACCCTCCTCCAATGATGGTAATCACGTGGGGATCCATTTTTTTTATGGTATTGAGAAAAGCGATGGCCGAGGCCAGACCGCCGTGGGTGGTGGAGCAGGCCACAATGGGAAATCTTTTTTTAACGATTTGTTCTGCCATTGCCCGCAGCCACTGTATGGTAAGGGACTCCAGGCACTCCCAATCAACAGCACGGCAGAAGTCTCTCACCGGTGAAATGACAGCGGAAATGAATTCATCCGGGATGGGTTTGTTTTTTGGGCACAGGTGTTCCGGCACCCAGCCGGATTCAAGAATTTCTTGCATCCGTCGTCCCTGCGAAGGTAGACCGAATGCCGCTGATGCAAACAGACGTTCCTCCATCAGGTAGTAATCCTCACTGGCAATGGCTTTATGGAGGTCGGCACCCGTCAGGCTTAAATAGTGTAAATTGGAATACAAAACCCGCGTTGTTATTCCGGCCCGACCGCAGACCGCCTGAAGTAGGTGAATGCTTCCTATGGGGGATATACTCCAAACAGTCGGCGAGACAATGATTAACACATCCCCTCCTTCAAGGACCCCTTCCAGGGATAGGGTGACTATCTTACGTTCCGCTTCTTTGATATTCATTGTTCATTGAATTGAAAATGTTAGATAACATAAAACCGAAATAAACTCAAGGGGTTGGCGAAAAAAATGTTATTGTGTTAAAATTATAATCTACAAGGAAAAAATGTAAATTAATGAAAATGGAAAGATAAAAAAAAGAAGTTGGCTGGGTCCCAAAGGTAATGGGGTAAAAGGATAATAAGGAAGTAAGGCGATGATGAAGAAGCATTTGGTTTCGATGTTGGTGAGCGTGATTTTATGCCTGGTGTTGCCCTTTTCTCTTTTCAGCATCGAAGATGAATATTACAGGAAAGCAGCCTTATTCAGGGTATTCAGCCAGCATATCGAATGGCCGAAAAATTCAGGCCTGGATGACCGGTCAAAACCTTTTGTCATCGGGATCATCGGGAAAAATCCCTTCGGCGATATCCTGGAGAAAGCCTACTCACAGACGGATATTAAAATAAAAGATAAAAACGTAGAAATTCGCTATATTTCAAAAATGCAAGAAATTGAAGGTTGTCATATCCTTTTTATAACAAAATCCGTGGGAAAAGAACTTGTGAAGATCATTACCATAACCCGGAAGAAACCCATCCTCACCATTGGAGAAAAAAAAGGCTTTGCACAAAAAGGCGTACTTTTTAATCTATATATATCCAAAGGTCAAATTCGTTTTGAAATCAATGCATTGACACTTCGAGAGTCGGGATTAATCGTGGATTCTCAGCTTTTATCCGTTGCCAAGATTGTCAACATGCCGGGGGCCAAAAAATGAACCTGCTTCGCCGTTTCTCTATTAAGAATAAACTCATCCTTATCATTCTTATCGTGACTTTTCTGGCTATTGGCAGCGGTTTTACTTTTATGATTTTACACAATATCCATTCGCTTAAAACCGATATGGTCAACAGTATTCAGTCTACCATTGAAGCCATCAGTGGCCATTGTGCGATTCCGCTGCAGCTCAATTACAAAGACAGTGCGGAACTGGAACTAAAAAAACTCCAACCCGTACCTCAAATCGTTAGCGCCATTTTATACGACAAAGATAGCAATATCTTTGCCGATTACAAAAAAAATGCAAATAACAACAATACCAGGGCCAAAAAAGAGAGTATTTTCAACTGCCCCTTGCACTCTTCAGGGCACTCATCAGCGGAGGATTTTTCTTTCCTGTTTAAGGGTAATTATTTGTACGCGCACCGCCTGGTCACTCTTGAACAGGAGAAATTAGGGTGTTTGTGTGTCAGGGCCTCCATTGGTATGTTGAAACAGAAAATCCGCAACTATTTGTTCACCATGTTGGTGGTGATGGGTGCATTGGTTTTGCTGTCCTATCTTTTGGCCTATGGCCTGCAGACTATCATATCACGGCCGATATTAAAACTTGCCGGAGTGTCTAAGAGTATCTCGGAAAAACAGGATTATTCGGTTCGGGTGGAATGGAAAAGTACGGATGAAATTGGTGTTCTATTTGATGAATTCAATCACATGCTGGAACAGATTCAGTTGAGGGAGATTGAGCGGGACAAAGCGGAAAAGAAATACCGGAAGATTTTTGAGAATGCTGCCAACGGCATATTTCAATTGTCACCGCAGGGGCGTGTATTAACGGCAAACCCGGCCTTTGCCCGCATACTGGGTTACGATTCTCCCCAGGAGGTGCTGCAGTGTCTCACCAATGTAGGAGAGCAGCTATTCGTGGACAGCGAAAAAGCAAATGAAGCCCGAAACATCCTCGAAGAAAAGGGATTTCTCAGGGCTTTTGAATTTGAGGCTTATCGCAAAGACCGCAGTATTATCCATCTCTCTCAAACAGCGCACCCGGTTTACGATGAAAATCAAAACCTCCTTTACTTTGAAGGAGAATTGGAAGACATTACCCAAAAAAAACGCATGGAGGAACTAAAAATAGCCAAAGATGCGGCAGAAGCAGCCAGCCTGGCAAAGAGTGAATTCCTGGCCAATATGAGTCATGAAATTCGCACTCCCATGAATGCCATCCTGGGATTCTCAGAATTACTCGGGAAAGAGATGACGGACCAAAAGCACAAGGATTATCTCAAAACCATTACCTCCAGCGGACAGACACTGCTCAGCTTAATCGACGATATACTTGATCTTTCCAAAATAGAAGCAGGTAAAATGGAAATAAAGTATCAGCCCATCTCCCCCTATTCTATTTTTGATGATATTAAAGGAATCTTTTCCCAGAAAATGAAGCAGAAGGGATTGGATTTTGTCATGGAAATCGATCCCAACCTTCCCGATGAACTCTTGCTGGATGAAGTCCGCCTGCGGCAAATCCTCTTTAACCTGGTAGGTAATGCAGTAAAATTTACCCACAAAGGATATATTAAACTATCCGTGCATAAGTCTTTCACCAAAGATGATCAAAGCAAACTTAAACTTGTCTTCACTGTGGAGGATACAGGTATTGGTATTCCCGAAGATCAACAGGCACTTATTTTTGATGCCTTCAGGCAGCAGGATAATCAGGATGCGTTCCAATACGGTGGAACCGGCCTGGGGTTAAGTATTACCAGGCGCCTGGTGGAAATGATGGGTGGAATGATATCCGTAGAAAGTAAATGGGGTAAAGGCAGTATTTTTAGGGTGGAATTCCCGGACGTGGATGTTCCTTCAATTTTCCCTGTTGATGATCCCTACCGGGCCCCGGGAACACCGTTTGCAGATTTCGAATCCATCCAATTCCAGGAATCCCTGGTTTTAGTGACAGACGATGTGGAATCCAACCGCAGGCTAATGAGGGAATTTTTGCAGTCCCTCAATATATCGAGTTTGGAAGCAGAGAACGGTGAGCAGGCAGTTCGCTACGCCAGGGAGTACAAACCACACCTGGTTATCATGGATATCCGCATGCCGGTAATGGATGGTTATGAAGCCACACGAATCATCAAAGGGGATGATGAGTTGAAACATATTCCTGTTGTGGTTTTAACTGCCTCGGCCATGAAGGACCAGGAAAAAGAAATAAAAAAAGCAAACTGTGATGGGTACTTGACAAAACCGATCAAGAGAAGCGAATTAATTGCTCAATTGATGCGTTTCTTACCCTACAGTGCCATTGAAGAAAAGGAAAAAGCAGTGGAAACAGGTGCACGGGAACAAGAAATCGTCAGCCGGGAAACCGCGGCCCGGCTCCCGGAACTCCTGGATATCCTGGAAAACCAATATAGGGAAAAGTGGAAATGGATAAGTGATGTATTTGTTATAGGTGATATAGAAGCCTTTGCCGGGGAAATCAAAAACCTGGGCAGCCAATACAATTTAAAAATATTAACCGATTGGGGAGACAGGCTGTTCAGGGAGATTCAGAGCTATGATATGGAAAATGCGCCGGTTACACTGGAATATTTCCCGGAGTTGATCAAAGAGATTGCAGCCCTGGCAGGGGGAAAAAAAGAGGACAGGCACGAATAGTCACTTCCAGAGCACACCTTGCCTGATACTAAATCTTTTTAGGTATCTTGCCTCAAAGCAAACTCTATCACATTGTCACTTAACCAGACTCCTTGCTGTTTGTATTGACAACTATCTTTTTTCTTCTCTCAGGCATTTTTCACATCTGAAATCAATTCCTCTTCATCTAGATCTATCATTGGAACACCGTATCGATGAAGACTTAGCAAGAAAGTGGTTCGAGGTATCCCAACAAGTGAAGCCGCCATTCCAGAAGATATCCGTTTCATTTGGAATAATTTGACAGCTAAAGCCATTTTTGCTTCAAATTTAAATTGTTCTTTTGTTTCCTGGAGTAAATCAGGAAGGGTATCCGGGAAATTTACCGTCAATTCCATAACCTACCTCCCTGGACTGCGTATGAGTCATTCATCAATGGGTTTTTCATTTATTCACCTCGCTGGCTATATAGTAATACAATTTGACTAAATCGTCAACACAGATTTTTTGGACTTCTTTAAGATTTCTTGGCTTGTCCACAAAAGCAGGTCAAGAATAAAGTACCAGGTAAATTATCCTGCTGGCAAATTCCTCACGAAGAACACGAAGAAGGGATTAAAGTTTATATTTAAAACCAATAATGATATAATATAACCCCAGAAGAGGAATATTAATATGGACAAAGTATATGCGATAAAAAAGATGCCTGAAAGCCATCAAAAAGATATCCAAACCGCTGTGGATATCTTAAAAGAAGAAGGCTGCAAAGAAATCTACCTCTTTGGATCACTTGTCAATGGTGACTTTACCGAAAAATCAGATGTAGATCTAGCTGTGAAGGGATTAAAAAAAAGAAATTTCTTTAAAATTTTAGGAAAGCTAATAATGGCTCTGGATCATTCTGTGGATTTGGTAAACCTGGAAAAAAAAGACAGGTTCTCAGCCATGCTAAAAAAGAAGGGGGAGTTGCTTCGTGTTGCCTGATAAAACTAAAGAGAAAATAGAATTCGAGTTCGAAGAGATCGAATCTTTATTTGAGTTGTATAAAAAAGAACTATTTGACCTGAAAGAAAAACCAAGTTTGTTTGAATTAACTGCTTTTGCCGGTATATTGCATTCATTTTATAATGGAATAGAAAAGATCCTTTTGATAATTGCCAATGACATAGATAAAAAAACACCTACAGATTCAGAATGGCATAAAAGCCTTTTATTACAAATGACAAAAAAAAACGAAACCAGGAATGCTGTATTATCAGAGGAAATAAAAGACCAATTACTAGATTACCTTGGATTCAGACATTTTTTCAGACACTCTTATTCTTTTCACCTGGAATGGGAAGAAATGGAAGACCTTGTAAAGACAATACGTGAAGTATGGGAAAAGTTTAAGGAAAAAATACTTGCATTTATGGAAGCATGATGGTGATGATGCTGATAACTTACGGAATAGAGTACCTGGCATCTTCGATTCATTTGATTACAGAGCGTTTCGCGGGATATTAACGGCGTCCGGGGAGATGCTTTTTCACCAGGTTACCAATCATTTTCATTTGATATTGAATCTTTTTGCTTTGACGTTAAATCTTTTTGCTCTGACATTAGAGCTTTTTGCTATGACATCAAAGCTATTGTGATCTTACCTCAAAGCTTTTTGATCTTAATTCACAGCTTTTTGATCTTACCTCACAGCTTTTTGCTCTTACGTAAGATCTTTTTGCTCTGACATCAAAGCTATTTCGATCTTACCTCAGAGCTTTTTGCTCTGTCGTCAAAGCTATTTTGCTCTGACATCAGAGCTTTTTGATCTTATTTCACAGCTTTTTGATCTTACCTTAAAGCTTATTGATATTACGTCAAAGCTTTTTTATTCAACCACCGGTCACTTTTATTACAAAAAAAAAGGTGTTAGTCAAAAAGGGGACGGCGTCCCCACCCTATAGGCGTCGTTCATGACATTTGAAGGGTACCATCCAGGAAAACTTGGTTTTTTTTGCGCGTTTTTACAGAATATTAGTAAAAAAAGCTGCCTTCCATGACTTATTGCAAGCCTACATGGAGTTACTGCAAGCCTTCATGGAGTCATTGTAAGCCTTCATCGACCCGTTGCAACCCTTCCACGACCCGTTGTAACCCTACAAGAAGCCATTGCAAGCCTTCCCGGACCCGTTGCAAGTCTTCATTGTTCATGGGGCCGTGTCTCAATAATTATACATTCCTAACCATCATTGAGAAAGGTGATATGCGAAAAAAAACTCCTGTTTCACGGTAAGCTTTTTATCACAAACTCCAGGAACCGCTCACAATCCTTTAAAACTTTCTCAGCTTCAGATCTATAAACAAGCCTCTCTTCATACTCAGCCATATTTTTGACTCTTAAGACCCTTGAAATTCTATTTGCATTGGTATTTATAGATTCATCGTTTTTGATTGTTTTAAAAAGAGCCACAGTATCATTATGATTCTCTCCAGCATTTCGTTTACCCAGGAAATAAACGCACATGGCATCGCAACCTGATATGCAAGCGTGTATCGCACTGATAGTCGATGAGTCCCATTCATGGGCAGAAAATGAGTTATTTGCTGCATGTAGACATTCCTCCGCTTTTTTAAGATAATTTCGATACAATGATTTTGAAACATCGCGGGTTTTTAATTTAGGTGACATCGCTTCCTTCACCACTGGGAATTAGTTGTATCCCTTGATTAATCTCTTGAATCACGTTAAGATTTCTCCTCTGCTTGATTTCATGGTCTGTCAGAATATATGGCGCTAACCTGTTGCCATATAAATCAAAACACTTGTTCGTCAAACTTTCTACAAGCGCCTCAACTTCCTTTTTCTTTTCCAGGTTTTTTACCAAAATAAAAATGTCTATATCGCTATTTTCTTTTTCTATGCCCTTTGCCACAGAACCGAATAGTACGACTTTTTTAACAATGGAGCCTGGCAGATTTTCCAGGATTATTTTTTTTAAATCTTCTAAAGGTCCTTTAATTTTTGAAATATCTTTGATCAATTGAGATAAAACTTTAAATGCATAACTCCCCCGGTTTACTTTCCAGAGATGAACCTTACCAACCGTCACATAGTGGACAAGATTTATATCTGCCAATTCCTTCATCATCCTGTTTATGCTCATATGAGAAACGTTGAGAACAGAGGCAATTTCCCTCTCACTCATGGCAGCTTCATGGTTCAATAAAAATGTTACAATTTTTGTTTTCGTCTTAGAGTTTAAAACTTCCGCAGGCGAGAAATCAAATTTCATGCGTCATTATCTCCTTTGTAACATTTTTGTTACAAGTGTAACATTTTTTTATACGGTTGTCAACCGGGAAAAAAGAAAGATGCAGGCAAGTATATTTCAGTTGGCAGTTGGCAGTTGGCAGTTGGCAAAAGGCAAAAGGCAAAAAAATCTTATTTCTCGGTGAGTAATGCAGCAATGGCTGCTTTTAGTTCCTCTTTTCTCAAATTGAAATGTCGTAACACCCCCTTTCTATCAATCAACCAGTAGGAGGGAATGGAATTGACACCATATCGTTTTGCGGTTTCATCTTGCCATCCACTGCCAGAAAAAGCAATTTTCCACGGTACGTTTTCTTTGTCTACAAATTCCTTTAACACTTCTTTTTTAGAATCCAGGCTAATACCGATAATCTCAAAGCCCCTGGTTTTGAATTTTTCGTAGTATTGTTTTATTTGTGGAATCTCTTTACGACAGGGAGGGCACCAGGTAGCCCAGAAATCCACCATGATTACCTTGCCTTTCGCTTTAGAAAGGGTGAACTGTTCACCGTTTATGAGTTCAACGGTAAAATTTTTGGCTGATTTCCCTATCCCGATTTTGGTGTTGATCTTATCTACCAATTTTTTAAAACGGGGATCATGTTCAAGTCCCTTGTATAATTCACTAAATTCAGCCTCCTCAGAAAAGAGGTCTTTATAAGAGATAAACCCTCTGTCAACCGCTTTGTTGAGGTAAACAAACGCCGCTTCTTTATTATTCAATTTCAGGTAGACATCAGCAGCAAAAAGAAAGGGCCAGGGACGTTTCTTTTTTGATAATTGATCACTTTTCAAGATCACATCCAGGGCTTGTTGGTATTTCTGCTGTTTAAACAGGATCTTAAACTTCCAGGCATATAAATCACTGTCATACCCCAGGGTCTTAATTCCCTCATTTACAGCGGTAAGTGCGTTTTCATATCTTTTGATTTCCATTAATATCATATATTTAAAATACACCAGTCTTTTGGATTTCCCCAATTCTATCAGGCCTTTATCGATCACCTCAAGCGCCTGCGTGTAATTTTTCGATTGATATAATTGATTGGCCTTATCATACCACTCCTTTTCACTTGCTAAAAGGTTTGCCTGGAGAAAAAGCACTACTATTATCAACAAAACAACTCTTCTCATTATAACCTCCTAGATTCGACTTTGTATATTCTTATTAATACGAAACATAGCCAAAAAGGTTTCATTCTGGTGATAAAAAAATGTTTCCTCCTCAACTTTTTTCCATTCAAGAAGTTGAAAATCTTTTCCTGATGTAGTATCCTTAGATATTCCAGTAACTCCGGCTGTGGGTTATGCTTAGATGCTGAAAAATACAAGGAGGTTTCATATGGCAATCAAACGCGTTTGGCATGGATGGACCAGTCCAGAAAACGCCGATAAATACCAGGATCTTCTTCATAATAAAATTTTTCCTGGAATAGAAGCCAAGAATATTTCTGGCTACCAGAGCATTGAACTGTTCCGGCGGGATTCAGGCGATGAAGTTGAGTTCGTTACCATTATGACATTTGATTCATTGCAGGACGTTATTGACTTTCAGGGGGAAGACTACACACGCTGCTACGTTCCCGATGCTGCAAAACTGTTATTAAAGCGTTGGGATCACGTATCAGCCCATTATGAAACAATAGAATATAGAAAATATAAGTAAAAAAGGCGTCAGGCAAAAATGTCAATTGAAAATAGGAAAAATAAAATGATGAAAGAGAACGTTTTAAGCGTGTTCCTGGTTTTACCTATCCCCAAAAAGACAAATTAATTTTCTTTACCTGGAAAGGAGAAAAAAAAGGTGAAAAAGTATTTGAGGGAATTGTAATAAATATCTCAAATGATAAGGTATTTATTAAATCCTACGATGAAGAAGGAGATGAGTCCTTTAGAATTGAACCGTGTATCTTCGTGGCTAAAATTAAGGAAGAGGACAGGGAAAAAAATCTTATTTCTCGGTGAGTAATGCTATATACCTCTCCCGCGGAAAACACCGACCGGATCCGGGTTAAGGAATTGAGCCTTGAACCCTTATCCCTTTTCCCGGGTCCAATCAGTCTTTGAGCTGTTTCTCAGCCTTTAGATTTTGTTATCCTCCCCCTCTCCCCTTTCTCTTGCTTATCCAGTTCCTCATAATTATTCAATCATTTTGTGCTTTTTTTGTATAAAAGCCACATGACGAAACCGCCAATCACTGATGCAGCGAGAATGATTCCCCACGCAAGGGTAGAAGCATTATAAATAAAGGGTGCAGCGGCAATCCCAACCGAAGAACTGGCCAGGACTTTAGACATAGTTAGATATCTCAATGCTTCTGGTGGTTCAGGAGGGTCGAGATCGTTTCTCAGAGGTCTTTGGGATTCCGGATTTTCACCTTCTCCTGTAACTTTGTCCGGGCTTTTGACCTGGTAGGTTCCTTTTGTGTTATTACTCATATTTCACCTCCCTTAATACGATAAGGTTATATTTTATTCGATTATTCGGCGCTTGTCAACATCTCGCAATTCAACTTGCAAGTCTTGCGAGTCCGCCAAATAATCTGCCTATATTATAATATAAAAATCAACCGGAGGTTATAACTGACGTTTCAAAATAGGATAAAAATCGTTCCAAAGTAATTAGAAATCGAATAAAAATGGTTCAAGGGGTCAAAATGATTCGGAATCCCTAACCCCAAATCAGGATGGTTTGGACTCGGATTGAATATACTCAGAAGGGAGCAGATGAAATTTTTCTTTAAAGCATTTGGTGAAATAGGCCCTGCTGGAGAATCCTACTTCAAACGCCACTTCGGTTATGGACCCGAATTCGCTTTTCAACAATTGAACCGCCCGCATGAGACGGTAGGAGCGAATAAAATCAGTGGGTGCTTCGCCGCTTAACGCCTGTATTTTACGATAAAGAGTGGTGCGGCTCATGTAAAGCCGTTTGCTTAACATCTCCACGTTCAGATCAGGGTCGGAAAGATTCTTCTCGATGACCTCTTGCAAATCGTTCAAAAACTCCTGGTCGATCTCTGAAAATGCCATGCGCGAGGGTTGAAAAACCATTTCCCGGTTGAGTTTCATTTGCAATTGCCGGCGCAAGTCGATGAGATTCTTAATCCGGGCACACAGGAGCCGGGTATTAAAGGGTTTGGTAATATAATCGTCAGCCCCCAGCTCCAGGCCCTGCACGATATCTTCTTCCGCTGCTTTGGCGGTTAAAAGAACAACAGGAATATGGCTGGTGGAAATATCGGTCTTAACTGCCCGGCACAGCTCATACCCATCGACTCCAGGCATCATGATGTCGCTGATGATAAGATCAGGGATGACGGATTTGGCCTTTTCAATACCTATTCCACCGTCTTTGGCTTCGACTACAGTGTAATCCGGCCCCAATGACGTGCGCATGTAATACCGGAGATCGGCATTGTCCTCCACTACCAGGATAATATCTTTTTTCCGTGCTTGTTCCTGAGTCTCAGCAGCCAAAATGGATTCAATTCCCGTATCTTTAGTCGTATCTATGGTATCTTCAATGTGTTCCAGGGATTCGATGGCTTCCACCGCCGAAAGCTCATGCTCAGCCTGTTTACTTATACTTATACGTTCATCTTGATCCAATGACCGGGGAGGGCTTTCTGCCATCTCTTCCGGCCCCAAATGATCTTTTCCCAGGGGAAACCGCAGGATAAACTCTGTTCCCCTGTTTTCCCCTTTTCTGCTGCTTTTGGCTGTCATTTCGCCGTGATGCAGTTCCACCAATTCTTTGCTCAGTGCCAACCCGATGCCGGAACCTTTATGGTGCTGTTCCATCGTGGTTTCGGCCTGGTAAAACCGTTCGAATACGTGAGCCAGTTGATTTTCGGGAATCCCGATGCCGGTATCTTTTACGGATATATTTACATGCTCATTCCCTTTCTCCCTTGAAACAGACACAGTAATACTTCCCCCACGGGGCGTAAATTTAACAGCATTGGACAACAAATTGCCCATTACTTTTTCCAGTTTTTCCGGGTCAAAGTATAACGGTATAGACGCTTCTGTGGAGTGAAAGGTCAAGCTCAAATGATGCTGGACAGCGGCCAGTTTAAAGGGTTCCAGGATACCCTTTAAAAAGGGGATCAGGTCTCTCTGCTCTGCCTGCAATTTCATTTTTCCGCTCTCCAGTTTGGACAGGTCCAGCAGTTGGTTGATCAGTCCCAGCAGCCGCTGTGCACTGCGATAAGCCAGGTCAATTCGCTTTTCAATTTCTTTGTTTTTTTCCTTGTCTCTGTATTTGTCCGGTCTATCGGACCGTATTTGATCAAGCGGACCCATGATCAACGTAAGGGGCGTGCGAAATTCATGGGAGATGTTGGCGAAAAAGCGGGATTTTATCTTATCCATCTCTTTGAGTTTTTCCGACTGTTCCTCCAACTGAATAGTCTTTTGCTGCAACTGGACATTGGCCTGGTTGATTTCCCGGGTACGCTCTTCAACAATGCATTCCAACCGCTCTTTTTCAAAGACCAGTTTTCTGGACCGCCACTTCACGATCAGGTAGACCATCAAGAAAGCAGCCACCCCATAGAGCAAATAGGCCCACCAGGTGAAGTACCATGGAGGGAGTACTTTAAAGGAGAAGGTGTCTTTACTACTGATGGTTCTATATACATTCCTTGCCTGTACCTGAAATGTGTATTGCCCGAAATTCAATTTGGCGTATTGCTTGAAGGGAATTGGGGTCCAATCGGACCAGTCGTCGTCAATGCCTTCCATGAAATACCGATACTGGGTTCCTGGTTCGTCCTCGAAAAAAGGAGCTGCTGCTTCGAAGCGCAGATTTCTATCTTTATATTTTAATATGGGTAAATCCTTCGTAAAGTCGCTGCCAGTATTGGAGCCATCATAGAGCAGGGCTCCCCTTTTTGTTACTTTTCGGATCAGGGCTGAAAACGGCTGCAGATAATTCTTTTTTGCTGCAGTATTGCAATCGTAACAGATCAAACCGTCTTCGGTGGCGAACCAGACCATCTGATATTGCTCGTATTTGTATCCGTATTCATCCACGTAAATGTCGTATACCTGGGTCCGGGGAATTCTACAAAGGGGAATACTGACATCATCAACGGAAAAGGTACCGTCAGGCCGCGGTAATGCGTGAAAATTTTTAAAGTTGGAATGAAACCAGATGTGTCCATTTTGGTCTTCAATCAGCCGGAATACCTTTCGCGCGCCGCCGGCGAATTCTTTTCCTAATGTCAGATCAGGTGCAAAGAATTTCCTGGTTTTGTCAAATTGGAAGATGCCTTTTGGGGTGGCAAATATCACATGACCGTTGGCCCAGGCCACATAAACCTCGCCCCTAGGCAGCCCGTGATCAGTACCATAATTGTAAGTACCCTTTACTTTCAGTTCCAGAGGCTCCCCTGAAAATTCTACCTTAAAAACGCCTTTTGTATAAGTTCCCAACCACAGGTTTCCTGATTCATCTTCCACCACAGACCGGACAATATTCTTAATTTCAGTGGACTTGTATTCGGTGTGCCATTGGCGGCCTTCATGCCGAAGGGCCAACCAACCATTGATAGTTCCTACCCAGACGCGGTTGTGAGTCGTTTTGGAGGCAACTAAAACATAGCAAGAGATTCCCGGCTCCACCCGCCGTGCCATCTCCATATCTTCCACCCGGAATTCGAACACACCCCCGTCAGCGGCGACTAGCAGCGAATCATCGACGGACAGAAGGGACCAGCAGTTACCGGATATGCCAGGAACAGGACGGAACACAGGCGGTCTTCCCTTCACGGGAGATTCAAGGTAATATAAACCATTGGAGGTTCCTACAAAGAGCCGGTCCTTGTGCCGGTTGACCGATATAACAATCTCTCTTAAACCGGAACGATCCCCAAAGAAATAAATGGGAGACGCATATTCGATTTTGGATATGCCTTTATTCAGGGCCAGCCACAGGTTGCCGTTGGAATCTTTAAACACATAATTTACTATATTGTCTTGCAGACCGAAGGCTTTTTTGTACAATCCCTTCAACCGGCCTTTATTATCAATGATTACCAGTCCTCCCTTACGGGTGGCCAGGGCGAAATTTCCATCGGACAGGTTGGTACCATGATACAGATCGTGATTTTCCAAATATTCATTCACTTCTGTGGGGAAATCTGTGACGTTGATACCGTCAAAAAGATAAAGCCTTCCGCTCCTGGTTCCAATGAGCAGCTGCCCATCATCGTAAGATACAACCATGGAGATCGCTTCCTTTAGGAAGATTTTGTCTTTTGATATCAACGAAAACGAATTGCCAGTCACCTGGTAGAGTCCAAAGGTCTTCTCCGGGACATAAAGGTTACTGTTCCAGGTAAACATGGTTCTAAATGAGGATTTGCTTGTCCTGGCTTTTCGCTCGAGGGTGAGTTTACCAGCATGCCACCGGTAAAGGATGAAGGCACTCCTAAACCAGACGCTGTCGGTAGTGCAAAGGACCTGGTATACATAGGACAGCTCACGTCGATCGTCTTTGTTGAGATGGTTCAACAGCGAAACATATCTCAGTTTACCGTTGGCACCCGGTTCCAGGAAGCCGATTTCATTTCTGCCGCCGATGTATATGGTTCCGTCAGAAGTAATATCCATAGAGCGAACAGACCCAATGGGAATTTTAATGGTTCGCCAGGACACGCCGTCGAATTCCAGTATCCCTCCCTGGTTGGCGGCATAAATCACACCACGCTGGTCCTGGAGAATACACCAGTTTTGGGGAAACGAATCGTAAGTCTGAGTAGTATAATTTTTTATGTACTTAAAACTGGCATAAAGACGAGACTGCACATCCAAATTGAGTTCGGTTGATTTCGGTTCCTGTTCCGTTCCCCGGCACGGTAGTACAAACCGGAGGAAGACCAGGAAAAAGAGGATTGCTTTTGTCAAACTCATTTTATTTGAATTCACGCCTTAATTCCTCTTGGTTTTTTCACAACGTAAATTTAACAAACTTCTTTTAACATAAATGAGAGAAAAAATCAATAGACGGATTCTTCCAGCAATTCTAAATTTGGAGTGATGGAGTAGTGGAGTAGTGGAGTAATGGAAGAAAGCTGACTGGTCTATTGGAACGATGGAATAATGGAATAAATTAAAACCAATAGTAAGTGAAAACAAAACCCAAATAGATAATCCCAACCAGTCATCCGCAGACCAATAACGCCAGGCAGCCGGTCCTCATATCCCCTGGATAACATGGCAGCATAAATCCTCTGACTGCGCTCCAATACCCTGAAAATAAAAAAAGGAATAACACCAGCAGCCGTTTTCCGCTCCCTCCACCGCTTCCTCCTGCCAAAACTCCTCGATTTCCTGGCTTTCATCACCCGACCAGCTTCCTGGTAAAACAAAAAAACATAACGGTGGGCAAAAAACAACATAGAAGTAAATATCCGGGGAAACTTCAACAATTCCAACCCCCTCACCAACTGGTGAAAACCAACAGTTAAGGCCAGGATACCAAAACTGCAAAATACCAAAAACGTTTTGACCAACAGGCTGGACAGGATTAATGCCTTCTGAGACCACTCCCGGTCCGAAAAGACCAATAGAGAAACCGAAAGAAACACTAACAGCGGAATTAAAAAAATAAATCGCAAAACATAATATTTCAATTGAACCCGCGAAATGAGTCCCAATAACACAATAACGGCTGCATATCCCAGGAATTTCTCATGACAGCGTATCGGCGTCACCACCACAAACAAAACCAACGAAAAAATACAAATCATTTTGACTCGCGGGTCCAACCGCTGCCAAAAACCATCAACGTTAGAGGTGTGATTTTTAGAAACGATGGTCTGAATCATTTACCTTATCCTGCATACCCCCAACCGTCACCTTAAACTGGCAACTGCCAGGTAAAGTCCCGGCTCCTCCCGGATTTCCACGTCCCTGAAACCAACAGCCTTAAACAATTTTCTCATTTGCTCTTCACCCGGCAGCAAATCATCACTCACCGGCCCATCCACATTGCCATGAAACCTGTTCAGCTCTTCCCGGTTCATCTGGTGCGTAATGAAAAGCCTACCACCAGGCTTCAATGCCCGTGCAAACGCTTCCATTCCCTTGCGTTTATCCGACAGATGCGGGAAAAACGCCATGCATATCACCGTGTCAAAACTACAATCCTTTAAAGGCAGCAAATGCCCATCCCCCTGGACAAAGAAAAGGTTTGCATAATCACCGTCATGCCGGTTTTTCCCGATTTTAAGCATCTCTAAGGAAAAATCCAGCTCCACCAGTTTCCCTGCGTTTCCTATCACCGCTTCCAGGTGGGGAATCAACCGACCCGTACCACAGCCTACATCCAGGACTGTTTCCCCTTCCTTCAAGCGAAAATGCGTCTCAGCAAACTCCCGGGTCCGCTCTTTTTCCTCTTCAGTACTATGCTCATCATCCCAATCACGCGCCAGCTTTTCAAAATATTCCTTCTTTTTTTTCATTTTCTATGCCTTCGGCGACCAGGCCCCACTGCGTGGGGGAGCATTTGCAGTGCAAGGGCGTCGTATTCTGTTTCTAACAATATATCGTCTCCATAGACATTCTTAATGCCGCACCGCAGGTGTCTCTTTTAAAAAACCGCCCCCTGGACCCCCGCAAAATTTTTTATACATGGTCAGTCTGTGTTACATGGCTTCAATCGCCATACCCCATTGGGATAATCTGTATTCCGTATTCCGTTTCCAAAGAA
>WVZO01000014.1:28283-45509 GCA_011772425.1 Candidatus Aminicenantota bacterium
TACTTCCTACTTCCTACTACATAATACGGCTCAGACGGATCTTCGCATCCATCTGTCGTACCAACGGCGGAATCACTACCAGGATCAATACGGTTCCCGGGATGCCTTTGATCAATGCCGCAGCAGTTAATACACCTTCAGGCAACTCCAGCAGCCGGGAGAATAACAGGACCAATGCCAGCACCAACATCCGGTCCGCTGCCATTGTTATTGCCGTGGTAATCCAGGGGTTTACTTTAAGTCGTTGATAAAGCAGCGCCGGAATTGCGGTTAACACCAGACCTTCTGCCATCATGATAAAAACCATGGGCGGGTAAAAAGGCGGCATACCGGTAAGAACAGCCGAAACCAACGGCGACATTATGCCTACCACCACAGCCGCCGGTAACGCCACCAGGAAACCTGCCGCTATGATAGGATAAAACATGGGCAGAAAAGCACTTCCCAGGTTAACCGCATGAAAAATCAGCGGGAATACCAGGGCCAGGGCCATGAACAACCCACCTAATAATAAATCATAACCGCTGTACTTCTTTAAACTCGTATTGACATATGGCTGCGTATTCATGGGCGTCCGCATCCTCATTGCTGCATCTTTATTGTTTGATACGTATTCCCACCTGGATATTTCTGCCGGGCATCCGGTAAAGACCGGCAGACAATCCTGGGAATTCACCGTAAATATAATAATCCTTATCCAGGATATTATTCACATCTACCAGCAGTTCAATACCTTTAACCACCGGAACCGTTACCCGGGAATTTAAGATAAAATAAGAAGGAATACGGTTCCCGGAAAAATCCTCAGCATAGTAATCCGTTACATATTGTCCCTGGAGTGCCACAGAAAAGGCTTTTTCCCAAAATCGCAGGGAAACGTCGAGCTTTTGCCCCGGCTTACCTTTGGTGTGATCCCCGGCATGCAGGTATGAGTAGGCAATATGCCCGGAAAAGTAACGTTTGAATGATGCTTCCAGTTCGGCTTCGACACCATAAAAGGAAAATTCACCAGTATTGGCAAATATAAACACCGGGGGGCCGGCAGGATTGGGGACCGTCCGGATCAGGTTGGTTCCTTTCATATGAAATACACTGCCCTTTACCTTTACCCACCGGGCAATGGTTTGCTCAAACCCTATTTCATAATTCCAGACCCGCTCCGGTTTAAGGTCCGGGTTGGCCGGCGGAAACATATACAGCTCATTAATCTGGGGTGAGCGAAACCCCTTGCTTACCGCTGCCCGGAAAAGCGTGTCGTTGGTCACCTGGAAAACAACCCCCAGGTGGGGACATAACTCCTGGCCGTAAAGGGAATCCAATTGCAGCCTTAACCCCCCGGACAGGATCCAATGGTTGTTAATAATGGTTTCATTTTGGAAAAAAACAGAACCTTCGGTTTTATCCCATTCACCCCGGGGAAAACTGTAGGATTTACCGCCAAAGAACCGGATATCCCCACCAATGGTCAATTCGTTGTTGGCGATGCTGCGGGTGGTAAACCGTGCCATTGCCCCATTGGTATAGTCCCGGGAATCCCACCCATCGGAAAACTGGTGCTTGCCGAAATTCCGGTACATTTTAATAGAAAAATCGTTTTTGCGCCATTCCCGGGTAAAGGATAGATCCACTGATCCCCGTTCATAATCGTTCCAAAAGTCTGGTATTGAACTATCGATGGTACCGGGTTCATACTTTTTCCCGTCAAAATATTTTCCCTGGAGGCTGATGTGCGTATTCTCCCTGATATGGTAAGCCAGTTTTCCGGTAAAGGAGTAACCGTCATAGTCGGCATTCTCCACATGACCGTCGCTTTTACGTTTATCAAAGGTAAAAAAATATTTGAATTTGTGGTGGTTCCCACCGTGTTTCAGATTCAATTGTTGGGTATTGTAACTGCCGTAAAAAGCGGTAAGATCGGTTTCAAATTTTTTTTCCGGCAGTCGGGTAATGATATTTACCGCGCCGCCAAGGGCTTCTCCACCGTAAAGTACCGACGCCGGACCTTTTACCACTTCGATGCGCTCTACGTTATCCAGGGGAAACGCATGGGAAACTGCACAGCCGAACAATCCCATTTTTTCCGGTTTGCCGTCTACCAGTACCGCCACCCGCCGGCAATTTTGACCCAATCCGCGAATCTCAACATCTGCCCGACCAAAATAACCAGAACGGTTTACAAAAATACCAGGAGAATGGTTCAAAATATTTAATGCACTGCTAGCAGATATTGATTCGATATCTCTTCGTCTCACTACATTTAACGAAGTGGAGCAGTGCTTCAACGCCTTCGGCGTCATCGTTGCCGTAACCACCACCTCCTGGGGCTCGTCTATCCGGTAATATTCCGTTTTCTTTTTTTCCCTTTCTTTTTCCCCGGCATTGCTGTCTTTCGCTTCCGTCGAAATCCCCCAAACAGCAATTCCAAGGACCATCAAGCCTATTAAAACCAACTTTTTACCATTCAACATGACATCCTCCATTCCGGCATCCGGTGTTACTTAATTTAAAATAGTAACACCGATAAGGTTAAAAGTCAAATTTTTTTTTGATTTCTTGTAAACTGTTGCAGAGCAGGAGAAAATTTGCTAAAATAAAACTTCACCGGTTGAAATTTATTCACGCGGAACAATACGATATTCAACACCAAAAAGGAGCGATAAATGAAAAGAGTAATCATTACGGTAATTGCTGTTATGTTTTTGTTTTCAGGTTTTGGTCTAGGTCAGGACTGCGGTAAATGCCCGCTAAAGTCAAAGTGTCTGCCGGAAAAAACCGTAAAAAAAGCAGATGTCAAGAAAGTTTCTGATCCCATTGTTTTCGCAAAAAAACAGGATAAATATTATCACACCAAAGAGTGTAAAGCGGTGAAATTGGAAGGAATGAAGATCAAGCTGAGTGAAGCAGTGAAACGGGGTCTCAAACCCTGTGAAAAATGCGACGCTCCGGTCCTTCCTCCTCCCCCCAAAACCAAGAAAAAGTAAAATATCCGTTGCTTCCTGGGATTAAGGAGAACCCCAGCAGGGAACGTTGTTCTTTGTGCATTCTTTTACAGAGTATTAGTAAAAATTAATAGCCGATACATGCCACATTAAGGCCACATCAACGAAAAAGATTGCTTAACTCCACCCTGTTTCGGACACCGGTCTTCTGATAAATCCGGTAAATATGATCCTTTACAGTTTGAATTGAAATAAAAAGCCTGTCCTCGATTTCCTTATTGGTTTTTCCTTCACAGATCAAATCAATGACTTCCCGTTCCCGTTTTGAAATCTTAAATTTCCTATTAAGCTGTTCCAGGTGGTTCTCATCTCGCTCCAGGTTTTGTATTTCCAATGCGTTGTGGTACATTTCCATGAATCTCCGCAGGTAAAAGATGGGCATTCCATATATCACTAAAAGAAAAACAGAGAGAGATAAGGAGCACATCATTACTAAGGACCTTGAACAAATGCAAAAAAGTAAAAGACAGTATCAGGGTAAAGGGGAAATTGCTAAACAAACAATTCATCCCGCTGAAAAAAAGTAATGCACTGGAATTGTATCCCTATGCCTTCAAGAATGGGCTCTTATATCAACTGGTAGAAAAAGGAGAAGACTGGGAGCTGCATATATCAAAATTGTAAAGAGTGGTTGGGTTCTGTGCTCTCTGTGTTCCCTGTGGTTAAAAATTTCAATTTAGTAATAATAAGACAGCCAAGATGCTATCATCGAGTTTTTTTAAGATTCTCAATGATTTTATCTGACACGTAAAACCCTTTTTCTTTCAACCGTAAAACCTCTTCATATGCGGAGAGTATTAGCCCCTTCTCTTCCATTTTCATAAGGATGCCAATAGTCCCTGAAACCTTTAATCGATGCTTTTTAGCAATTTTTCTTGCTCTCTGCTCATCAATAAAACACCTGGTATTTTCCTTAGATTTTAGAGAGTAGATGATAACAGAAGCTTCTCCGCCACCGATATTCATCCGCTTCCGGAAAGATTCAACCAATTCATGTTTAACCGCAGTAATCTCAAAACAATCGGGAAGCTCTTCATCAAATTCTGACTGAACAGCTTCGGTTATCAAAATTCTCTCATACAGCTGGCACAAATGAGGCATTTTATGAAGATTTGAAAAAGCAATCAGAACTGATGTATCAAAGATATAATTTTCAGGTGTTTTCAAGCTCTTCTCTTAAATCCAGATTCTCATATTTGATGGGAGAAATCCCCCTTTTTAAAAGAATTTCAGAGAATGTTCGTTCATTATAACCAACAATTTCAGAAGCCTTGCCAAGACTTATTATTCCTTCTTCGAGAAGTTTTATGGCAAGTAATATTTTAAGCTCCTCTATCTTTATATTTATATCCGGCAAATTCAATATAACTTGCATTCTGTCTCCTTTACATTATAGAATCATTTTTTATCACAGGCATATTATAGCTCAATAATTACAGTATTTCAAGTCACCTTTTTCTTTCTCTGTGCTCTCTGTGTTCTCTGTGGTTAAACATTTCAATTTAGTCGATATTAGAGCCGGTGGAGGTGGTGATCAATTTGCCGTGTTTGACCCCGCGGGTGCTGGTCAGTTCATCGGTAATTTTTTTAATAATATCGACTTTTCCTTTCAGGATAATTACTTCCAGGCAGTTATAGTGATCGATGTGGATATGGGTGGATGAGATAATCACCTCAAGGTAGCGGTGTTGAATATTGTTTAAGGTTTTATTCAAATCTCGTTGGTGGTGGTCATAGACCAGGCTGAAGACCCCAACGGTCTCCTGGTCTGAGGTGCGCCATTCTTCGGACACCAGTTTTTCCCGGATCAGGTCCCGTATGGCTTCTGACCGGTTTTTATATCCGGCCCGCCTGTTGAGTTGGTCAAATTTCTCTAACAGTGATGTTTCCAATGAAACACCAAATCTGGTAACTTTCGACATGTTATCACTCCTTTACTTTTCTCTGACCACCGGATTGATTAAACGGCCAATCGTTTCGATAGAGACCGTCACCTGGTCTCCTTCTCTCAAAAAAACCGGTGGTTTTCGAGTAAAACCCACCCCCTCCGGAGTGCCGGTCAAAATCACAGTCCCTGGCATCAACGTCATGGATTGGCTCAGGTGACTCACCAATGTGGGCACATCATAAATCATATCCGAGGTATGGGAATCCTGCAAAATAGTCCCATTCACCTCTGTTTGAATCCAAAGGCCATTGGGGTTGGGAATTTCATCCCTGGTCACCAGGCAGGGACCAATAGGACAAAACGTATCAAAACTCTTTCCCCTGGCCCACTGTTTTTTCTGTTTTTTGATCTGCCAATCCCGGGCACTGACATCATTGGCACAACAATAACCCAAAATATATTCCCCGGCCTTATCTTTGGTTACATTTTTGGCAGGTTTGCCAATAACAACTGCCAGTTCTGCTTCGTAATCCACCTCATCCGGTCCAATCCCGGGTAAATGAATCGGTTGCAAATGGGCAGTAACGGCATTGGTGCCTTTCAAGAACATCACCGGAATCTCCGGGTAACCAATCCCGGTTTCCTCTGCATGTTTAGCATAATTGAGCCCAATACCAATAATATTGGGAGGCAGCACCGGTGAAAGATATTTTTTTATTGGTGCGAATTTTTCAGTAACCGAAAAATCTGCGAAAATACTGCCTTTAACGATACGAGCCCGTTTATCTTCCTGGGACTCTACCACCCCATAATAGGTATTATCATCATCTGAGGTAAAGCGAATGAACTTCATAGAAAAATCTCCTGGTTTTCAATATCCCTTTATAACCCAGATTAAAAAAAAATGCAACTCCCATATTCGGATTGGCTATTGCCTTTTAGAGTTACTCATAATATAATAGAAGGATGTTTTCCAGGTTAAGAACGATTGATATATTTATTGGCATTTTATTGGTACTGACAATTCTATCTTATTTTTTCCTCCCTGGCATATTTAAAATCGTCTTGTGGGTTTTGATCATAAGTGTTATCATACGTTTACTGGTGATGACCAGGCGAGGAATATTCTGGAAAATCAGGAACCGCTTAATATTCTCTGCTTTATTCCTGGTGGTTACTCCTATTTGTCTTATCACCATATTCTTTATTTTTGTAGGTAACGTGATTATTGCCCAGTACGGTGCAGTTATTATTAATAATATGATCGCTGACCGAATAAACCGCCTTGACGGGATTGCGAATATGTATTTAAGCTATGGTAATCCCCGGTTTATGTCCATAGCTGCGACAAGATTCGTAACCATGTTACCCAATCTTAATATTCTCTTTTGGGAGAAGCAAGAAAATAGCGGCACGTTCAGAGTTTTTTTTAAGTATCCCAAAACATTTAACGAAAAAAAAATAGTACCAGGAGAATTCAAGGGCTATTTCAAAGTAAACAATAAACTATACCATGGTGTATTGAACAAGAACAGTAAGGCGGCTGCATTACTTGCTTTAGAAATCACTCAGGACTACCTGGACAATCTATTAGCTATTAGTGATTTCAGAATTCGACTCCCAAAGCCCAGACCCGGAGCAATGAATTCCCCATCTACTCCCGGAATAGACACCTCGAGCGAACCCGAATCCACATCAGTTTCGGATGATGTTGTCATCAGACTGTCTGTACTTGATTATACATATTTAGATTTTGACACCCTTGAAAATTCTAAACCCGTGGAAAGAACCAGCAATTTTCTCTTGATTAGCGACAGCAGTAAAATTTACCAAAAAATTGAATCTGCAATTTCACACTCGGGCCAGGGCACCATCAAGAAAGTGATTTATGGCTTAATCATTTTATTTGGTACGTTTATAATCGCATCGCTTATTATCGGTTTTCGCATGGTAGGGGTGATCACCCGCTCCATCAACCAGTTGACCAGGGGCACCCAGCGAATTCGCAACGGAGACTTCTCGTTTAGAATTAAAACACGATCCCGCGACCAAATGCAGTATCTTGCCGACTCTTTCAATGAAATGGCCGCCGGAATCGACCGCTTGTTAATCGATGAAAAAGAAAAACAACGGCTGGAAGAAGAGTTACGGATTGCCAGGAGTATCCAATTAAAATTGTTACCTTGTGACATATTTGATACCAATGAATTTGAAATCGCAGCCGTGAATATCCCGGCAGCAGAAATCGCAGGGGACTACTTCGACTATTTCTATAAAGAAAACGCTTATTTATCACTATTGGTAGCGGATGTTTCCGGGAAAGGAGCATCTGCTGCCTTTTATATGGCAGAATTGAAAGGCGTAATCAATCATCTGTACCGTGAGGTTATGTCGCCGGCATCATTAATTGCAGAATGTCACTACAGTTTGAAGGATTCCTTTGACAAAATTACCTATATTACTCTAAACGTTGCCCAATTCCGCATACCTGAAAAAAAGTTTTTACTGTCACGAGCCGGGCATACTCCAGCTATATTTTTTAATGCTCAAGAAAATGAATGTTTGGAACTACACCCCGATGGTATGGCTATCGGACTTATTACTTTCGCGAGGGACAAACTCAAAGAAGTCGAACTACCCTTTCAAAAAGGTGATATCCTGCTCTTGTTTTCCGATGGTTTAACTGAAATCATGAATAAAGAGGAAGAAATGCTGGGCATTGACCAGGTAAAACACCTCATCCTCGAGAACCACTACCTCTCCGCAGAAGAAATTAAACAAAAAATCCTGGATTTCAGCATTGAATTCTCAGAGACCGGAGTCAGTAGGGATGACTTGACTTTTATTATATTAAAGGTTAAATAAGTATACAGGGTTAACAAAATGATTGATGAGCTTGAAAAAAAAGTAGATTATACATTCAAAGATAAAGAGTTATTACGCAATGCATTAACTCATAAATCTTACAACGAAGGATTGAAAACAGATCTCCCGGATAATGAAAAACTGGAATTTCTGGGAGACTCTGTGATCAACCTGGTGATTACCGAGTATTTATACAAACATTTCTCCAATTTGACTGAAGGGGAGTTATCTAAATTAAAAGCCCACCTGGTATCCACCAATTCGTTATCCAGGATTTCCCATTCTATCAATCTCAGCGATTTTGCTTTTTTAGGCAAGGGCGAAGAAAAGAATGACGGAAGAAAAAATAAGAAAATCAACGCCTCTCTATTTGAAGCGTTGATAGGAGCGATCTATCTTGATTCTAGTTATAAGGTAATCTCTCCAATTGCAATTTCATTTTTCAAAGAATTCCTGGATAAGTTTGCTGAGAAAGAAATGAAAATCAATGATTATAAATCGGAACTCCAGGAAGTAATACAGAAGAAAAGGAATTACCTGCCGGTGTACGAGATTCTCAGTGAATCCGGTAAACCACCCAATGTCATGTTTACTGCGGCTGTTTATATTGACAACACCGAGATTGGTAGGGGAACCGGTAAGAACAAGCGGCAAGCAGAACAAGATGCAGCGTTTAATGCGCTGAAGAAGATCGATGAGCTCATTAATTACGAAAAACTATCCGAAGTCTTCTTCTTGAAAAACGACTGATTTGTAAAAAAGAGTAAAAAATGGTATCATAGTCTACTGATATAAAAAAGTCTGGTAGACGCAGACAGATGATTGGAGGTATTAATTAAAAAATGATACGAGTAATTAGAGATGATGGTGTTGAAATTCTTTTAAACTCAGATTTGGTTCAAACTGTTGAAGATGACAAAGAAAGGAACGCAATAATTACACTTGCCACTGGTGAGATAATAAAAGCCAAAAGCCCGGCTTATGATATAGTCGGGAAAATAAAAGCCTATTTGCAGGGTATTAAACAAGAAAGAAAGGAATACGAAAAAGCTGTTGAAAAAGCCCTGAAGGAAAAAGAAAAACAACAGGCAAAAGCTGCAAAAAAGCCAAAAGAAAAAAATGAAAAGGCAAAGCGAGGTTAATCATCCAGGACTCAATATCTCATATCTTCTTCCTGGCCCATTTTCCTTTTCTGAATACGTAAAACAGTAAGGTCCCTTTTATAAGTGTGGTAAGCGCGATAATGGCCCAGATGGCCAGGGTTCCCAGGTTGAGTACCACTGCAAACAGGTAGGCAAGAGGGACGCGAAGGGCGGTGGCGGGAAGAACGATGAAAAACACCGGGCGGGTGTCACCGGCACCGGAGAAAGCACCGCCCAATATCACTTCAAAAGCCAGGAATACCTCGAATATGGCAACAATGCGGATATACTCGGCACCGTGGCGAATAATTGCCGGGTCATCGGTAAAAAAACTGAATAATAAAGGCGCAAAAATGAAATATAATACAGATATTAGAAATGAAATAGCCGACGTTATTTTTAAGGAAAGGTACACTGATTTTTTGGCTTTTTCAGGATCTCCAGCCCCCAGGTATTGTCCCACCATCGGTGCCACCGCCATAGAAAAGCCCAGGCAAATAAAAAACGGAAGTGCTTCAAAACGGTGAGATAGTCCCAGGGCTGCCAGCGGTTCTTTACCGAAAGCCGAAATAATCCCGGTAAGAAACAAATAGATCAAGGAAAACCCGGCATCACTGGCCCCCACCGGCCCTCCGATCTTGACAATGGTATAAAAATGCCGGCCAAATATTTTAAAGAAAGAGGAATCCCTGGTGGAAGTTGAAGATACTTGTGTAAGGGCAGGAAGTTTTTTTAAGAGTACACCGGCCATTAAAATTGTGCCCACCACCTGCGATAGGATAGTAGCATAAGCCGCACCTTTCAAGCCCATTCCCAGGATAAAAATAAAAATGGGGTCCAGGACAGCATTTAGAAAAAGCGATATGCCGGTGATAATCATAGGCAGACGGGTATCCCCGATTCCCCGGATGATGAATTCAAGGGTCATCATCATATAAACAAAAATCAAACCGGAGAGAAATACTGTGGTATACTCTTCTGCGAAGGCAGCTACTGGCGACTCCAGGTTAAGCCATTGGAACGTATGGACTGCCAGGGGGAAGAAAAGGATCATGATCAACGTTGAGAAAACAAAGGCAGTACCGATGGAATAGGAGATGGTTTGCAGGAGGCCTTGTTCATCTTTTTCGCCGGTTCGCCGGGACACCAGGGCAATGGTGCCGGTAGCCACGGTCAGGCCCAGGCCCCGTACCATCCATACAAAAAAACTGGCTCCACTTAATGCAGCGATGGAGTCGGGTCCCAGTTTTCCAATCCAGAACATGTCGATGATTTCAAAGACCACGGTAAAAAATGTAGATAGAACCGCAGGGGCTGCAAGGGAGATCAGTGCTTTACCGATAGGTTGTCCTGTAATCTTCTCTCTATCCTGCCATGTTTTATCCATCTAATACTCTACCATTAATCGCAAGAAAAATCTACCCCCACGTAACGGTTAAGCTCCGGCCACAAGTCGCAAGATGAATAAAAACGGGACAGGTAAAAAATCCTCTCAATATATTACAATGGCATTATAATATATTTGGAGAAACATTGACTTCCTCGTTTAACTTTTGCTGTTCTTTTCTCTTTGTTACACTATCCTGGTAGACTGAATCTGCTGCGTTGCGAATATCGATTATTTGCTGAATCCGTACATCCGTATAACCATAGTTGACGATTCTTCCTTTTACTTCCGTATCATCCATCAGGCTTTCCAGGATGATCTGGGTGTCTGATAAATACTTTTCTACGGCTTTACATGTAATTCTCATTTTTACCTCCGATTAGAGTTTTAACTGTTTTTAATTTTTTTGTGATTTATTTTGATCCCAATCGATTGGGACATGATGTTCATCCATTTTATTAGATAGATTTTCGTTACATGGACTTACGTTTCGGTTACATAAGGAAAAATTTCCGTTGCATGTACTTACGATTGCGTTACATGGGGTTATTTTCCTCTGCCGCCCCATCCTTTTGGAGCTAACCAACATAAATTCGTCAAAATCGAATTAGTTATTTCTATTTTCATTTATATTTCCTTTCAGCGAAAAATATATATAATACAAGTTGGTTTACTTGTCAATAGGGGAACCCAAACTTTTATTATTTTATTTTAACGAATTGATTATTTTTTTCTTGCCGTTTTTTCGCCTGGCCTCTTTTTTCAAATAAACATAAGTGAAATATGGCATTGACAAATGAAAACGGTGCGTTTATAATCTGTGTTAAGTGCAATTAATAATGTAGACAAATCCTGATAAATCCTATATATTCAATATATGAGGAGGACATAACAAGATGAACCGAGTGGTTAGTGCTCGAAAAGTAAAACGAGGTTCCGGGCAAGAGGAGGAATTTGATCGTGAGTTCTGGGGAAAAATGGACCCTGAAAAAAAATTTGCTGCAGCCTGGGAAATGATAAATGAAGTGGCTTTAATAAGAGGGGAAAAAAATGCCGGTAAACCCAGACTTCAAAGATCTATTCAAACTATTAAAAGAAGAAGCGGTTGAATACCTGGTAGTCGGTGCACATGCGGTGATTTTTTACGCAGAGCCAAGGTATACGAAAGACCTGGATATATGGGTAAATCCGACACTGGAAAATGCCAGGAAAGTTTGGAAGGCTTTACTAAGATTTGGAGCACCTTTAAAAGATATTTCAATCGAGGATTTTACCGACCCGGATGTGATCTATCAAATCGGTGTTGAACCCAATCGGATTGATATTATTATGGGAATCGCCGGGGTTGAATTTGAAGATGCCTTAAAGAACAGGGTCATTAGCACATATGACGGTATTGAAATTAGCATTATAGGTAAGAGTGATCTGATAATAGCAAAAAAAGCCGTGGGGAGGAAAACTGATATCCTTGATGTAGAACGGCTTGAGGCCAGGAAAGGAACGAAAACCTGAAACGCTGAATTTGTGCCAATTTTTGAGTTGCATTTTAAGTGAGAAGGACGGAACTTTGAAGTTTGGATTTTTATGGTATAATAAGTTATGATGAAGCGCAAAAAAGAGAAGAAAAAAAAGTTAAGTTTAAGGGAGGCATATCCGTCGCTGGCAAAAGAGTGGCACCCGGAAAAGGATGATATACTTACGCCGGACGATGTTACGCCTGCGGATTATATTCATGCCTGGTGGAAATGCGATTTAAAGCATGAATGGATCGCTACGGTCAAAGACAGGGTCGATGGTGCCGGCTGCCCACATTGTCCCAGCGTCTCCAAGAAGTATTCCAGGAAGATCACGCTGGCCAGCGCTCAACCCGAGGCAGTCAAATTCTGGCACCCGGAGAAAAACGGGGACCGGACCCCGGACCAGTTTGCTCAAAAATCAGCCATCAAGGTGTGGTGGAAATGTGAACATGGCCACGAATGGTATGCTGCCATTATCTCCATGAGATTTAACCCGCACTGTCCTACCTGTCATCCGGGTTTAGGGGCTTCCCATAAGTACAACCTGGCAGTTATAAACCCGGAATTGGCGAGCCAGTGGCATCCCGACAAAAACGGCACGCTTCTCCCTTCTCACCTTACTCCTTTCAGTGCCAAAAAAGTGTGGTGGAAATGCAGCAAAGGACATGAATGGATTGAACAGATTGCCATAAGACAAAAGGGCCGCGGCTGCCCTTACTGCTCCGGTAAAAAATCGGACAAAGGACAAGAATGAATGACTCGATAAAGTTACTGGATGTTGTGGCTCTCACCGAAGACCTACCCCAGGAAGGTTTATTTCGTGGACAGGTGGGAACAGTTGTTGAAATATTAGCTCCAGGCGTTTATGAGGTAGACTTCAGTGACGAAGAAGGGCAATCTTATGCGATGAAAGCTTTGAAATCCTTTCAATTAATGGTGTTGCATCATAAACGCATTAAAGTTGCATAATAAACAAAAAGATAAAAAAGGGAAAAAAAGAAAAAAGGGGGACAGCCAGGGAAGTACTCAAATTCCATTATCTCTATCGGGTGTAGAATTTTTCCCGGCACCTTTTTTCAAATTCATTTGACAATTCAAGAAAAATATTGCATATATATTACCTGGTACTTTGTAGGAGGAAAAATTATGCCGGTACTTAAAGAAGTTCAATTTACTGATGAGCAGGTGTTTGAATTGGTGAAGCAGTTGGAATTCAGCCAGAAAATGGTTCTAATTAGAGAGATAACAACAGAAAATGATTACAGGAATAGGTTTTATGCTTATACCGAAAGTCTGGCCCGGGAATACAATATTCCTGAGATGAGTGAGGAAGAGCTTGATGAATTTCTGCACAGTCACGCCGATGACGAGTAATAAAAGGGAGAAAAATACGTGCCGATTAAAGTTGTAATTGACACTAATATCTATATTTCCGCAATTTTTTGGAAAGGAAAGCCTCGAAAAGTAGTAGATCTGGGTAGAGATCAGAAAATCCAGGTTTTTACCTCATTAGATATTGAAAATGAAATCTCAGGAAAATTAGGAGCAAAATTCAAACTTCCTGAAAGTGAAGTAATCCGGATCATGTCTGACTTTTCGACATTTACCATTCCGGTGATGGTAAAAAAGAAATACCGGGTTGTTCCTGATGGCCCGGATGATGATAAATTTATCGAATGCGCTGTGCACTGTGGTGCTGACTTTATTATTACCGGAGACCGTCATCTGCTAAAATTGAAAGAATACGCCGGCATAAAGATATTGAAAGCTGCTGAGTTTTTATCCCAGGAATTTCCATCTATTGCAAAAGATATGGATATGTCAAAAAAAGTTAAAAGGTAAAAAAAGTGGTCGTTATCCAAACCTTGAATGGGAATGTGGCCCTGCAAGAAGAAGAGATGGATAAAATAAACGAAACCATTCTTTTTCTAAAAATCGATAAGGGAAAAAATGGAAAATACCTGGCCGACCTGCAAGTAAAATCCGAGATCGATAAAAAACCCGTGATAAAAACCATGGTTCAAAATCAAACCATTACCATCAAACAAAAATTATTCCAGGACCTCCAGCGATTCGCAGCATATCGACAAAGACGGCCACATACACGGAAAACCGGGGTGTCCGTTAACACCGCCGAACAAATCCAATTGGAAAAACAGGTGGGCATCGATATTTATAATACCTTTTTCCACGGGGACACCGGGAAAATTTTCGAAGATTTTTTCAGCCTCTTGACTCGCAGTAAGATCAAACGGCTGGTCCTGGTTATCGGTTCAAACATCCCGGCTGTATTGAACATCCCCTTCGAGTTAATGCGAAAAGATATGGAAAGCGATCCGTTTATTCTGTCCAATGACAGTTTCCTTCTCACCCATACAATTGAAGCCGGCCTCTCCGATTTCGACATCAAAGGCGTGGAACCGTTACCGCTGCCGCTTCGCCTGCTTTTTGTTTCCGCACTGCCCGTTGACCTGCCCGAAGATGAACGCTTCCTGGAACTGGAAAAGGAGCAGGAATTGCTGATCGAGGCAGTGGGTGACCTGGAATCAGAAAAAAAAGTGATGGTTGAATTTCTCGATATTGCCGCGCTCGATGAGATCGAGAAGTCCTTATCCAGGGGGGAGCATCATATCGTTCATTTCAGCGGCCACGGCGGTCATAGGGAGCTGGAGAGCGGGGTTTTGTACCTGGAGAACGAAGATGGAAGTACCTTTGCCGTTACCGGTGAAGAACTGGCGGAATGTCTAAAGAAATTCAGTTCAATAAAACTGGTGGTGTTGAATGCCTGTGAAACGGCGCGGGCGGAAACCTACGGCGTGGCTGGATCGCTTATAAAGAACGGCCTCCCCGCAGTCCTGGGGATGCGTTACCCTGTGGAAGACAGCGCCGCCATCTGCTTTACTTCGAAACTGTACGAGGGTATATGCACCGGGAAATCGCTGTGTCGCTCCATTTTCAATGCCCGTGCCGCTGTGCTGGAGGATGAAAGGAAACAAATGGAAGAGCAGGCGAAATCCGGCAGCACGGATGATTTTACTTCCGAATGGGTGACGCCGTTTCTCTATTTGAACCAGTCCATCAACCGGTTGATCGATTTCTCCAAAAAAACGGCCGATACGTCGTATTTCTTTCAAAAACCTCCTTTCCGGCCCGTGGAGGGCGGCAAGTACGTGGGTTACGGTTTTATCGGAAGGCGCAAAGAGATCATACGGCTTACCAATCTTTTCAAGATAAAAAAACGCTGCATTTGTATTTACGGACAGGGCGGGATCGGCAAAACAACCCTCGCTATCCGCTTTGCTGATAACTTCGATAACGGGTCGTATAAGATCATCCAATTCAGGGGTGAAGTGACCAAAGAAAAAATCCTAACCGGGCTGGCAAATAGGGCAAAAGAAAAATTGGGTGATAAAATTGTTGAAATGATCGATTCGCCGGACTTTTCACCGGAAAGTAAACTTAATGTGCTTATCGAACAGTACCTGTCACGGGAAAAGGTGATTGTTTTTTTCGATAATTTCGAAGACAATCAAATAGAATCCAAAGAAAAGAAAATCTACCGGAGGGAGATTCATTCGGACACCCTGAAAGAATTCTTAACCCATTTTTGCAATAATCTCAAACGCTCTTCATACATCCTGTTTACCACCCGTTACCGTTTTCCGGAACCGGTGGTAGAGGGTTTTAACCTTGGGGAGATGTCTTTTCCCGATTCGTTTAAGTTAATCAACCGTTTCGAGCGCCTGGTCTTGTTGAAAACATTAGAAAAACGGGAGATACACCGAAAGTTGGGCGGCCATCCCAGGGCACTGGAACTACTGGAGGGGTATTTTAAAAAGGAAAAAATAACCTGGGGGGGTGTGGCAGCCGGTTTTAAGGAGGTGGAGGAAAAAGAGATCAACCATGACTTGTTGCTGGATATGCTCTGGAACAGGTTAAATCACAGCGAACGCCGGGTATTAAAAGCGGCTTCGGTTTTCAGGGGAATGACGGTCTTTAAAGGATTGGAAAAAGTAACCGGGATGAAAGCAGGTAATATAAAAAATGTCCTGGAATCCTTAAATGCCTTTTCCCTGGTTTACCTTGAGGAAGATACCTTTTATATTCACCGTCTCACATCCACATTTGTAACTACAACCAAAATGGAAAAGAATGAGAGAAAGAAAACCCATATTCTTGCCGCGGAATATTTCTCATATATCCGAAATGAAAAAGGAGAAAAATATGTAGAGGATGAGCTTGAATCCCGCTGGCATTTTATGCAGGCTGAAGAGTGGGACAGGGTGGCTGAACTTACTTGTGGAATGGTAGATTATTTAAACATGAGAGGCTNNGTGATAATGAGCAGGCTTTAAATCATTATAGAAAGGCAAAGGGAATTTTTAAGAAAATCGGGGATATTTCTGGTGAAGCAAAAGTTTTGCATGAAATTGGGATGATACATCAAGATAAAGGCGATTATGAACAGGCGTTAAAGCAGTATGAAAAATCTGTGGAAATAAAAGAGAAAATCGGAGATATGCTTGGTATATCAAAAAGTCTATATCATATCGGAATAATATATCAATATAAAGACGAAAATGAACTAGCGTTAAGGCAGTATGAAAAGTCTATGGAAATTGCTGAGAAAGTCGAAGATATGAAAGGGGTTTCAAATAATTTGCAACAAATCGGAACGATCTATCAAGATAAAGGCGATTATGAACAGGCATTAAATAACTATGAAAAAGCCATGAAAATGAGAAAGAAAATCGGGGATATCTCCGGTAATGTATTAAGTCTCGGCCAAATTGGAAGACTCTATTTTGAAAAAAAGGATTACAATAAAGCGTTGAAATCTTTCATAATTGCTTTCTTGTTCTTTTCAGAATTGGGTTCACCGTATAAAAATCAAACAAAAGAAGATATTTTAAACGTTAAGCAAACCATTCCCGTAGAGCAATTTAATGAGATTTTAAACGAGTTTAATCTTCCATCTGACGTCTTTGATGAAGGAGAAAAAGTGAGTTAACGCGAAAGAAAAAACTCCCCNNAGGAGAAATTGAAAAGTGAGTAGGAAGTAGGAAGGATAAATTGACAATTTGCTGTTTTCTATTTACAATAATACCCTGATGACAAAAAAAGAAGAATTGGTCGCTTATTGGCGAAAAAGCGCAGAATCTGATCTGGTGGTTGCTGAGCATTTATTTGAAAAAGGAGACTATCAAGGAGTTTTACCAATGGCTGAAAGTAAGGATGCAATTAGAAGAATCATAAGAACGTACATTGGAGTTATCGCAAAGAATAATATAAATGTCGAAAAAGTGTATCTTTTTGGCTCTTATGCCCGTGGTACAGCAGTCGATGACAGCGATATCGATATTGCAATCATATCGGACGATTTTTCCGGGGACCGCTTTGCCGATAGACGTCGGGTTGTTCCCTTAAG
>WVZO01000116.1 GCA_011772425.1 Candidatus Aminicenantota bacterium
TAGGTTTTTATATCGCTTTGCAGGGCTTTCTCATAGTATTCAATTGCCCTGTCATATTTTCCAAGAGAATCCCAGACCACTCCCAGGTTGTTCCAATCTTTTGCTACAGAAGGATGGTCTTTACCATAGGTTTTTAGATCGCTTTGCAAGGCTTTTTCATAGTATTCAATCGCCCTGTCATATTTTCCCAGAGAATCCCAGGTATTTCCAAGGTTGTTCCATATTGCAGCCACTGTAGGATGGTCTTTACCATAGGTTTTTAGATCGCTTTGCAGGGCTTTTTCATAGTATTCAATCGCCCTGTCATATTTTCCCAGAGAATCATAAGTAATTCCCAGGCTATTCCATATCGCAGCCACTTTAGGATGGTCTTTTCCATAAGTTTTTAGATCGCTCTGTAGGGCTTTCTCATAATATTCAATCGCCCTGTCATATTTTCCCAGATAATGCCGGGCCATTCCAATGTTGATCCAGTCTTTCGCCACTTTGGGATGGTCTTTACCATAGGTTTTTATATCGCTTTGCAGGGCTTTTTCATAGTATTCAATCGCCCTGTCATATTTTCCAAGATAATGCCAGGCCACTCCCAGGTTACTCCAGTTTCTCGCCACTTCGGGATGGTCTTTACCATAAGTTTTTAGATAGCTCTGTAGGGCTTTCTCATAGTATTCAATCGCCTTGTCATATTTTCCAAGATAATGCCAGGCTACTCCCAGGTTGCTCCAGTCTCTCGCCACTTTAGGATGGCCTTTACCAAAAGTTTTAAGATCGCTTTGTAAGATATTTTCATAATAATCTTTGACTTTGTTGTATTTTCCCAGAACGAAATAAGCTTTACCCACTTCATCTTTATATATAGAAATGAGCTCTTTCTCATGCTCTTCTTTTAATTTTTTTAATGATTCCGGATCTTCAATTTTTAATGCAAGAGTACGCTCCATATCGCTTAATCTTCTATTAGTTAATTCGGTATCCTTTTGAGATGAGTAATAAGACCATAAAGCGAAAAGAAGAGCAATAATGCTGGCAAGGCCTGCTGTAATTGTAAAAAGTTTCCAATATTTGTGCCAGAAACCCAGGCCAAAGGCTCTTTTTATCTCTTTTTTCGAGTACCGCTGGATTGCATTTAGCAATTCTCCCTTTTTCATTTTAGAGTAACCCGGAATCTTAAACTTTCCGGCCAACTCTTTAAGTCCATCTCTATTCAGCTCCTGGAGTTTTCTTTTATAATCTATCACTTTTCCTCCCAATTTTTTAATTATAAAATCATAATTTTTCCCTTTTACTCCTTTCAATAATTCTCCACTCAAAAAAGTATATTAAGAGAAAGGTTTTTTCGCCAGGCCCTTTAAACCAAAAGGAGTGACAGGGTCAAGCAAAAATCTTTTTGTACAGCGGGTCATCCTCTTTTAAGCTCCCGGCGATCAACTTCTCTCTAAAACTTTTAAAACGCCGGATATCATCCTCATTATCGAAAGTCAATTGAGCCGTGGTCCTGGGTGAGGAATGATCGGCAATGCTAATAATTAAACCATCATCGATCACGGTAAAATCCCTGGTTATATCCGGTGGGAATGCAAAAATTGCGTCTTCATTATTGATATAAACATAGACAGTAAGTCCCTCGATTCCATTATGCATTTTAATTCTATCGATATATTCCTTCTGGATATCCTTCCTGTCTTCAAAAACAAAAACACGGGTGATCTTACAACTGCTCTCCTTGTGGATTCTCAAGAAATCATCTTCAACCTTTCCGCTTAGAAAATTATCCATACATGTCTTGGTGCACGTGGCAAATATGTCTTTCCGGGCCGACTCATAGACCTTCATCAAATAATCGGAATATTTATCAGTGGGCTTGAGATTTGCCCGCTTCGTCTTCCAACGACTGACCTTATTCAAAAATTCAATTAATTCTTTATTAATTACCGTTTGAAACAAGGATTGTTTTATACTGCAAATTTTATCTTCAACCTCCAGCAGTTCCTCTATCGTACTATAATAGTTTTTAATCAGCGCATCCTTCGGATCATCCTTCCTTATCCTATTCGTTTTATCCTTTTCATTTTCAATTTTAATTTTATTCAATTCCACCATCAACCGCGGCCAGCCAGTAGAAAACACCCAGTCAAAACATCTTTCGCTTAACTTCTTATCTCCCAATCCATTGTTGAGCTCCTCCATCAAGCTCCTGACATCCTCTTTGTTTAAAAGGGTATACTGCGAATTATTCAGCGGCCCGGGAATCTCATCTGGACCTAGGTCAAACAAGAATGGAACTTTTTTCTTCAAAGAACCCGCTTCATAAAAAATCCATGGGGCATTTTTGTTCTCTAGAGTAAGGAAAAATATCCCGATATCGGTGTTCTCAAGCTGTTTCTCCAACTCCGCCCTCCAATCGGTTCCCCTGGCAATATCTTTGGAGGAGAGGAATGGTTCAATGGCCTGGATAACACCAGGAATCCATTTCTTGAAAACCTTTGCAATCCTGTGGCTTGTCTCACCCGACCAACTTAAAAATACCTTCATTTGATTGCCTCCCTATAAAAAAAAATTTATCTAACCCAGCAGATGTGAATTTTTTTCTCTCCTCATTTTCTTACTCTTCATTAACATTACATTTTAATAAAATTTCAAGGATTTTTCAAGTCATCTGGGCGAATTTTAACAAAAAAAAACGTTTTTATTTTTGTTTTCTTTTTTTATATATAAGAGAAATATTATATAAGCAAGGTAAGTTAAGAAAGTCCGACTATTTCTCCCTGATCTGTAATATCTATCTTCTCTGCTGCCGGATGTTTCGGTAATCCCGGCATGGTCATGATATCCCCGCAAAAGACCACCACGAAGCCTGCTCCTGAGCTGAGAGACACATCGGTAACAATAAGGGTGAAATCCCTGGGTCTTCCCAGAGCTTCATCATCACCGGAAAGTGAGTATTGGGTTTTTGCTATACAAACAGGAAGATTCCCGAACCCTTCTTTTTCAATCCTGAGTATTTTCCTCCTGATCTTTCCTTCCATTGCTACAGAAGATGCGCCGTAAATCCTTTTGGCTACAACCTCGATTTTATCCAGAAGCGGCAATTCCAGGGGGTAGAGAAACTGGAAATTGCTCTCATCTTCATCGATCGCTTTAAGGACTTCGTGAGCCAACTCGATTCCTCCCTCACTGCCTTTAAGAAAAACATAACTCGGTGCAACCCTGACGTTTTCACTGTCACATAATTCCTTAACTTTTTCAATTTCAGCCCCGGTATCATCCGGGAATATATTTAAAGCAATGACAAAGGGAATCCCAAAAGCTCTAAGGTTTTCAATGTGTTTTTGGAGGTTTTCAAAGCCCTTTTCAATCGCCCCGATATTCTCTTCATTTACTTTTTTCAATTTTACACCACCGTGATACTTAAGCGCTTTTAGAGTAGCAACCAGGACACAGGCATCAGGTGGTGGAATATGCCCGGTCCTCACTACAATATTAAAGAACTTCTCCGCTCCCAGATCAGAAGCGAACCCGGTTTCTGTAACAACAAAATCGGCAAGGTGAAGTGCCATCCGGGTGGCAATGACTGAACTGGTTCCGTGAGCAATATTGGCAAATGGGCCTCCGTGAATAAATACAGGTGTCCCTTCCAGTGTTTGTACCAGGTTTGGTTTCACAGCCTCTTTAAGTAAGGCTGCCATAGAGCCTTCGGCCTTGATCTCTCGCGCAAAAACCGGATTTTTTTCCGGAGAATAACCGATTAAGATATTCCCGAGTCTTTCTTTTAGATCCGTTAAATTTTCAGAAAGACACAAAATTGCCATTACCTCAGAAGCAGCGGTTATATCGAACTCCGTCTCTCTGGCTATCCCACGTAGCGGTCCGCCTATGCCGACCACCACTTCCCGCAAAACACGATCATCCATGTCCATGACTCTTTTCCAGGATATCCTGCGGCAATCGAGCTCTCCGCAGGCACCATCAAAATGAAGCCGGTTATCCACCATGGCAGCCAAAAGATTGTGCGCAGCAGTCACAGCATGGATGTCTCCGGTGAAATGGAGATTGATCTCATCCCGGGGCATAACCTGGGCAAGCCCTCCTCCTGTCGCCCCTCCCTTCATCCCAAAAACAGGGCCAAGGGAAGGTTCCCTCAAAGCGGCAGCCGCTTTTTTCCCTAAACGGTTCAACGCATCAGCTAAACCGATAGAGGTTGTGGTTTTACCTTCTCCGGCCGGGGTAGGACTCATGGCTGTAACCATAATCAGTTTGCCCTTTTTTCTAAGTCCTTTCGAAACTGCATCCGGAGATATTTTCGCCTTATATTTACCATACTTTTCCAGGGATTCGTCTTCAATTCCCAATTTTTCTGCAATTTCTTCTATAGGCCTGATGTCAACCTTTTTTGCAATCTCATTATCATTTAGCATGTTAACCTCCTTGAGATGATTGTAACTTATGAAAAAGAATTTTGCAACAAAAGTCCAGCCAGGTACTGTTATAAAACAGCGCTATTTTTTTTGCCTCCGGCACCCAGGGGCTCTTTTTAAAAAAACCCCACTGCGTGGGGGAGCATTTGCAGTGCCAGGACGGCGTACGACACTTCAAACGACGTATCGTCTCCATGGGCATTCCTTAATACCGCACTGTAAGTGCACACTGGACCCCGCAAAAATTTTTGTTTAAGATGATGTTGTAGTACGTTTCTCGAACTATTTAGATGGTCCAATGACACGGGGGGACGATTTATTTACAGGCCAGAAAAATAGCCTCTAATCTTTGATTTGGGAAAAAAACAAATATTCATTCATCTATTGACTTTCTACAATATTTCTTCTAATATATTTTCGTATGATTAAAAAAACGATTTTCTAAGGAGGAAGTAAAAAATGTGCAAAATTGGACAAATCTACACCTGCTTAATTGCTGTCTTGGCCTTAACAGTATTCTTAGTAGTTTTACCTGGATGTGAGAGTCAAAGTCAAGACAAGGCAAAAGCAGAGCAAGCAGAGAAAATGAAGACCGCTGGCCGTCGGATCATTGAGGAAGCCTGGAACAAAGGTAACTTTGATGTATTGGATGAATTTTTAGCTGCTGACTATGTATATCATATTCCCCCGCTTCCGGATGTTAAGGGTATCGAGGCATACAAACAGCGGATTAAAGAATACCGCAGCGCTTATCCTGACCTTCAAATTACGATCAATGAAATAATCGTCGAAGGGGACATAAGTGCTTTACGGTGGACATTAAAAGGCACACATACAGGTCAATTTCCTTCAATTCCCATTCCACCCACTGGCAAGCAAGTGGAATTCACAGGATGCGACTTGGCTTATTGGAAGGATGGAAAAATTGTTGAAGATTGGAACCATGCGGACTTTCTAGGTTATATGCAACAGCTCGGCTTTAAATTGATCCCTCCGCAGAAGGAAGAGAAGGAAAAAAAGGAAGAGGAAAAGTAACCTGGGCAGCCCACATTTCCGTCTTATTTTTCGCCTATCCCCTTCTTATTTTGGAAAAAGGAAAAAATCGCCAGGCAAGGAAATGATAGGAAGAGGGCCTCAATTTTAAAAATCAAGACCCTCCTTCTTACCAAATTAAAGGCTGAAATTAAGACACATATACATTTACAGCCTGTTTGCCTTTGGTACCTTGACGGACTTCAAATTCAACCCGCTGGCCTTCATCTAAAGACCTGAAGCCATGGGCTTGAATTTCACTCTGATGGACAAAAACATCATTTCCTTCATCCATTTCAATGAATCCGTAACCTTTTTGTGTATCGAACCATTTTACTGTTCCTTTGGCCATGGTTTTTACCTCCTTTTAAATTTTTATGTAAATAGAGGCAGGCACTTACAGTGCGGCAAGCATTTACAATGCGGTAAAAAACCAACATGTTTTACATATTGCATGTCCCACCGCAGGTGGCTTCTATTTCAAGCGCAGTTTTGCAACAAGTGTAGAAATTTTTGAATCCAGGAAAGATGAAACTTTGCTTGAAAAAAGATTTCCCACCCTTACTTACAATGAAACATAATTATATACGATTTTTCCTTCACTGTCAAGCTTTTTTCGGCAGTTTCCCCCATTTCTTTTATTTTTGCTCAGCAACTCAGGAATAGTCAATGGGAATTTTCTTGCTTGTTCCATTTTTTTTAGGAAAAAATTGAATCTTAGTAGAACCTTCTCCCATGTTTTTTCGTTATAATTAATTAGAGTAAAATTTTTTCAAGGAGAGCAAAAATGAAAACATTGAAAACAATTTGCCTGGTTTTAACTATGATGCTGGTGGTTGGCGGGTGCAATTTAAGCGTTAATAGATCTATCTATATTAAGGACGGTGAGACGGTTCACAGCGGGCCCAAGACAGTCAACGGCAGCATTTATGTTGGTAATAATTGCACAATTAAAGGCAGCTGCAACACCGTGAATGGCAGGATCAAAGTGGGAGCCAATTGCGAAGTGAGAAGCCTGAAAACCGTGAACAGCGGGATTAAAGTCGGAAAGGATTCCATTGTTGACGGGGATATCGGTACGGTCAACGGTTCGGTCTCTTGCGGCGAAGGGGTAAAGGTGGACGGTGAAATTGCGACCATCAACGGCTCAGTCACATGCAATACCGGCGTCAAGGTGGGGGGCGAGATTACCAATATAAACGGTCATATCACGTTACAAAATACCATAGTAAAAGATGATGTTAAAACCTATACTGGTGATATCACCCTGGAAGATAAGAGTGTGGTGGAGGGCGATATTATCATCCGCCGAAGCCGCGGCTCACGGAAACATCGTACACTAACCATCAGGATTGCAAATGGATCAATAGTGAAG
>WVZO01000284.1:0-21481 GCA_011772425.1 Candidatus Aminicenantota bacterium
CATAAAATTCTTTAAATTGATCAATACAATAATAATAAATACAATAACAAAAAGAATATTCTGCACCAGCCTGTTTTTGTATTCCCCCACCTCCCTCTTGTTAAGAAGATAAAGAATAAATAACGCCACCACCGGCAGCAGCACCGCATTGGTCACTTGCGCCACCACAATCATATGCAGCGGTTCCAGGTCCAGGATACTCACCACCGCACCAAAAAGAATAACCACTAAAAAAACCACCCGGAATCGCCAGTTTTCTTCCTTTTTTTCCCAGCCAAAAAGCCCCGACGCTGTCCAGGCCGCAGCATAAGGGGCTGTAATAGCAGACGACAGCCCGGCACCGAATAAGCCGATACCGAAAAATACCTTTGCCAGTTTGCCATACAACGGAGTCAATTGCACCGCCAGGTCAGCCGGAGTTTTTATGACCGGAGTTTCTATGTCTGGAGTTTTTATTCCCTTTTCTTGCAAAAAGAAAGCCACGGCAGCAGTCACGATAATGGAAGCAGTTATCACACCCCCAAGCCCAATAGATAAATACGTGTCTTTTCGCATCAACGACATGTCTTGTTTTCCTTTCCACTTTTTTAAAATAGTGGAGGAATGTAGAAAAAGATTGTAAGGGACCACCGTGGTGCCCAAAAGTGCCAAAACCAGCAGTATGGATTTCGGGGGAATAACAGGAATAAACCCCTTCATGATCCCGGAAAAATCAGGCTTCACAATGACAACGGTTATAAAAAAACTAATCCCCATGACCACCACAAGAGCAATGAGAAATTTCTCAATGAATTTATAACTACGCTGCCACAACAGGACCACCGCGGCACCACTGATTAAAATCACCCACACATAACGGGGGCGATCGGTCAATATCTCCAGGCCAAGGCTGCCGCCAATGATATTGCCTGTTTCATAGGCAGCACACCCGACAATTATCGCTAAAAACCCCAGGATTTGAAATCCCCATTTCAACCATTTGACCGCTGTCAATCGCACCAGCGCGGAAGCCACATCTATTTTGGTGGCCAGGGAAAACCGGCCCACCATTTCCTGTAAAACAATGGTCGCCAACGTGGCAATAACCACCACCCACATCAGCGCATATCCATGTTGAGCACCAGCCAATGTGGCAGTGGTTACGGTGCCGGGACCAATAAACGCCGCCGCTACCAAAAAACCGGGGCCCAATTTACTCCTTTTGGTCTTCTTCTCGCCGTTCCGGTTTTCCATATCCACCTCCACCCGGAGTTTTTACCACTAAAACATCTCCAGCATTTACTTCCACGTTAACTTTAGAATTCAATTTGATTTCTTCACCGTTCTGGGTACTTCCCTTTTGAGGACTTCGAATTAAAATATTCTCTCCTCTTTTTCCCGGTTCCCCATCGTGTAGACCATAGGGGCGATTTCGCCTGCGCTCCGAAAGGATACTGACGTGGGTGTTTTCCAGAAATTTATACATTCTAATTAACCCTTCACCGCCGTTGAATTTTCCTTTTCCACCGGAATCCTCCCGAAAAGAGTAATTTTCAATTTCAATAGGAAAGTCAATTTCCAGTGCCTCCACGGGCGTATTTAACGAATTGGTCATGTGGGTATGAACACCGGATGCGCCGTGGTAAGAGGGGCCTGCACCTGCACCACCGCCCAATGTTTCATAATAAGCAAAGCCATGGCCGCCAAAGGAGACATTGTTCATGGTGCCCTGGGAGGCAGCCGGTATTTTCCCGGGCAGTGCCTGGGCAAGCGCACCCATCAGTACATCCGTAATACGCTGGGAGGTTTCCACATTACCCCCTGCCAGCCCAAAAGGCTTGGAGGCATTTACAATACTCCCGGCGGGAAGCACCAGGTCCACAGCACGCATAAGCCCGGAATTGATGGGCACTTCTTCATCCAACAGTGTGGTCAATACGTACAACACTGCCGAATAAGTGACCGCTGCATTGGTGTTGATACCTCCTTTCACTTGCGGAGAAGAACCGGTAAAATCAATGATTAAGCGATTATCCTTTACTTCCACACATACGTTTATGGAAATATCTTCTGTTTCAAATCCATCATCATCCAGGTAATCTTCAAAGCAGTATTTGCCGTCCGGTATTTCCCGGATAAACGATCGAAACATGCGTTCCGTATAATCGATGAGAAAATTCGCATAGTTATCGATGGCATCGAAACCGTATTTCTGGATATTTTCTTCCAGTCGCCGCATCCCTCTTTTGTTGGCGGCAATTTGCGCCAGCAAGTCGCCTCTCCGTTCCTTCGGGGTGCGAACATTGGCAAGAATAAAATTAAATATTTCCTCATCGATGATATCCCGTTTTACCAACTTGACCGGCGGGATGATCAATCCCTCCTGGTAGATTTCGCAAGAGAGAGGCATGGAACCCGCCTGCATGCCCCCCACATCACTGTGGTGCGCCCGGTTGGCAGTAAAAAAAACAATCTTGTTACTCCGGAATACCGGGGAAATCAGGGTGATATCCGGCAAATGACTACCCCCCCGGTAAGGGTCGTTGACAATCACCATATCCCCAACTTGAATCCGGACTTCAGATAAGGCGGTCTTCACCGAAAGGGGCATGGCACCCAGGTGAACCGGGATATGAGTGCCAAAAGCAAAACTTTCCCCTCCCCCGGTAAATAATGCACAAGAAAAATCTTTCCTCTCTTTTATATTGGGCGAAAAGGCCGAATACTGTAATATCTTTCCCATCTCATCCGCAATGGACTGGAAAATATTTTTAAATATGGTTATTTCAATGACATCCATTTGATCACCCTCATTATCATCTGCGCTTCCTGTCGGGTTTTGCCGTTAATATTATATTGGCATACGGGTCAACCGAGGCCTCGAAAGTCCCGGGAACAATAACCGTGGAATCGTCCGCTGCAATAATGCATGGATTCTTTAAGCGGTGTCCCGGCATCAGTTCACTCCTGCTGTAGATATAAAAATTTTGAGACCCCCCGTTAAAATAGACCTGTTTTCGATAAAATACTTTTGCATCCTCCTCGATAATTGGCTTTTTCTCGACTTCAAACTCCGGGGTTTTACCGATTCCCACCACCCGCAGGTTAACAATCTCGCAGTGCTCATCTGTCAATGAATAAGAATAATACTGTTGATGCATTTGGTGGAATGCCTTTAAGAAGTCCCGGGAATAAGGAACAGTCAATTCGTACGATTGACCCTTGTATCTCATGTCCAGGTGCTCCAGGATTTGGGGTTCCGGGAATCCCTCTTCATACAGGATTTGGCGCACCTCCTGTTCCAACGTTAAAAACGCGGCATTCCATTCATCATCGATACCCGGTGAGACCATTTTCAAAAAGGAATGGGAGAGTTCCTTTTTAACATCCGCAACCAGCATTCCCAGCGCAGAAAAAACCCCCTGGTTGGGGGGAACTAAAATCCGCTGCATGCCGAGTCTATCTGCCAGCAGCGCAGCCACCAGGCCGCCGGCACCTCCAAAAGGCATTAACGTGTAAAACCTGGGGTCCTCGCCTTTTTCAAGAGTAACGGAACGCAGGGCCCGTTCCATGGTAGATACAGAAATCCGGATAATACCTTCCGCAGTTTCATACAGGCTTTTACCGATTTCCTCTGAAATTCGTTTGACAGCCTTGACACTTCGTTTGGGGAAAATTTTCATTTTTCCCCCCAGGAACATTTCCGGGAGAACAGCGCCGGTGACCACAAAGGCGTCGGTGACCGTGACATTATCGTCGCTGCCGTAACAGGCGGGACCGGGGTCCGCCCCCGCGCTTTCCGGGCCCACTTGCAGCACGCCGCCCCGGTCCACCCGGGCAATAGAACCACCTCCTGCTCCCACTGTGACAATATCGATCATAGGAAACCGCAGTGGAAGATACTCCACCGCACCCTCACGGGTGAGTATAATTTCACCATTCTTAATCACCGATACATCGGTGGACGTGCCCCCCATATCAAGGGTCACTAAATTGGTATCCCCGGTTAATCCCGCTATTTTTTGAGCAGCAATGACACCCCCGGCCGGTCCGGACATAATAGTACGAACGGGCTCGTTAATAATACGATCCGGCGACAGGATTCCACCATTGGATTGAATAATAGAGAGTTTCTTCCCTGCCAAAGCTTCCTTCAGATTATCGACATAATCGGCAATAACAGGTTTCAAGGCTGCATTGAGGATAGTCACTACAGAGCGTTCATATTCCCTGTATTCCGGCATGATTTCATGGGAAGCCGTCACATAAAAACCATAATCTCTCAATATCGCTGCTGCCAATTGCTCATTCTGGGGATTCCGGTAAGAGTGCAAAAACACAATGCCGATAGATTCAACCTCTTGTTCTCGTAGTGATTCCGCCAGTTGAATGACTTCCGGTTCTTCCGGTTCTTTGACAACGGTTCCATCTTTTAAGGTACGTTCATGGACGCCGTAACAGAGAGAAAGGGGAACAATCGACGTGGGTTTTTTTACTTCTAATGAAAATAGCTCAGTCCGGTTTTGCCTGCCGATATGGAGAATATGTTCAAAGCCTTTGGTGCAGACAAACGCGGTTTTGGCCATCTTTTTTTGCAAGAACGCATTGGTGGAAACCGTGGTGCCGTGTATCAGTTCAAAAGAGCCATCCATATAAGCGTCCAGACCTTCCAGGATAGCTCTTGCCGGGTTTTCCGGCGTGGAAGGCAATTTTAGCGGTTCTATGGCACCAGTCTCATCGTCAAAAAACACAAAATCCGTAAACGTACCACCTGTATCGATGCCGATTCTCATCATAGTCTCGTACTTCCTTATGAATTTAGTAAACAGAAAGTTATTTTAACACATTTCAGAGTGATTTCAATGGAGCACGAAGAGAAGAAAAGATAAAAATTACAAATTCCAAATCACAAATTACAAACAAATTACAATGACCAAAATTACAAACCCTTCTTTGGAAACGGAATCCAGATGATCCCAATGGGGCAATATGTTGAAAAGCGTGGTACGATGGCTGTCCGCATATGAAAAGTTTTTGCGGGGTCCAGGGGCGGTTTTTACTAAAAAGAGCCCCTGGTCGCCGAAGGCAAAAAAAAATATTTTTTTTGTTTTTTTGTTGACAGAACAAAAAAATGACACTATAATACGTTCTAAAAAATGACCGGCAGTCATTTTTTTGAAGGAGGTTTAAATGGGTGTTGCCGAACGAAAAGAACGAGAAAAGGAACAGCGTCGTAATGCTATTATCGATGCGGCGGAGAAGGTATTTTTCTCCAAAGGAATAGAAAATTCCACCATGGATGAAGTGGCAGAACTGGCGGAGTTCAGTAAAGGAACATTATATCTTTATTTTAAAAATAAAAATGATCTGTTTCATGCTATTATTGCGCGGGCTTTGGAAGCTCTTTACGGCTTGTTTAAGACTGCCGCGGAAAAGGAGAAAACCGGGTTTGATAAGATCAGGGCTATTGGCAGGGCGTATTATGAATTTTACAAAAAAGAGCCTGATTATTTTAGTGCCATGCTTCACCAGGAAATCCATGACGTTGACCCGGAGGGACTTGAGGATACTCCCAATTTTGCCCGCTGCCATGAACTGGGAAATGAGATTTTCTCGCTGCTCCAGGAAACAGTGAAGTTGGGAATCCGGGATGGAACGGTACGGAAAGACCTGGACCCCCTCAAACTTTCCCTGGTACTGTGGGGACATTCGGCAGGGGTTTTACATATTTTTAAAGCCAAAGAAAAGGTATTTGATAAGATGTTCGGAATTACGATTGATGAGATCGTGGAATACTCTTTCCGGTTAATCAGCGATTACCTTGAAAATAAAGAGGATAAACAATAAAGATATAAAGCGAGGTAATGTAAATGAAGAAAAAAAGGAAAATTACAAAAATCGCACATTTAATTTTAGCCGTGATCTTATTGGGTGGATTTTGTGGGTCTGGTGCCGGGGCAACTGCTAACAAAAATGAAACCGGGAGGCGGTTGCAGAAATTGGACAAATACATAGAAATGGGTTTGTCCAACAACCTGGCGCTGAAGCAGCAGCGATTTTCATTAGATAAAAGTTTGCAAGCCTTGCGGGAAGCCAGGGGCATGTTTTTGCCTTTAATTTCCATCGAAGCCCGGTATTCCAGGGCAGGGGGGGGACGAGTCATCGATATCCCCATCGGTGATATGGTGAATCCTATTTATCAAACATTAAACCAACTGCTGACCCTGCACGGAATCCCGGGAAATTTTCCCACCAATATCCCCAACGAACAGGTGCCATTCCTGCGCGAGACCGAGCACGACACCAAATTGAGAGTCATCCAACCGCTATTCCAACCAGCCATCTATTACAACCTGAAAATTAAAAAGGATTTAACCGGCATTGAAAAGGCCAAGTTAAATGTATTTAAACGACAGTTGGTGGCAGACATCAAAAATGCGTATTACACGTACTTGAAAACGGTTAAGGTAATGCAATTGTTGGACAACACCAAAGAGCTGTTGGAGGAAAATGTCCGGTTAAGTAAAAGCCTGTTTAAGAATCACAAAGTGACGGAAGAGGTCGTGTTTCGGTCCGAGGCGGAATTGAGCAAACTGGAGCAGCAGCGGGCAGAGGCTGAAAAAAGTGTTCGGCTGGCGGCATCTTATTTTAATTTTCTTTTGAACCGGTCCCTGGATGCAGAAATAGTAGTGGATTCCCTTGATCAAAAACCGGTATTTAGAGCCTATGATTTGGAAACGCTCACCGCCCGTGCGTTGAAGCGTCGCAGTGAGTTTCAGCAGCTTCAAGGGGCCATCGATGCGGCCCGGCACACCATTGGGCTGCATCGCTCTTCCATTCTCCCTACAGTGACAGCAGTGTTTGATTATGGTTTCCAGGGTGAAACGTACAGTTTTACCGGCGAAGATGATTACTGGATGGGGTCCCTGGTATTGAGCTGGAACCTGTTCTGCGGCGGACAGGATTTGGCAAAGAAAAAACAGGCCGTGATCCAAAAAAAACAATTGGAAGCCCAACACGCCGAATTAGAAACCAAAATCAAGCTCCAGGTGAAAGAAGCGTATCACAACATGAACGTGGCAAAAAAAGCTGTGACTTCCAGCGAAGATACCCTGAACAGCCGCAAACAAGCTTTTTTTATAGTTTCGAAAAAATACAAACAAGGCATGGTGCCGCAGATCGAATACACCAAAGCCCGGAACGATTACACCAATGCCGGGATAAGTCATATTATTGCCATTGCGGGGGCAAAAAAAAAGAGCAGCCCAAAGAAGACATCATTCCAGTAAAGATTGTTCCGGTCACCCGCCAGGAGTTAGCAATCCCGATTTATACCAGTGGGCAGCTTTATCCCAAAGAGATGGTCAAGTTGTCCTTTAAAGTGGGTGGAATTATTGAAAAGTTGCACGCAGAGGAAGGAGAAAACGTTAAAAAGGGGGAGTTGCTGGCGTCATTGGATTTATCGGAAATCCAGGCCCATTACAACCAGGCCAGGAATGCCTGGCAAAAGGCCCAGCGGGATTTAAAGCGGGTCAAGAACCTGTACAATGACCGGGCTGCCACCCTGGAACAGCTCCAGAATGTGGAAACCGCGTTTGCGGTGGCGGAATCCAATTTAAAAATTGCAAAATTTAACCTGGACTATTCCCGCATCAAGGCCCCGGCTAACGGTAAAATCTTGAAACGGCTGACTGAAGAAGGAGAAATAATTGGCGTGGGCATGCCGGTATTTCTTTTTGGGTCCACCGAGGACCAGTGGGTGATAAAAGTGGGGGTTTCCGAAAGGGACATTGTTCGTATTGCCCTCCGGGACACAGCATCGGTTCGGTTTGATGCATACCCTGGTAAAGAATTTACCGCTTCTGTGACTGAAATTTCCCATGCTATTGACCGGGCCAGTGGAACATACGAAGTGGAGTTATCCCTTGACAACGGAGAAGAACAAGGTTTAAAGTTAGCAGCCGGTTTTGTGGGAAAAGCCAGGATCGAACCTTCGGCCAGGGGAACTTATTTTATGATACCAGTGGATTCCATTGTGGAAGGAGAAGGTGACGAGGGTATTGTGTTTACTATCAAAGATAATAAAGCCGTGAGGGTGAATGTCAACGTGGCTCATATCTTCCCGGAAACCGTGGCGGTTCGTTCCGGGCTTGAAGGCATTAACAATGTGGTCACATCCGGTGCCGCTTATTTACGAGGCGGCTCAGTGGTTAAAGTTATGGGGGGAGAAAAATGAAAATACCAGGAATATCGATACAGAATTACCAGTTTACCATCATTGTGGTAATCCTGCTGGTGCTTTCCGGTATCATTTCGGTGATCCAGATGCCCAAATCCGAAGACCCGGCAGTCGCCAAACCTGGCGCCAGTATTTTTATTATTTACGCGGGTGCCACGTCCGCGGACCTGGAGCAGTTGGTGGTGGACCCCGTTGAAGAGGTGTTGAACGAGTTGGATGACATAAAAAAAATCGAATCCAACTGCTATGATGGCCTGGCTGCTATTGCTGTCGAGTTTCTGGCCGGGAGTGATCCGGATGATAAATATTCAGAAGTTACTGAACAGATTAACAGCATCCGGGAAAAATTACCGCCTGACATTCTCAGGCTGGAAACCATGAAATGGTCGATCGCAGAGACCAAATTCTTGCAAATTGCCCTGGTTTCAGAAGATGCGGATTATAGGGAGTTAGAAAAGCAAGCCCAGCGATTGGAAAAGATACTCAAAAAGATTCCCGGTATCAAGCGAGCAGACATCTGGGCGTTCCCGGAGCAAGAGGTGCGGGTTTCCCTGGACCAGGAAAAAATGGCCCAGTTAAAAATACCCTTCAAACGGGTCCTGGGGGCGGTGCATGCCGCCAATATGAACATCCCCGGAGGAACCATCGATGCCGGGATTAAACGTTTCTCCATCCAAACCAGCGGTTCCTATGAATCCATCGAACAAATCAAATATACAGTTATTCATTCTGAGGGAACCAAGGTTGTTTATTTAAAGGACGTGGCAGATGTTTATCCTACCCATGAAGACACCAACTACTTTGCTCGTTTCAATGGACAGCGCTGTGTGTTTGTGACTGCCACCCAAAAGGAGGACACCAATATTTTTAATATTATGAAAGCATTAAAAGAAAAAGTGGCGGAATTTGAGAAAAAACTGCCGGAAAACATAAAATTGGCTTATGTATACGATCAATCCGCAAGTGTCACGGGCCGACTGACGGTTTTTTTCTCCAACCTGGTACAAGGAATCATCCTGGTGGGAATCGTTATTTTAATTGCCATTGGTATCCGGGGGTCTATAATCGTAATGATGGCTATACCCATATCTTTATTGATGGCCATTGGCTTTGTATATAAAAGCGGTTACGGTATACAGCAGATGACTATTGCAGGACTGGTGATCACCCTGGGGCTGCTGGTGGATAATGCCATCGTGGTGGTGGAAAACATAACCCGGTTTATTAAGAAAGGAGAAACCAACCTGGATGCCGCAGTCAAAGGTACTTCCCAGATCGGTTGGGCCATCGTTTCCGCAACTGCCACCACCATCCTGGCCTTTTTGCCCATTGTGATGATGCGGGATGTGTCGGGGGACTTTATTCGCAGTATGCCGTTGACCGTTATTTATACCCTCACGGCATCGTTATTTATTGCCCTTACCTTTACCCCTTTCCTATCCAGCAAAATTTTACGCACCACTGAGAAGCGGAAAGAGAGCAAACTGATGAAGCTTTTTGAGCGTTTTATTGAGAAACGTTACCGCAAATGGTTGGATTTTGCGCTTCGGAAACCCGCTGTCATTGTGGTGCTGGCATTGGGTTTCTTCTTTGGCAGTTTAGCGCTTTTCCCCCTGGTGGGAGTGAGTATGTTTCCCAAAGCGGAGAAAAAAATGTTTTTCATCGAAGTGAATTTACCAGAAGGTTCCAGTATCCTTCAAACCGACAATGTGGTTGGGGATGTCGAAAAATATTTACAAAACAGGGACGAAGTAGACCGGTACGCAGCCAATATTGGCCGCAGCAATCCCAGGATCTATTACAATGTGATTTCAAGGCGGCCGCAAAGTAATATCGGTCACGTGTTTGTAAGGGTAAAAGAAACGGTATCCAGGAAGCAAATGGCACAATTCATTCAAAAGATGAGGGATGAATTTGACCTTTATCCAGGTGCCCGGATTGAGATCAAGGAGTTGGAACAGGGTCCACCCGTCAATGCACCGGTGGAAATCAAAGTCCGGGGAGAAAAGATAGACGTTTTGGAAAAAATCGCCCGGGATATTGAAAACATCTTTCGCCGCACCCCTGGGTTGATCAATGTTAGCAATCCCCTGGGCACCTCTAAAAGCGATATCCGGGTGAAGGTTAACCGGGACAAAGCAGCCATGTACGGTATTCCCCTGGTGGATATCGACCGCACGGTGCGCATGAGTATTGCGGGTATCACCGTATCCAAATACAGGGACAAAGATGGAAAGGAGTACAATATCGTGGTGCGTTCCGATTTTGAGAAAGAGGGTAGACCCAAACTGGATATTTTTGATAAGATATATTTTACCACTGCCATGGGGGCATTGATTCCCCTGAACCAGGTAGCCACCGTGGAGTTGAAATTGAGTTCTTCCAAAATCAGTCATTTTAACCTGGACCGCAGTGCCACGATTACCGCAGATGTGCTGCGCGGTTATTCGGTAAACAAGGTGACCAGGGAAGTCATATCAAAACTGGAACAATACCGGTGGCCGGTAGGATACCACTATTTTGTAGGAGGCGAACAAGAAAGTCGGGAAGAGTCTTTCGGCGGCATGGGAGAAGCCGTAGTGATTGCGATTATTTCCATATTTGCTGTATTGGTGCTGCAATTTAAATCGTTTAAACAGCCCCTGATTGTATTTGCGGCGCTGCCATTGGCCATTATCGGCTCGATACTTGCCTTATTGATCACCGGTTATACCTTTTCATTTACAGCTTTTATTGGCATTACCAGTTTGGTAGGCATTGTGGTGAACAATTCCATCATCCTGGTGGATTACACCAACCAACTAAGGCGGGGGGGCAAAGAATTGGTGACCGCCATCAAACAGGCCGGAGAAACACGGTTCTTGCCGATTATACTCACCACCATGACCACCATTGGCGGTCTTTTGCCCTTAACCCTGCAAGGGGGAACCCTGTGGGCGCCCATGGGTTGGACCATCATCGGCGGGCTGTTAACCTCTACATTCCTGACGCTTATCGTTGTACCCGTGCTGTACAAGATGTTTTCCAACCATAAAAGAAACAACCTGTAAAAAAATTTTACACTTTTCTGCCATGAAAATGTATTATTTCATTGACATTCTGATCGCCATTCATTAAAATATAGGTTGACCGAAAGCGCAGGATTGGCAGCTAATTAAATGGTTCATCGTAATAGATAGAAGATACCTGTAATAGGAGTTGTAAAAAATGAAGAAAGGTAATTTTTTACTAAAAATTTGAGGTGATATTGGATGATAAAGAACCCTTACAAATTTATAGGCCCTTTGGATCCGATTGAAGACGAGATGGTCTGTATTCCCAGGACAAAAGAAAAAGAAAAGGTGATTAGGGGTATTATCAATGGTGATTATTGGACAATCCTGGGCCCCAGGCAGATAGGAAAAACCACGTTTCTCCGTCAACTCATGCATGAACTTTCGGTTTATCACTGTATTTATCTTAATTTTGCAGTTTCCCCGAAAGAGGATGAAAAATTTTACGAATGGATTACGCAGCTAATTATTGATACCATTCCTGCTGAGTCTCCTGTGGAAGTAACAGAAAAATGGGAGGCGTTTGGTCCGGAGTTAAATTTCCTCAATTTCCTGGAGAAATTTCAGCCAAAAGAAAATAAACGGATTGTGTTCTTTTTTGACGATATGGAGAAAGCACACTGCGTAAGGTCTTTTTTGCACTTATGGCGAAAAGTTTTTCATGAACGGTATCACCGGCACGAACTGAAAAAATATGCGGTTGTAATCACCGGGAAAGTTGATCTCAGTTCGCTAACAATTGGTGAAACCTCTCCATTTAACATCGCCCAAAAATTGGAACTAAGTAACTTCACAGAAGTGGAGTCGGAAGAACTGGTTAACGAGCCATTCGAAGAATATAATATAGAATTAGAACCTGAAGCCAAAGAAAAATTAATTTCTCAAGTATCAGGGCATCCGCAGCTTATGCAGCACCTATGTTATATGTTGATCGAACCCGCATTAGAATCAGAAGAAAAAAGAAAGAAAAGTATTTCACTAGAGGATGTCGATAATGCAATACGAAGAATAATGATTGAAAATACGAACCTGAAGGCCCTTGAAATAGAAATAAAAACGAACAAAGTTCTTGAAGATCTGACCAGGCAAATNNATATGCCTTATCGGGACCTGTCTATAACCGGGACCGGTCCCATTGTTCAAAACGGCCAGAATTGTGCCATCAGGAACGAAATCTACGAAGAAATGATGAAAAATGTGCTTCAAACGTTAGAAGAAGATGAATTGTATGTGCTTTCACCGTTAGAGAAGATACTGGAAGGCAATGCAAATTTTACCACCACGATTTACCTCAAAGAGATGCCGCGCCCATTCTCATCGAAGGAAGAGGAAATAAAATTTCTTAAATGTTTATTTGACATTAGCGCCATAAAATTTCAAATTAAAAAGGATGACGTACTCCTCCAGGAGATTGATCTAAATCGTACGGAAAAATTGATATTTTGCTACCTGTCTTACGAAAACTATAAAGCAAACCTGGCTGGCGGTTCTCCTTCCCTACGCAAATATCACCTATCCTCGGTTCCCAGAAATAACTTAAAACATGAACCGGAGTGGAGTATGTTTGTAGATACAATGAATCAAGAAGGTCATATATCACCGATATCCAAAGACAGTCTGGATTCGGACGGAACAATACGGCAAGCGATCTATTCAACCCGGAAAAAATTGGAAAACATAGGTGCCGAAGATCTGATTCCCAGGCAAAAGCCAGGCGGAGGAGAAGGCTATTGGCTTAAAGGCACTGTTATTTTTGCTTTACTTGAAGTGCAAAATCGTTAACATAAATTAACGGTAATTAACGGTTATTTTCATTGCGTTTCCCAAATTTTTGTACTATATTATAAGCAACATAAAACCTCTCCATTTAATTAGGACAGCCTCTCCCACCACCCCCGGTGGGGAGGCCTCCGTCCAAAATTACCTCACGTATTGAAAAGCAACCTGATTTCCTGTAAAATACGTTCCTAAAAGACATCTTTTCACATTAATCAAGCGTAAACGAGAATCGTGATAATGGATAGTGATCAATGTAAATTCAGTATTAACAAAGGAGCTAAACAATGAACAGAACACCTTTTCCAAGAGTTTTTTGGGTTGCCAATACAATTGAAGTCCTGGAACGGTTTGCCTATTATGGAATCTATTTTGGTTTTGGTATTTACATGGAACACCTGGGATATACCAAAGGTCAACTGGGGATCGTGCAAAGTGTATTTTTATTTATTTCATATGCGATTCCTGTGATATCCGGCACATTCGCTGACAAGTACGGTTTTAAAAAAGTGTTGATTGTATCTTACCTGGCCTACCTGCCGTCCATTTTACTGTTAATCATTACAAAATCTTTTTCAGGTATTGCACTGACCATGCTAAGTATCGGCCTTGCTGCCGGTATTTTTAAACCGCTGATATCCGGCACAGTTAGAACCGTGACGGATAAAACCAATAAAACCCTCGGTTTTGGAATCTTTTATGCGATGGTAAATGTTGGCGGTTCATTCGGCCCGATTGTTGCCGGTAAGCTGAGAGCAATATCCTGGGACTATGCATTTTATGCGGCTGCCATTTCCATCGGTTTAATGTTATTTATTACCATCTTTTTTTACAAGGAACCCGAAAGGGAAATCGAAGGAATTACATTGAAGCAGAAGTTCAAGGATATACTTTCAGCCCTTTCAGATGTAAAATTTGCCATATTCTTGGTGCTGCTGGGTTTGTTTTTTTGGCTTCCTTTTTGGGCATTCTTCAATTTACTGGCGTTGTATGTAGATAAAAACCTTGATACAGCAAAGCTCTATCTTGATTTAAAGAGCGTTTTCGGTACCGGCTTTGCCAACTTTTTTTCCCAGGTAGATGAGGCAGGCACAAGAAAGATATTGGGTGAAACCATATCTCATACTGGTTATATCATCATGATTTTGCAGATTTTCGTATCCCGGATATTTGAAAAATTTAGAGCTATTCCGTCATTTTTGTTTGGCCTGGTGGTGGCGGCTGTGGGGTACTGTTTCCTGGGATATTCAATGATATCGAGCCCTTCATGGGTTTTCCTGGGTATTTTATTATTTGCCGTCGGTGAGATGATCTCTTCCCCACGGATCCAGGAATATATTACCTGGATTGCCCCGAAAGAAAAAGCAGGTTTGTACATGGGATCAAACTTCCTGGCAATTGGTATAGGAGGATTAGTGAGCGGGCTTTATACGTTCATTTATGGGCAGTTCCGCAATATGAACCACCCGGAATATGTGTGGTTTGTATTGGCCGCTCACTTAATAGTGGGAATAATCGCCATTTCCATATTTACCCGGACCCTTGGAGAATTCAAGGAACTGGAAGAGTAAAGATATTACCTGACCTCATCGGCGCCGATTTCCGGGGCGGTTAATATTCCATTATTCCAACATTCCATCACTCCAATCAATTGTGAGCGAAGCGAACTATGCTCTTAATTCAATGCTGTAGGTTTTATCAGTTCCAAAGTACCCAAATACCTTCCAACCTAATAAAATACCTGGCACTATTTTCTCACAAGATCAGGGGCGCCCAATGTAACTTCAGCGAAATTTCTTGATTTAAAGAATCAAGAAGAATTCACCTTTAATTTGAGTGACTTTTGGGAAAGTGGCCTCTTTAAAGAGGAAGTTGAAGGTGAGACTATATTAAAAATTGAAGTGACGGACAGGGATAAAATAAGCACGTTTTCAAAAATCTTTGCAAAACTGGCAAAAGCTTTGATGGGCGCTGGTTTCGGAGCAATTTCCGGAACGATTTCGAATGCTTTTCTCGGAGCAATTGTCAACCTGAGTCTAAGTGAATACAAAGAATCCTTAACGATCGATAAAGATGAAAGCATCGACGTTATAGGGAAAGCTGAGAAAAAAATTGACGTGAATAACATCCCTGATAATCCACTTGAATTGGAATTGGTAGCACCCAAGACAATTGAACGGGAGTTTTATGCATACGAAAAAGATCGCCCCACTAAGATAATTAAAGATAAGCAAACGCTTCTAAAAAAGGGCCAAAACAACGGGAAGATAAAATTACATATTAATGCCTATGATGTTTAAATAGATTGTATAATAGGCATCGCTTCGTTTAACCCGTTTATTGGAGTATATTTCTGCCTCTCCCCTTCCTTCCTTCATTTTTTTCATTTTAATCTTAGTCGGTGTATTTGGTTAAATAGGCACCGGCGAAATGGTTAAACAGTTCGTTGATCAATTGATAATCCTGGTCTGAAATATTCGAATTGGCCCAAATCACAACGACTGCCAGCGGTCTTTTTTTAATTGAAAATATTTTTTCAAAAGGCGTCTCGGTCTTTTTCATTTGTTGTACTATGTCAATTTTTCGCATAGAGTCAACAAACATACGCATTACATCATTTTCGGTTTCCTCTTTTTCTCCTCGGAAATATGCTGCTGAAAGAGCGATTTCCCCGTGGGCATAAAATGTGCCTAGCCCCGCCCCACTTGACGACGTAAGCTTTATTTCCAGGTGGTCTAGCATTTGTCCCATCGATATTCTGAAAGTGGAACCATGTTGCTCAAGTATGCTTTCACATACACCTAACCATTTTGGAGACAATCTTTTCACTTTCCATTTCCTTACACCGAGAAGTTTGCCATCAGGGGTAAATGGAGCTACATAGAAAACGTTTCCTTTATCAGCCAATATAAAAACCTCCTTTTACTTTTTTCAATCATTAACCGCATTAAATTATACCATATCACAAGAAACAAGAAAAGTAAAGGCAAAAAGTTGCCAGGCAGCAATTCTCATTTTGATTTTTTATCCACAAAGATACACGAAAATACACAAAGAAGAAAAGATTAGAAAGTAGGGGACCAATAGATTGTAGAATCTGCACCTAAGATTATTAGGTTAAAAAAAAACTTTATTTTTTTTGCAACTTTTTGGTCTTTTTTTGCATCTTATACATATAAATGATATTCTAAAAATGAATTTGAAGATGAATCGATGTAAAAATGAGTAAGAAAAATGGAATTAGAAAGAAATAGTCATCCGGCGCGGCGCCGGGTAATATTTTCAGGTCCGGATCATCACCCGGAAGAAAATTTGCCTACCCCCTTCATTCGGAATTTTTATCCCAACACCGGGGGACTATTCCCGAACGCCTGGGAACCTTTCCCGAGGACTGGGGGAGTATTCCCGAAGATCGGAGGAGCATTCCCGAACGCCGGGGAACCACTCCCGAAGACCGGTGAACAAAAAATAAGGAGGATAAAATGTCAGCTTATCCAAAAGTAATTGAAAGATTGATTGGAGTAAGTGATGTTGGCTTTAACAATGCCAAATCTCACAGTGAAATTAAAGAAAAGATTATCTCGTTTGGGTACGATGATGTCAGGTTAGATGAATTATTGGACCTCAATGCCCGTACTGATGGGAAATACCACGATTACGAGAGGTTGTATGGTGAACAACTCCAGGCCACCAGGCGGTTGGAAGAAAAACTATATGAGGAAATGGGCTTTTATTCGACTTACCGTAGACTGGCGTTTCAAGTGTTTCCAGGAGAGGAGAATAAGGGAATCCGCAGCCAGTTGGGAATTGATATCAGGCTAAAAGATTCCTTTGACGGAGTGGTCGAGCAGATCAAACAACTTTACGATACCACCATTAAAAAAAGTGAGATTATGGCCGGGTTCGCAGAGTTCGCCGTTACCACTGAGACATTTCAAGAGAGATTAAATGGACTTGAACAATTGAGGGATTTGAACGAGGAACAGGAAAAAGCCAAAGGTGCTGCCATGGTGGCCAGGAAATTAAGGGATGATTTATATCATGAGTTAAGAACAGCCCGTGGAAAGAGGGGACGGTGCCTAACATTATAACTTTTTTGTGGGAACAACTTAGTGAGGTGAGTGACGAAAAGGGTCAATTATCGAACCAGCCGTTCCAGGAATTTATGAAAATCGATTTCATCACCTTGCAGTCCGCAATTATAAATGAAATGACTGGCAAGCCATGATGAGAATATCGCCTGTAAATAATTTTCCGGGACACGGCGCAAAATCTCATCGATACCTACCATTTTTACCAGCGTCGGGGGACAATGCTGTTCTACAACAGCTCTCAACAGTGCTTTATCATTCCCTAGATCGGATTCATGGATGGAATCGGTTAATTTATTAATTTTATCACTCAATTGATCCGTCAAAATCGAAAGCGGTGTACCTGTGGATTTATTTTCTTGCCACAGCACTTCGAACTCCAGGCAGGCATTATTCCGAATGATGCCGATCACATCGGAGACATAATTTTTGCGGAATTCAGGAACCCGGGCATCTTTCTCGCACATATGTTTATCATATTCGTCATCCGTCAGCACCAACGAAGCCAATACTTCCAGCGACGAAGAAGTTACACCGCCCTTGTTGGCCGAGGCGTCTTTGAAGATAATAACTCCTTTCTCCTCCAGCGCCAGCCGGGCCGGTTGGGTCAGGAACAGGTTGGCTCCCTCTACGATAAATTTGAACCGGGGTGTACCTTTTTCATCCAGCAGCTCTTGCCAGTTCTGGATATTGATAGACTTGGGCCGTCCGCCGCAGGGCACAAATAGATCAGACTTGAGCATCGGGTTCAAATGGAAGGTGTTCCTGAAATCAAGGCCGTTTTCTATGGTCTGTCCATTGGGTAAGGTCATGCTGCGGTCGTTAATATGAACAAAGAAACCCATCCGCGACAGTTTAGACCTGTCAAAATGTTCCGACATCACCCGCTTTTTGGCCAGCTTTATCAATTCAGGCCGGTCCAAGCCTTCGGGATCAAACAACACACCGCTGCCATCGATCACACAAAGGGTCTTATCTTTGGAGATCAGGATTTCGTTGCTGCCAAGATCGCCATCCGGGCCGCCGGTCATGACTTTGGTCACAGCTTCCTCATCGACAGCCAACTTCTTCAAAATGCCCAGCACATATTCATGAACGGAATTGGTGGTCATGCCGTACACATCATGAGGGATACCTCCTTCCGATAACGGTTTCCCGGTAGAAAAAGCCTTCCAGAATTTGTAACCGCGTTTTCGGGCCCGCTGCGAGGCCCGGCTCATTACTTCGGCGGTCCCTTCATCCGGGCCCAGGAACAAGATTTCTTTCTTGCCGAGATAATCCTTTATTTTTTCATCAGGCTGAATCACGTCCAGCAGTCCATCCACGTATTTTTCAAATGCCGTTTCGCCCATATCCTGATATTCCAGGTTCAGCAAAATGGTCCCTTTGGACCCGCCTTCGGGGATATCTTTGTTTTTCTTTTGCTGGGTGAAGGCCAGGTTGTAATTTTCATCGAATATGGAATCCGAATTTTGATCGTAATTTTCCGGGTCACGGGACGTGACGATACGAATACCGCCGCGGGAAATATCGCGGAATCGTACATGAAAGCCCCGAAATTCCTTGCCCAAAATCATGAAAACCCCATACGGCGTTTCTTTATATTCAATGGGATCGAGAAATTTGCCCGGATCGAACCGGAACGCCAACGATGTTTTGTTCTTTTTATAGAAATTGGTTTTAACCACCGCATCATTAAACAATCTGAAGAATCTCAGGATATCACGGTCAACATCATGGGGCACATCTTCCAGGAAAATCTCTTCCGGCTTTGATTTAGACTGACTGTTCTTTTCAAACCTATGGGCAAAACGTTTATACAATTGGCGAATCTTCTGCGGATGCTCGAAAATTGTCTTCACAATGCGTGATTCAGTGTAGGTATCTTTCACCAACCGCCCCCTTAAGGTATTTAAAATGTCGATCAAATAGGGCCGGTCCTGGAGAACTTTGGTGAGAGCAATGTATTCCGTGTTAAAACTGCTCAGGAATTGATGGGTGAATTTCCAGGCGCTGCAGGCGTAAAATGCTTCGTGCACCGACAGTACATTGTTTCGAATTAACGGTGATAGTTCGTTTTCCGGGTTGACATAAATTAAACTGATATCGGTGACCATATCATCGATATAGGGCCGGGTGGATTCGGCATCCAGGTAAATGGAGACGATCAAGCGGCCATTGGAAAACGGCTCGGCATATTTGTGTTTGCTGACCAGTCCGTAGTAGTTGATGATATCCGAGATGCCGGAGAGGAAGCGATAACTTCCTGCCTGGGGGATAGAAACCATGATGCGGATTTCGTCGCGCACCTGGTCCGTAACTTCGATATATGGCTGGATCATGCCGATGGATTCGCGCAGTACTCGTTGATAACGTTCCCGCGCTTCATCGGTTGTGGCTTCAATGAATTCTTTTGCAGCGACGTTGTTGATATCATCTTCGGTTGATAATGCATCCGGTACAGGGAAATCCGGCCGGGTCACAAAATAGCTGCGGAAATGCGATTCCAAAGCGATTCCCGGCGTGCGATAGCTCTGTAAACGATAAATAGGAAATTTGTCTTCCAATCGTCTCTCAATCTCGACTGTTTTCTCATGGTCATCGTTGACAAGATACATAGACGAATCTTCCCGCTCACTGACAAAATCAACATCAAGCTCTTTACTGCCCCGATTTATGGCGACGATTTCCGCTGCCATAATCGATTCGATGTGTTTTGCGATTGTTTCTAACGGTGTGGTTTGAAAGTAGTAACGATTCATCCCAAGTTTACAGCAAAACGTATAAAGTCCGTTTTTAATTCGATCCAGGCAAAAGCTGCCCTGGGATTTTATCATTTCTTCTATTTTCTGCAGGCTTTCAATGGATAAGCCAGTTTGCTGCGAAGCTTCCTTTATTATACTCATAAATCATATCTCCTTATGCTGATAAACAAATTGTTTGCATAAACATCGGGATATTTTAAAGGAAGTATTAGTGGAAGTCAATAGTTATTAATTTCCCCGTTCTGGCTGATCATTCTGTTGATATTTTAATGGTTTTTTGAACACAATTATCGAGTATATAACGCTTAATCAAACGAGGGGTATTGATAATCTTATAAAACTTTTCCAGGAATTTAAATACCTTTTTTTATACTTCTTACTAATAAGGGGAAAATTTTTATAAAGTGAAAATATTTCTTGCTTATGCTTTTGAAAATGAGCAAAAATTTGAGCGAATACTTCCGGCGATTGACAATAACCTCGATAAAATCGGTCCTTTGTGGAAGCAGCTTTTGCAATTCTTATTGGAACGGCATAGTGAGTATTAACAATCCCGGCAAAATCAAAATCGTAAGGTACGCCTCTACTTGGCCCTGATTCTGGTAAAATCCGTTTTACATTGTGGTCAGCAGTAAACGACCAATTACCGTCAAATAAGCGCTGGGGTGAATTGAGGTAAGGATGAAACGTATATATATTGGTAGAAAGAAGTAATAGAACAAAACTAACTCTAATTAAGTAAAATACTTTTCTCATTTCTTAATCCGCAACTTTTTTTGGTCCTTCAGTGGCTGATGTCAGCCGTATATAACCCTGTTTATCAGTCGTTGAAACATATGTCATTTCATCACCTTCTTAGCTCAGATTTTCCCAGGTCTACTTAATGGCAATTCTAATGCCAGGTAGATTTGTAATCCTTAAATAGCAGTAACAGCATAAATATAACATGGTTTTAAGAGGTATCGGTCATATTGAAATTGAATGCAGGGGGAGTGACACAAAAGTTGACAATGCAAGAAATGTGGCAGGGGTGATTTTAAGAAACAAGAAAAATCAAGGCAAAAAGTTGCCAAGCAAAAAATCTTACGTCTCCAGTCGAGGCGGCAGCATCATGAGCGACTCTTCCCTTTTTTTCATCCTTTTTTTTATCTTCTTGAAAAATTATTCAGTTTGCGTTTCCAGTCATTGTACCTGGGAAAATGTATTAACGACAGGAGAAATGAAACGGCTAAAAAACCATACAATTCAACGCTATTTTTTTTTATTAAAAATAGGATAACGCCAAAACAAGCGATAGAGATACACATATTGAGTACTTTGATAGAAGCTGAATGCATACGGCTAATAAACTCGTTATCTCTACCTCCGGGAGGCTCATATGTATCTGGCATTTCATCCAACTCAAGCGGGTAATCGGAGAAGATCGATGGCTTGAACTTTCTTACAGTTGATTTTCCCGATATAATCCGACTTTTGAGAATCGGCATGATGAGGATTTCAATTGCGGCAATTCCTATTAGGATATACCTCAAATAAGGATATAGGGAAGATAATTCTTTGTTAGATATCTTAATGTTT
>WVZO01000284.1:21501-41915 GCA_011772425.1 Candidatus Aminicenantota bacterium
TCTGTAGGACCTTTTAAAGTGATAATTTTCCTCCATTTTTTACTCCTCCTTTTAAAGATTCACGAGTTGTGAATCTTCAGTTTCACTGCAGTTAATTTTTTGCCCGGCACTTTTTACCAGGTAGAGTGAGGGAAAGACTTTTCTTAGTTCGTGAACCACCTGGATGGTTTCCCAGCACTCATTTATAAGCTCGCTGCCGGATGCTACAAAGATTTTTAAAGGGGTTCCCCGGTTCATTCGGTTTCCTTTTGTTCTATTTAATCATAGATTATAAAAAATAAAAGAGCTTTTTGCAAGGAGTGGGAAATCCCGATTTTTCAGCTTTTTTTTAATGTGAAACCTGCGAAGAAAAAAGGAGTCAGAGGAAGGAGACAGGCAAAAAAAGTATTGCCTCCGACGGCCAGGGGGCTCTTTTCGAGAAAACCCCACTGCGTGGCGCATAGCGTTACGGTGCATTTGCAGTGCAATGATGGCGTAGGATGGTTCAAGTGATGTGTCACCTCCATGGACATTTTTATCGCCGCACCGCAGGTGTCCCCTGGACCCCCGCAAAAGCTTTTCATAAACGGTCAAACATCGTACTTTGCTTCCCCAAATCGTACTCCATTGTTTTCACCCCCTCTTCTTTCTTATCTTCTTAACTTCTTAACTTCTCAACTTCTTCTCTTCGTGTCCCTTTGTGTAACTTTGTGGCTAGAATTTTAACAGATACGCCCGAAGGGCACCTTAAAAATATTTTTTTTGTTTTTTTTGTTATTAGCCTTGACGAATTAATATTTTTAACCCATAATATAGTTTTTTAGGAGAAAATACAATGGTTTTCAGAAGCACCAAAAAAGATGATAAAAAGAGAGACGATGCGTATGTCATTTCCACCGCAGTCGAAGTGGAAGAAGACGTACATGTACCCATGTCTTATATCGGCGAGAGCATGAAAATCAAAGCCGATATCACGTCGGATGAAAATGTTACCATAGAAGGCAAAGTCACCGGCAATATCGATATCAGTAAAACCTTAACCATTGGCAAGAAAGGCAGTGTAAAAGCAGACATAAAAGCAGCAATTGTTCGCATTATCGGTGAAGCCAAAGGAAATATCGTTGCCTCTGAAAAAGTGGAAATTCTCGCACAAGGCCGGTATACCGGGAATATACAATCCCAAAAACTGGTGGTGGAAGAGGGAGCGATATTGAATGGAAATATCAACCAGAAGAAAGTGAAGGAGAAAAAATGAGGAAAGGCACGTCGCTATTATGTTAATAATGGTCATAATACAATAAACAATAACATCCATAGAAAACGATAACTATAAAAATACATCATTATTCATCATTTAGGAGGAGTTATGAAAAAGACAGCTTTTACGTTTATTTTGGTTGAGGTATTGGTGCTCACTGCTTTTGCATCGGGATACGTCTACGCAGAAGAACAAACAGAGCAGCAGGTCGTGATCAAGGAAGGCAAACCCTTTTATCTTGCCCTCATGGAATTCAGCGGTTCGTACGAAAAAATACCGCAAGCTGTTAATAAAGTCATGACGGAGTTTTCCAAACAGGGATTGACACCAGTGGGAACGCTGCATGGGATCTATTATAACAGGCCGCAGGGACTCAAACCCGAAGAGCTGAAATGGGCGGTTGGCTTCCCGGTTCCCAAAGATGCCAACGTACTGGCCCCAATGAAAAAATTAGAATGTAACCATAAGGAAATAGCGACTTATATGCACATCGGGCCTTATGAAAAAATGGAACCATCCTACAACAAAATCCTCAAATTTGTTGAAAGTAAGGGTTATAAGGTGGTATTTCCCGCGTATGAAAAGTATCTCAATAACCCCTATGAAGTGAAACCGGAGGAATTAAAAACCAAAATTGTCATACCGATAGAAAAGAAGTAACCAGGCCTGAAAAAGCGGAGGGAAACCGAATGGCTGCCGCGAAAAAACAAAGTAAGTATGCCAAGGCAGGCGTTGATATTGATAAAGGAAACAAAGCAGTAGCTAAAATAAAGGAAATGGTAAGCCAGTTGGGAATGAAAGAAATCGGCAAGTTCAGCGGCTTCTTCCCCCTTAAAGAAAATTTAAAGAACCCGGTGCTGGTATCTTCTGCCGATGGAGTCGGGACCAAATTAAAAGTTGCTTTTATGATGAATAAACATGACACGGTGGGAAAAGACCTGGTAAACCACTGCGTCGATGATATCCTGGTATACGGGGCTAAACCTCTTTTTTTCCTGGATTACATTGCTGCAGGGAAACTGGAACCGGAGAAGGTTTCCTCTATAGTCTCCGGCATATTGGAGGGGTGCCTGGAAAATAATTTTGTGCTGCTGGGGGGTGAAACCGCAGAGATGCCGGGTTTTTACCAGGACAATGAATATGACGTTGCCGGTTTCATCGTGGGAATCGTAGAACAGGGAAAAATCGTGGACGGCAGCAGGATTAAAAATGGCGACCTGCTGATGGGGTTACCTTCCCATGGACTCCATACCAATGGTTACTCCCTGGCACGACACATTATATTCGACCAGCTAAAATTAACCGTAGATTCCATGGTAGAAGGCATTCCCCATCCCATTGGCGAAGAATTGTTAAAGGTTCACAGGTCTTACCTGAATCCAATAACCGAGCTGGTTAAGCACAATTTGGTGAAAGGTATGGCCCATATCACCGGTGGAGGATTTATCGATAATATTCCCCGTATTTTACCGGACAATGTGACGGCAAAAATCGAACGGGTCTGGCCCATCCCAGAAATCTTTAATTTCCTGTGTGAACAGGGAAAAGTCAACGACGAAGAGAAATACCGGGTATTCAACATGGGAATCGGCATGGTGCTGATTATTGATAAAACACATTTATCAAAGGTGGAAGACCTCCTCAATAGCCTTGATGAAGTCTATTATTTAATCGGCCAGGTGGTGGAAAAGAAGAGAAATAAGAAAAAAATAATTATCGATTAACAGGCAAAAAAGAAGATAATTTTATTTATTCCTTTTTTTAAAAATCCCGGTGACCCGTTTCAAAAAGGATTTCTTCCGGGGAGGGGGTGTGGATGGCACCCGGGTTTCTTGCTTCACCTTAAAATTATCACCATACTTCTTTTTGTAATATTCCAGCCGGTCTTCCAGTTTTACATTGACATTTTTCTTGCTGCTGTCAACGCCGCCGGATTTTGATTTTCTCTTTGAACCTTTCTTAGTAGAGTACCGTCTTTCTGTTGGTTCTTTATGGGGCGAGGTTCTGCCTTTTTTTGCTTTTTTTTGTATCTGCTCCCTGTCCTTTTCTGATTTTTTTCTGGCAGAAGCGGTGGAAGTGTAAGACTTACGGGACCGGCCGGAAGATGAATATTTTTTCCTGGGGCTTTTTGCACGAGCTTCACGGCTTTCCCGGGATTTAAAGGAGCGGGAAGTACCCCCACTATAAACGGATTTTCCGAGATTCATGCCTTCGGCTTTATCTTCAAGGTAAAGGTCGTCCTCAGCATAGGCCAAGGGGATCTTCATACCAATAAAATCCTCAATCGCCTCCAGGTTGTAGACGTAGTGTTCACAGGCCAGGGAAATGGCCTTACCAGATTTCCCTGCCCGGGCAGTCCGGCCGATTCGGTGCACATAGTTTTCAGGGTCTCCGGGAAGGTCATAATTGATAATCATTTCCAGGTCATCGATATGCAGGCCCCGTGCCGCCACGTCCGTGGCCACCAGGAGAGGCAATTTCCCTGCCTTAAAACTATTAATAATCTGCAATCGTTTGGTTTGCGGCAAATCACCGCTGATATGTTGGCATTTAAAACCATTGTATTCCAATTGCCGGGCCACCCTGGCAGCCGTATTCTTCATATTGGTAAAAATCAGGGCATTCCTGGGCAAATCCTTTTTCAAAATACCCAACATCAAACTCAATTTCTCTTTCTCACTCACATGGTAAAGCATCTGGGTGACCTTGTCTACTGTCACCTGTTCTGGTTCAATTTCGATTCTCACTGGATTTTTCATGTATTCCCGGGCAATTGCCCGGGTCCGGACATCCATGGTAGCACTAAACAGCATGGTTTGCCGGCTCGACCGGCGGGGCATGCTGTCCACTATCCTGCGAATATCCGGCAAAAAACCCATGTCAAACAACCGGTCCGCTTCATCAATCACCAAAAAACCAACATTCTTAAAATCTAATTTCCTTTTTAAATAAAAATCCAACAGCCGCCCCGGAGTACCCACCACAATATCCACACCCTTTTCCAAGAGTCTTTCCTGGTTATGGTACCCCACACCCCCATAAAAGCAGCCAATGGAAAAATCCAGGTAACGCCCCAACAATTTGGCGTCTTTTTCAATTTGGACCGCCAACTCTCGCGTGGGAGTGACGATCAAGGCTTTTTTCCTTTTTATCGGTGCATCTTTCTCAAGAAACGACTGGAATATGGTCACCAGGAAAACAGCTGTTTTGCCCGTTCCTGTCTGAGATTGAACATATGCATCCCGGCCCTTCAAGGTATGGGCTAATGTTTCTTCTTGTACCGGCATACATGTGGTTAAACCGGCCTCTTTAATTCCTCTTTGTAAATTTTCATTAAGCTTGAAATCCGTAAACTTCATGATCCATGCCCCTATTCTTCTGATTGATCTCCCAAATTCGTCAATTCACCGCGTCATTACGTGGTCTTATGTATCTATTATTCGCTCCTGTCTATTGGTTTCTCTTTTCTATTTAAAATTAACACTTAACCCTTAACACTTCTTTATATTTTTGTCAAGGCCTGATCCAGGTCTTCAATGATATCGTCGATATCCTCCAGTCCCACGGATAGGCGGATAAGTTCGTCTGTGATCCCAGCCATTAATCGCTCCTCCATTGGAGTTTCACTGGAGATCATTGAAGCTGGATGCTGGACCAAGGTCTCAACACTTCCGATATAAGTCGATTCAGATATGAGTTTTACCTCCTTCACCAATTGTTTACCTGCTTCAAAGCCGCCTTTAATATCAAAAGAAATAACCGATGAGAACCCTCTCATCTGTTTTTTGGCGGTTTCCGGGCCCTTAAATGAACGACTAATACTCATTAAAACTCCTATAGGGCATTATAATCAAATTTGCCATTAAAGGCAAGAGAGAAAAATTCTGCAGGGAATTTTAATTTTGAGTTTTGAACATTTATTTTCAATGTGTTATAATCCTTTCTACGTATTAAAGGAGGAATGATGAAGAAATTAATCGTGTTGGTGATGCTATTTGCGATGATGTTGGTGGGACTCCCCTTCTTAAATGCCCAAGAAGCGGAAACAGACAAAAAAGAGCCCTGTGATGCCAAAACATTTTCATTGAGTGTGGGAGCCGGATACAGGAATTTCTCGGAAGACCTATTCAAAGAGGTGTATGGAAACGCCCCCATGACCATTAATGTTGATTTGGGGGTAAGGGTGTGGAAATCCCTGGAAATATTTGTGCATACCGATTACTTGAAAGTAGAAGGTGAAACCACTCTTACCAAAGAAGATACCACACTAACTATTTTCCCCATAGAACTGGGGGCCAGGTACCTGGCAAATGTATCCATAACAAAATCCTGCCGCATGAAACTTTTCCCTTATATCGGTGCCGGGGCTGGCTATTATTCCATTAAAGAAGAAAATCCCATCGGCACGGTTGACGAAAACCGTGTAGGCTTCTTTGCAGAAGGTGGTTTGAGATTTTACCCGATGAAATCTTTTTTTATAGATGCAAAACTAAAACAGGTCGTTTTGAAATCAGAGAATGGCACCAATCTAGGCGGATTTGCCTACATGGGAAGTATCGGGGTTTCCTTCTAAAGGTGGTACATGATCCAGCTGACAATAATCACACCACATATCATGTATATAAATATCTTTAATCCATACCTGAAGATATCTTTCTTTTCATCGTGCTTGATAAAAGCAAGTACGGTGGACACAATAACCGCAAAGATCATCATCGTTAAAAGGTGACTTTTAAAAATCATTTTCGTTTTCCCCTGGCAATATCAAAGGCATTTAGAGCCACTAAATAGTTGATAAGACCGGCACAGGCCATATAGGTGGTACCATAATGGTAGGTTACTGCTTCAATATTTCCTTTACCCAGTCCCAAAAGCTTGATAATAAAATAAAACGCACCACTTCCCAGGTCTCCCAGGAAACCCAGGTACATTAATGGATGCAGTTGCTTGGCATCATAAAATTTCCCTTCCATGATCACGCCGAATATCAACAACAGCAGGATTCCCACCAGGAAAACAACTCCTTTTAAGTACTTTTTTTGAACAATATGACCCATCCCGGGAAACAGCCATGACAGGAACAATATGCCATATGCTTTCACTTTCGTATCTGTCGAATTGGTATCCATATTTTTATCCATATCTATGTGAATATATAAATCTTAAGATGCATTATACTAAAATTTCCACCAGGAAACAAGAGTTTAAGAATTAAAAGAACATGCTCTACAACGGTGAGCCATTCAATAAATATTTTCCCGGCTGATCTTTTTTTATTTCAAAGGTAATGGTGCCGTTACCTTTCCCATCTTTTATCACGTGTGCCGTGATGAACCCGGATATCCATTCAACCGTTTTGGAGGAAATTGCGTCTTCTTCCTTTAATTTCTTTAAAATTCCCTGGACGTCCAATATTTTTAGCTCGGCTTTTCCTACCGGGGGGCCTAGTGTTAGGAACTGGAATTTTCCTTCGGCGGTCAACTCCCCGAAATAGTGCTTAAAGGGTGAAAAGGAAAATTTGATAATGGGTTTTGATTGAACAAGGGCATTCATGATTTTCATCCCCATCATCATGCGCTGTGCCTGGATTTGTTGATTATCCTCCTGGCTCGTCGAAACCGGCCTGGACATACTGGCCTTAGTCAGGTCAAAGTAAGCTTGAGCAAAACCCGGGCTTATATTTTCCAGTGAAAATGCTATCCCCCAACGAGGAATATTGGAAAGCATTTCAGCATCTTTATTCAAGGGGAGCGATAATTTAAAGGCGTTCATATCCAGGGTAAAACCGTAAATGAAAGCGGACCCGGTTTCATCGGGCTTTAAGAAGTATGAAAACGACATCTTGTCGACCGTATTGCCGCCCTTGATTCGCCCATCCTTTTTCAAATATAGTTTGAACATCGAGCAATCGCCTTCGAGGTTAAACAGGGGAGTGCCCTGTCCCAGGAATTTCTTGAAATCAGGGGATTGTCCTTCTTTTTCATACAGGGGAATAAACACTTCCGCGCGTACGTCCTGCCGGCCTGTCATTTTCTCTGCTTCCAGGATTATCGACGCTTCCCGGTTTTGCATGTCTGTAAGATGGATGTCATAGGTCAGGTCTTTGATTGACCATTCAAAGGATCGATTTTTGTGCATCATTTCTTTGAGCAATTGGAAGATATTTTTTAATTCCGGGTTTATCAGTGCGCTGATATCAAATGTTTTGTAGGCCACGCTGCCGATTTTCAAGTTCAACACCATATTTTGAATCTTTTGGTTGGTTCCCGGGGGTTGGTTTTCGGGTATATTTAATACGTCTGAAAAATCCCAGTCCCATACAATACCTTTGCCTGAAACCATTGCCAGGTACTCTTTATCAGGGGAATAGCGGAGCACCAATTCTTCCGTTTTTAATGGGATTTTAATCGATTTAAGTGGGACGCCGATATTTAAATCTTTTAATGCGGCGGTGTCGAAGGTCATACCGGTATTTTTCAACGTTATTAAATACTGTTTTTCCCCCAACAACTCCACGCTGATGTCAGCGGGGTCCACCTTAATTGCGAAACCGAAAGGCCCCTGGTTGATCCTTTGAATCAAATCCCCTGCGATTTTTGGGCTTGCGGTTTCTTTTGCTTTACCACAGTAAATAATACTGAGACATAATACCAAAGATAATGCCGTTAAAACGAAAAACGTTCTCTTTTTCATCTTTCTTCTCCTTTCTAAAATATTATTTAACTTAAATGTACCATTACTGCGTTGAAATGTCAATGTAGTTATCAGTAGGAAGTTGGCAAGAAAAAGACAGTTGGCAATTGGCAGTAGGCAGTTGGCAAGAAGGAAGTAGGAAGTAGGAAGTAAGAAGATAAGAAAGAAGTAAAATGGACTAATGGGAAATACTGCTTTAGAGCGTGGCAAGATGACTGTCCGCATATGAAAAGTTTTGCGGGGGTCCAGGGTGCACTTACAGTGCGGTATTTAGGAATGCCCATGGAGACGATATGTCGTTTGAAGCATCGTACGCCGTCCTGGCACTGCAAATGCACCGTAACGCTATGCGCCACGCAGTGGGGTTTTTCAAAAGAACCCCCTGGGGCTGAGGGCAAAAAAAAAAATTTTTTTTGACCTATGGGGTTGACTATATCAAGATATCTTGATATAGTTATATGTATGGAAACTGTTAATATTTTCAAAGCGCTTGCAGATGAAACCCGGCTGCGGCTGGTTCATCTATCGCTCCACTATGAACTGAATGTGAACGAGATTGTTGCTATCATGGGGATGGGCCAGTCGCGCATTTCCCACCACCTGAAAATATTGACGGATAATCACTTACTGACCTTTCGCAAGAACGGTTTATGGACGTTTTACTCTGCAGCACCCAATGGTGAGGGTCACAACTTTATCGAAGCGATCAAGTATTTGTTTGATAAGGACCCTGTGTTTACCCGCGACCTGGAAGAAGCGGCTCGCGTATTGGAGGAACGTTCCAGGGAGGCGGTGCGTTTTTTTGATTCCATTGCCGAAGATTGGGAAAAATTAAAACGGGAAATCATTGGGGATGCGAATCTAAATGGTTTGATCCTGGAAGCGGTTCCGGGATCGGATACGATTGTGGACCTGGGGTGTGGTACAGGTGACCTTCTGGCTCCCCTTAAGGAAAAAGCAACTCTTGTCATCGGGGTAGAAAAATCCCCTAAGATGCTGGAAGGTGCCCGCAGGCGTTTTTCCAGTGACGGCGAAAATATTGACCTGAGAATTGGTGAACTGGAGCATCTGCCGCTGCGGGAAGAAGAAGCAGACCTGGCGGTTATCAACATGGTGCTGCATCACCTGCCAGACCCAAAGAAAGCGTTAAAGGAGGTTTACCGGGTGTTGAAAAAAGGGAATAAGTTCATCATCGTAGACCTGTTGAGCCACCAGGTAGAGAGCATGCGTGAACGTTTTGGTGATCGCTGGTTAGGGTTTTCCATTGTAGATATTCGCAAGTGGTTGGAAACCAGTGGTTTTCGTATCGGGAAAGTCGACTATTTCAATTTAAAAAAAGGATTGAAAGGTTTTATGGTTCAATCTATAAAAAAATAAAATTAAAATGCAAATGGCTAAATGCAAAAGGAAAATGATGACAAGATATAATTAAAAGGAGAAGCATATGGAACCTTTAGAGCTTGATTTATCTTTGCCCTACAAAGTGAAAGATATTTCTTTGGCAGATTGGGGATTAAAAGAAATGGTCCTTGCAGAAAATGAGATGCCGGGATTGATGGCGGTGCGGGAAAAGTATGGGCCGCAAAAACCATTAAAAGGACTGAAAATAACCGGCAGTTTACATATGACGATTCAAACCGCCATGCTGATTGAAACGTTGGTGGAACTGGGTGCAGATGTTCGTTGGTCTTCGTGCAATATTTTTTCTACCCAGGATCATGCAGCGGCAGCAATTGTTAAAAAGGGTATTGCCTCTGTATTTGCCTGGAAAGGTGAAACCCTGGAAGAGTACTGGTGGTGTTTGGAGCAGGCCCTGATCTGGCCGGACGGTTCAGGGCCGGATTTGATCGTGGACGACGGCGGTGATGCCACTTTATTTTTACATCAGGCGGTAAACGCGGAAACCGATCCCTCCCTCGTGGACAAGACCTATGATAATAAGGAATTCCAGATCCTGATGGATCGAATTAAGATGAGTTATCAACGGGACCCGCAATTCTGGACCCGTAGGGCCGCTAAAATTCGGGGGGTTTCGGAAGAGACCACCACAGGGGTGAACCGGTTGTACCAGTTGGCCAAAGAAAAGAAGCTGCTTTTCCCTGCCATCAATGTAAACGATTCGGTGACCAAGTCGAAGTTTGATAATCTTTACGGCTGCCGGGAGTCATTGGTGGATGGTATCCGTCGGGCCACAGATATCATGCTGGCAGGTAAAAAAGTGTTGGTTTGCGGTTATGGAGATGTAGGTAAAGGCAGTGTCCAGTCATTGAAAGGGTCCGGCACCCGCGTATATGTAACGGAGATCGATCCCATTTGTGCCCTCCAGGCAGCCATGGAAGGCTTCCAGGTAGTGAGACTGGAGGATGTGGTGGAAGAAGCGGATATTTTTGTGACTGCCACCGGCAATTACAAAGTGATTAGAAGTGAGCACCTGGAACGGATGAAAGATGGCGCCATTGTTTGTAATATCGGTCACTTTGACAATGAAATCGATATGGAATACCTGGAAAAGAACCCCAAATGCAAAAAAGAGAACATCAAACCCCAGGTAGACAAGTGGACCCTGGAATCGGGCCGGTCGATTATTGTGCTGGCAGAGGGCCGGCTGGTGAACCTGGGGTGTGCCACCGGACATCCCAGTTTTGTAATGAGTTCCAGTTTCACCAACCAGTGCCTGGCCCAGATGGAATTGGCTGGCGAAGAACATGAAAAGATAGTATATACATTACCCAAGAAATTGGATGAAGAAGTAGCCCGGCTGCACCTGGATCGTCTGAATGCCAGGTTAACCGAATTGACTCAAGAACAAGCAGACTACATTGGTGTGCCTGTTGACGGCCCGTATAAGCCGGAATATTATAGGTATTAGTTTACAAACCAGCCCTCCCTTTGTGTCAATGTCAGGAGATAGATGAACTCGCATGAAGGGGGCACGTTATGGTGCGAAGTAATAACGTGCCCCCGGATTGTTTTAAGATGTTTTTCACCACGAAGGCATTTACAATGCGGTAAAAAGCACGAAGGTATAAGGAAGGGAAAGGCAGGCCAAAATTACTTTTTCCTCTTGCTTTTTTTTTTTATCTATGCTATTTCTTCAGGAAAAGGATAGAATATGCCATTACCGATTAACATAAAAGAGCTCATTCATGGAAAAGCCGTAGAATGGGAGCGAATCGAGTTTAAAGAAGGTTGGAATCCAGTCAAAATTATTCACTCTATCTGTGCTTTTGCCAATGATTTCAATAACTGGGGCGGCGGATATATTATTATCGGTATTAAAGAAAAAAACGGCCGCCCGGTACTGCCGCCCAAAGGAGTTCCTATCGACCAGTTAGATACAATACAAAAAGAACTTTTGAACCTCTGCAACCGTATAAGATTGCCATACTTCCCTAAAGTTGCTCCTGTTGATTTTCAAGGTCACACAATTCTTGTCATCTGGGTACCTGCTGGCCCGGCACGCCCATACGAAGCACCCGAAAGCCTGTCAAAAGACGCTCCTTATCATTTTTATATCCGCCGTTTCTCATCAACCGTTAAAGCAAATTTCGATGAACGAAAAGAACTGTTGGGACTCTCAAATCGTATCCCCTTTGATGACCAGACCAACCACAATGCCGATTTAACCGATTTAAACATTACGTTGATCAAACAGTTCCTGAATGAAATCAAAAGTTCATTACTGGAAGAAGCGGATAAGATGCCCTTCAATGAGTTAAGCCGCAGTATGAACATCGTTGATGGTCCTGATGAATATTTGAAACCCAAAAACGTGGGGCTGCTTTTTTTCTCATCCAACCCGCAAAAGTACTTTCCATATGCACGAATAGAGATTGTCGAATTTCCTGACGAAGATGGTACCGATTTCACCGAGAAAGTTTTTGCCGGGCCTTTGATTGAACAGTTGCGCATGTCATTGCAATACATCAAGAATATGCATATCAAGGAAAAAATCCATAAGGTGGAAGAACGGGCAGAAGCGGAACGGTGGTTCAATTATCCTTACAGCGCCGTGGAAGAGGCCCTGGTCAATGCAGTATACCACCGCAGTTACCAGGAGAACACCCCGGTGGAAGTACGGGTATATCCATCCCGCATCGAGATTCTTAGTTATCCGGGTCCAATGCCGCCCTTGAATAAAAACAATATCGGAAAAATCAGTTGCCGCCGTTACCGCAATAGTAGAATCGGAGATTTCTTCAAAGAATTACACCTGACTGAAGGCAAAAATACAGGAATCCCCAAAATAAGGAAAGCATTAAAAAACAACGGCTCACCTGACGCCGAATTTGACACAGATGATGATCGTTCCTACTTTATCACAACGATCTTTGTTCATCCGGAATTCAAACGGCCTCAGGTTACCCCCCATGTTACCCCCCATGTTACCCCCCATGTTACCCCCCATGTTAAAAAACTTCTAAAACTGTTTTCAGAAAATGAACACATGGGAAGACAGCAAATCAGTGACTTGTTAGGACTAAAAGATAGAAAAAGTGTGTACAATTCTTATATAATACCGGCCATGGAAATCGGTGTTATCGAATACACTATCCCGGATAAACCAAAAAGCCGGGCGCAGCAATACCGGCTCACGGAATCAGGGAGGAAAATCCTGATGGAAATCCAGGGGGAATAAAATCCTTTTTTAGTTGAGTGAGGTGAGTAAGGAGAGTAGGTGAGTGGGGAAAAGTAGGTTGATGCGGTTCGTTTGTATGTTTGTATGGCTGAAATCATTCAAATTCTTCGTCATCAAATAATTTCGGCTGTATATCTTCTTGAGGTTCATCAGTACAACATTTAATGAAATGAGTTTTTATGTCGTCGTATTCTTTAAAAAAAACGGTGAGAGTCGTTTTTTGTTGATCAATCCATTTGGCTTCTTTCAATTCCACCAGTTTATTACAAGCACGCAATACCCATTCCCTTTTAGGAATTCGCGGTTGGCGCTCAGAGTCTTTATCACAAAGCGCTCGAAAAGAAAAACCTTTATGAAGCTCTTCAATTATAGTTTCCACTTCCAAATTAACTTCCATTTTCTGATTTTTCCGAAGCTTTACGAACCGCTCAGATTCCCTTGCTCTTTCAAGAACTACATGTGTCCAGATTACTTGCAATAGATATGGCAATGGAGGTTCGTCATCATAGAGTTTTATTATAGAATAAATGGCAAGTAACTTTTCCATAGGTATTTGAACACCATATTTCAATTGCTCATTTATGGTTTTTTCTGAGAGATTACCTAAAGCTCTTCTGAAAAAGTAATAAGGCATTCGTTCATCTGACCTGTTGAACTCTACTATTGAAAATGGTCGCACAATCTCTATTTCTGTTCCTTTATTAGTTTCATAGAATTCAGCAACTTGAACTGCCCTTGATTGGTGTAAAATTAGTACGATATCATGATCGTTAACTTTTTCATCATCAGTGGGCCACCCTGTTAAGTCATCATCATATTTCATTAGCTGCTTAAATGTCTTCAACCAGTACTTCTGCTTTGCAGGGAAACTCTTTTTGACTTCACCAATAACCCCATTCATCGTTGGTAACAAAATTCCTATATCCGGTGTGACATAATCAACTTTATCTCCTTTTTGACTAAAAGATTTTGCTGGTGAAGGATTAAATCGTCTCCCTTGAAAGACAATCACATCACTTCTAATTTCTCTCCGCTCATTATCATATCGATAAAAATTCATAAATCCGACAATTGCGTGTATTGTCTGCAAATAATCATCTATCTTATTGTTGATTTCTTCCTCGTAACTCAATAAAAATCCTCCTGGTAATCTTTGATATCACCTTCCGCATATGTATCAAAAATATGATTAATGAGCCTTTTGATAGAAAAAACCGAGCCTCTCATCTGTGGGACGATAAATAATTGACTCGAATTCAAAACCCAAAGGTCAAACGTACTTCCATCAAAATAGTCAATAACAGATAAATGGATATACGGATTACCGTGAAGAACGGAAATAGATGATTTATTTAGACGCCTTAATGATTGAATAAATTTAATATTTTCCAAAGGATCAGAAAATTGATCGATGCCAAAATCAATAGTTAAAGGTTTTGCAGCAAGATTGCGATTGTCACGTCTGCTCCTATTCCCGAAAAATTCGTTATTCTCATGAATGATTTTACATATTGGCAGAACAAAACTTTCAAATACTTTTGAAAATAAATGAGTCGTTCGTATAACGCCTTGCCTTGTAATAGAAATTTCAGCAGCAGGATAATTTTGCCTCATTGCTGTAAATTTTAAGGATTGAAACCAGCCGTTATTTTGATATACCCAGTTAAAAGCTTCATCTAAATTCATTTTAGGCCAGCTAACCATTGGTACTATTTTTTTGTCTTTTCCTTCTTCATTGAAACGAAAGCGATGTGAAGCGTGAGTTATAATCAAATTCGAGAATTGATTCTTCATTTGAAACGTTTCCAGTAATTTTCTTAACTTTTTATGAGTAATAAAGGTCATCATCATCTGTGGGAAATGGCTATCAAAGAAAGGCAGCATGGCATGTCTGAAAAAAGTATTTGATTCAATGGTTAATGCCACATATACTTTGTTATATTCAGGATGTTCATACACAAAAAAGGCACCCTCTTCTTCTTTTAATTCACTGCCCTCTTTATAACTGTGAGTCATTCGCAAGAGTTGAACCCCATCATATTTTTCAAGAATTTTTATTCTTCTTGATCTTCCTGAGATTTCCGGGAACAATTTAACTGGATGGCTTCCACTACTGAATGGAATAGCTTTTACACTGAGATCATAAGAGCCCAGGAATGAGTCAAGGCCTTCAATCAGGCTTTTATTATTGTGGTGTTGATTATAAAAAGGAGTAATGAAGTCAATTTTGCCTGATATCAGATTCTTTTTTGCTCTTTGATCGACCATAAATCAATTATAATTGAAAAATGATAATATTTCAACACACCCTTCACAATAAAATTGGTGAAAGTTGCCTGTCCCATAAAAAAATTATCCACAAAAAAGCGCAAAACCTAAATGACCTGACTCCTTCTCTATTTATGAGAATATGTAAACGATGAGGGTTTGGTTTATTCATGGTATCATAACTAGACTGCGTACAACACGAAATCCGGTATTTACGTACCAGTAATCGGGATTGATGAAGCTACGAGCGGAACATCGCAAAATTGAAGAATCATTGATCCAAGAGCCGCCGCGGAGCGCAAGCCCGTATTCATCTTTATCATAATAATTCTCCATCCATTCCCAGACATTCCCGGCCATGTCCATGAGTCCATGCGGGGTCGCCCCCTCCGGGTAACGTCCCACTGGTGTGGTAGCCCCGACATTCTCATCATAATTGGCAAGAGTCGGATTGGGTTCACCCTTCTCTTTGGGCCAGGGATATTCCCGGATAGTCCCATCCGGTTCCCCGCCGGCGGCCCATTCCCATTCCATTTCCGTGGGCAGTCGGTAAATGGAAGCCAACCGGTTGATATCTTTAATGTCTTCCAATTTTTCACCCCGGTTTATGATGGCCTCCAGGCAGGAGACCCAAAAACAATAGGCCCGGGCCGCATACCATGTGACCCCCAGTACGGGCTGATCATCTCCGTTAAATTTCTTATCATCGTCATCACCCGAACGGAGTTTTCCCGGCCATTCCTTGAAATCATTGCCCAAATATTCGGAGTATCCTTTTATAGATTTTGAAAATTGAATAAGCTTAGCCGCAAACGACTTCACCGGGAGTTTTTCCTGAAATTCCTTTTCTTTGCCCTCAAGGAAAGCAATAAACCGGCGATACCGTTTATTGGTTACCGGGTACTTGCAGAAATAAAGATCAGGGACCGTTACCATTTCCTTTGTAATCGAATATTTGTAAGTACCGCCGGGAATTTTAATATATTCCACATTGTCCTCAAAGGGATTACGGAAAGAATCCTGACGTGATGTGAGTCGATTTTTTTCAGCAAATTTTTCTACTTTCCGGGTTTCAGAGGTTAATTCCCACACGATATCCCGGGCATGATCCAGGTTGATGTCACCTTCTTTGCTTTTTTCAATAAATGCCTCGACTGCCTCCACTGCTTCGGGGGTGCCGATGATTTTTAAACAATCCAGCACATACCGCTCCTGGTTAGCATTTAAATCCCCTTTGTTCACTGCGTCTTTTAACGCATCCACCTTTCTCTGGGGCGCTTCCCTGACAAAATTCTGTAATAAGGTCTGCTGGTTGGCATTCAATTCCCGGCTCACCGCTTCCTGGAAGAACAAGCGCATAAACCCATCAAACATATTATCATCCGCTTTACTCATGAAAAACCGCAGTGCCTCTTCCCACCAGTCCTCTTTAAAATACGTTACTAACTTCTTGATACGCTTTTGCCGGGATGCCTCTTTTACCAATTGCAAAGCAGATAAAAACTCCCGGAAGGATTTATGGCGGAAGATATAATGTTCCTTATCATAATCGGCAATCAACCCGGCCCGGTCCCGCAGGTTCTCACAAAAGGTCAATGCTTCCAACTGTCCTTTCATGGTATCCAGAATGGGCTGCATGGTTTCATGCACGTCCCCTTTGGCTGCTTCATCCCTTTTTAATTCTTCTTGCATCCATAAGGCAGTGGGGGCCAACACCCGGCGGGCTTCCTCGATAGGTAACAGGGGATCGATTCCCTTCTGGCGGTCCCGGTACATCAGCAGATAATTCAATGCGGTATCATACAATGCCGGACGATTTTGGGGAAGAAACTCATGCTCCTTCCAGATAATGGACATGATCTGCAGCAGCATGGGCACGGCTGCCAGTTCCCGCAACGCCTTATTATCTTCTTTTTGCAAATATTCAATAATGGTTTGCGATCTCTGGTCAGCCCGTTTCACTTGCTGTGTTTTCCACTCCTGTTCCGAAGTCCCTTCCGGCGCTAACTCAGAGCAGCATGCCGCCCGGAACCATTTCCTTAAAAACTCCTCCTGCTGCTGCACTGAAAAATCCATGATATCGGCCCGCAAATGCCGCACCTCCAGCTCGATACCGTCCAGTTTCCGGTACCCGGTGGCACGGGAAGTCAATACAAAACAGGCATTCTTCAAACCGCTGCACATATCCCTGACCCACCGACACACGTTGCGGCGACGCTCCTTACTGCCTATTTCATCCAATCCGTCCAGAAGCACCAGGGTTTTACGTTTTAGCAGCCAATGTTGAAACTGTTCGACAGAAATGTTCAACAAATGCCGCTCAGCCCAATTTGCCAGGTTCACGGGAAGGGCCATTGGTTCATTGCTGCCATATTTAAATTCCAGGTCCCGAAGCGGAAAAAAAATAGGAAATACTTCTTCCACGAACCCCAATTCATGGTGCCGCTTATGAAGGCATCGCAATGTATAATACTTCAATAGCGTGGTTTTCCCGGAACCTGGATCCCCGATTACCAGGAGTAGCCGAAAGTTTTGAAACGCGCGTTTCATCACCTGCTCGGCTGTCAAATGACGTTCCATTTCCATTCTTTCTATCTTTTCCGGCTTTTCAAACCGCTTCTCACTGCGCCAGGATTCTGAGATACAGAGAGATACAAAAGCATCTTCCAGCCTCACAGGTTTGCTCTCAAGATCAGGTGTTCCCAGCAAATGAAGGGTTCCCAGTTCATCTTGCAGCGCTGCACGATAAATATCTTCTGCTGTTCTGGCCGCTTCAAATTGTTCCCGCTCTTTAAATTCTTTTTCTGCTTCAAGCTCAGCGAATTTATATTTCTTTGCACCACGAAATTTTAATATTTCCAGCAAAATTCTGAATAACCCTTTTGAGGGAGTCTTTTCTACTTTTCTTTTTTTGCTCGCCGGGGGACCGGATTTGAGTACAGGAACGAAAACATTATCATAGGTTTCCCATGGGGCATTTGTATTAAGCAAGCGTTCTGCAAAGCTTTCGTAGCTTCTTGCAAAAGATAGCCTATCATCCGCTTTGTCGTCTAATACTGCAATCTCTTCTCCATATGCGTAATATGGGGAATGTTGTATTAAAACTTCATCAAAATAATCGGTAAGATTACATTCAGGTAATTCATAAATTTCTTTAAATAATTCTTCAAATTTAGGTTGGTATCCAATGGGTTCTTTGTTCGGATTTTCGTTGGATTTCCATAAAATTCGAAGTACTTGCTCGTTCATTTCAACACGTGAAGCCAGAGGGAATACGACTAATGGACGTAAGTCGTCTGCTTGTTTGCGATAATCTGTAGAACGGCGGATTATTTCTATTATTCCTTCGAGGCTTTGGTAATTCGGAGTGAAGACGCTGACAAGTTTTTCTGGCATTAACATAGTACATATTCCGCTTATATCAGTAACCCCAGTTCGTGAATCAATAAGTACATAATGATATTGTGACGCCAAATAATTTGCAAATTCAAGAAAAAGCCAGGGAACTCTATTGTATAGAGCCTCCCAATTGAATTTATTGACCCGGTAAGAATATTTAACATCAAAGCACCCAGCTTTTAGTAAGTGAAGTGATGGGATACCTGTTTCTATAATATATCGTTTAAGATTGATTTGTTTAAAAAGCTTATCTGCTCCTTGTTTAGACTGAAGTTCACTTTGTCTTGTTGCTTTTTCCAATTCCATAAAAAATTCAATTAAACCTGGTTTCTCCTGGATAATAATTTCAGATTCATACTTTTTATTACCCAAAACGCTGCTCCTGAAATATTGATGAAGGCCTGGAGCATCTAAATCCCAATCTACCATAAGTATTTTTTTGTTGCCTGTATATTTTTTTGAAAGAATACATGCGAGATTGGCAAGGGCCATGGTTCGTCCTGTACCCCCTTTATAGGAATAGAAAGTAATTATTTGGCCTTGTTTTTGGGACATCATATTATAATCTCCTCTCGTCCCGGAAACGAAATCCAAGGTGTTTCTATGCCCTCAAGCCAGTCTATAATTTCTTTTTCTCCCGGGAGATTAAAGTTTTCTCTGTTGTCAAAAAGGCTGTCGCCCAGTTTTGCCAATGTATTATACCGATCAGCGATATACTCGGCAATTTTTTTTATTTTGGGGGCGAAGCGAGGATGTCTATTTATTTTGTACTTATTACAAAGCAAAAAGTTTTCAAAGTTATAATATTGGCGTTTTTCTTTAATCTCCTGTGGTAAATATTTGAGACCTCTAAAAACGATAGGAATGATTAAACCATGTTTTTTTTCTCGTGGATTTAATAGCTTTAAACGCTCCTTTTCAAGTTTTTCCATAGCTATGAATTCCCGTGCACAGTATGTATCTTTTCTATGGAATTAAAATGGCGTATATACGCAGATCATACAGACGCTGTGGTAAAGAGCACCTATTATTCCTTCATTGAAAAAGTCTCCTGCTTTGAAGCGTTCTTTATCAAGGTAGACGGAACCTTTGCCAAAATATGGTTCAAGTTCATCAGATAGTGCTTTGTATAGTTCATCAATCAGGTTATTCGACAGATCGCCTTCTGCATGGCGATAACTCATGAAGCAAGCATACTCAATTGCCATGCTCTGATATCCTCCATTTAATCGGCAATTTCCCATTTATAAGATGGTTGGATGCTTTATGTATAAGATAAGAAAAGTAAGAAGTACTTCCTCTCATAGTGAATATTGTATAAAAAACTTTTTGACATTTCAATAGACTTAAGTCATTTTTTTGAATCTTTAAAAAGAAAAAAGGATGAAGTGGTGTTCTAGAAATTCTGATATATTCCTTTCCTTATATTGAACAGTGAAACGGTCCTAAAAAAAAAGCGACTGTGCGAAAGGTCTTACAGGGGAAGTGGACATGCAAGAAAAACTTAAAATATGATTAATGAGCCCTTTTTTGTCTTTGGCTTCTTACCCGGACCTGTCCAGGGCAAGCTTTTATCTTGTATCTGATGGCCATCAACGGTACCCGGTGTAAAACGAACGCCGGGAGCCGGTCATGGCCATATCTTTATCTTGAATCTCTGCCCTGGCCAGCACCGGGTAAAGCTTAGGCTTAAACTAAAGAACTAACCGGCTAAAGGAAAAAATAAAGAGGGGGGAAAGCTGTGCCCTTCGAGCGGTTTAAAGCCTTCGGCGGATTAGATCATCGATGTTCCGTCGAGTAAACGGCGTTTGCTCAAAAGTAATCGCCGTATTCTTTTGAGTAATCGGCGTATGCTCACGAGCAATCGCCGTATACTTTTTTGTAAATGCCATTGTCTTTTCAAGTGGCGCACTTCGGGCGGGTTAACGACTTCGGCGGATGAGATTGCGAGGCTTCTCCTTTCTTATCTCCTGATCTAATATAAGCCAGTTGTCTACGGTAGGTAACAAATTATCTACTGGTAGAAAAAAAGTTTTCTACGGTAGAAAATTATTTTTCTACGGTAGAAAACTGAGTAAACCCAATATTGGGGCTTGGAGCATTGTATTTCGTCTCCTCCAATCAGTCAATGAAACCACGTAAACAAAAATTTATTTCGCTGAAAAGAGTACGAAATAA
>WVZO01000621.1 GCA_011772425.1 Candidatus Aminicenantota bacterium
TCTCTTGTGCTAGATGAATATTCTCTTGCGCTAGATGGATTTTCTTCTAATCCATCCGGATTTAAAGCTGCGGTAGCTAGTTTTAATGCCGGGCCAACTGTTTTTTGTTCTTTTTCAGGTGAATTACATTCAAATCCACATGGAAAATCATTCGAGCCACCTGAAAATTCTTTTAATTTATGCGCAAAAATACCTTTTGCGCTTGCCCCAAAGGTTGGGGAAATTGTCCCAAAGGCTGAGTCAATTGTCTTGGAAGTTGGAACATTTTTCCCAAAAGCTGAAGCAATTGTCCCGGGAGTTGGTGAGATTGCCCCAAAGGTTGAGGTAATTGTCCCGGAAGTTGGAATATTTTTCCCAAAGGCTGGGAGAATTGCCCCAGGAGATGCGGCATTTGCCCCAAAGGCTGTGCGATTTGGATTTGTTTTCGTGCCATCTGTTTCGGAAGATATCCATTTCCGCCCAAAAAGGTATCGGATTTAGATTTTTTTGCCTGTCCACAACCCGGATAAGCCGGAACCAAAAAGGTCAAAAAAAATCTTTCGTAAATGACCTATAATAATAGATAATCGGAATTTTTTTGCCAGAAAATGGCAAGATTTCACGACAAGGTAACTACGCTTTTTTCTAGACTGCGCTTGAAAAAAGAACCGCCTTCGGCGGGAAAAAAACGCTGCTTTCGCAGCGTGAGTTTTTGGAGGCATGAGGGAGTTCCAGATATTGATGAGTGATGAATATATATCATGATGTTATGAGAGTGGGAGGGGAGCTAAAAACTCCCCTCCCGGGTGTATGAATCAATATCCGTCACACCCGACCGGTTATCCCTGGCGGGTTGCTCTCCAGCAGAGCCCGCTTCCGTTTCACCGGCTGATGTTATTATCAGTGATCGTCTCTTTTTAGTCAAGGTATTTGTTGGAAAATTGCAATTATTTGTGTAAAATAATTGAATATCATAATATCATATCTTTTAACTTTTAGGAGGCGTAATGAAATACATGGACCACTTATCCAGGCATTATTCAGAAATTCTTGATGGGGTATATGAATGTGCAGACCGAATTGTCATCAATGGATATTTCAGAAAAGGGTATTCAGCAGGAGGATTTCGGAATTGGTGGAGAGCCCTTAAAGACTCTGAAGATGAACTTGATACTACGCATTTAATGCGAATGGCAGGTCGTTTTAGCCGTAGAATACATGCCTTTACAAAAAAAGAAGGCATTCCCCTTATTTACTGTAAAACAAAAGTAAGAAAGCATTTGCTTGCAGATCAATACATACCGGAGGACAAAAATTTTAGCGGGATATTTCTCATAATTGTAGCCCGGCATAGTGGCCATGTCTGGGAGGTAGATAAGAGTTCAAATGGTCAAATAAAAAATATTGCACCTAAAAAGCCCTATCCTTTTGTAAACCATTATTGGTTTCACATAATGGATAAAAAGTGGGGTCACATTACCATTAACATGTGTGCGCATCCTCCTTTTGGAGTTCATATTATACTTAATGGCCATGAATGGGTAGAACGAGAAGCATTAAGAAAAAAGATTCCCATAACAAAAGAGGGCAATTGTTTTACCAGTTTTGAAAATTCCCAGGACCTTTGCAATATTGCAGAAACCTTATATATATATAAGAGAGGGCATTTGCAAGAGGTCTGTGATCGCTGGGTATATTTGTGTTTATGGTTCGGGTTAAGCAAAGAAGAACAAGAGAAAAGTGGTTTTTATTATCAATATTCGTTGTACCAGGCTGAACTAAGCCGCAATTTCCTTTTTCATCGTGGTAGACAGTTGGATGAAATATACCAAAATATTATTGATCTAAACCGAAGTCATCTGGATGTGAAAAAACTGACAACGATTTTTGGATATAAAAACCGTCCTTATAACTGTAAGAAACGTAAGCCTAAAAAAAACACCTTCCAGATACGCATCGAGAATCCTAAGTATAACTTGACAGTTTTCAAAATTCTTGACGGTAAAATAACCATCAAAATATACGACAAAGGCGAGCGTGTTTTGAGAATAGAGGTGGTTTGTCACAATTTAAAGGATATGAAGGGTAAACGTCAGCGGCAACTGGATGATTTCCCCACAGTAATGGGAAAATTCCGGGAAATATTAGAGTCCTTTATAAACGTACTCTACTTCTCTCATGTATCATTTATAGATAAAGGAGAATTTGATCAACTCAGTCAACCGTCCAAAAAGGGAAAAGGTCGAATCGCCGGAATTAACCTGGATAAGGTAAGATGCCGTAACGTGATGAAAGCCGTTGTTGAACTGTCCACAAAACCTGGTGGTTTTACGACAAAGAATGTGGCGGGTAAATATGCAAAAATAGCGAAAATATCTGATCAAAGCTACAATCCCAGGAATGCATCCTATGATCTGAGGAAATTAGAAGCAAAGGGCCTTGTGGAAAGGAAAAAAAGTTCCCGCAAGTATCGCATCACAGCTAAAGGCATCGCTATGATAGTGGCAACTATCGTTATAAGAGAAAAAATCTTTAAACCAATTGTCGCTGGGATAAATAAAAAAAAGCTGACCCCTTCACCTCAAAATTTATCCAAAGTTGATCAGATTTATATCTCTGTCAGAGATAAAATACTGGATATTTGTAACCATTATGGAGTGATAGGGGTGATTATGTAAAATTTGTTAGTAGATAATTTTTGATTAGCGCCTAATCTCTCGTACCGCACGGGCAATCTAAAAAAACCGCTGCCCTCCGTGCGGATCTACTAACCCATATTTTTTATCTTCAGGATGGGCAGAAAATCGGAAAAAAATATAAAGCTTCATGCCTGCCCATCCTGAAACTCCTATAAAACTCTATCAGAACTTTTTTTTGCCTCCGGCGGCCAAAACCCTTTTTGTAAAAAGGGTTCTGGACTCCCAAAAACTTTTTATATGCGGACAGTCATTGTACCCCGTTTCTTTAAATTTTGCCCAATTGTTTCCTTTTTGTTGCTTTCTTACCTTCTTAACTTCTCATCTTCTCAACTTCTTTCTTTTCTCTTAGACCCCCGCAAAACTTTTTATTAGAATGCCGTTGTCATTTTCGTATTCCGCTGTTGCTAACCGTGACACTGACCTGGTCATCCGCGGTCTGGTCGGCCGTATCATAGGCAATGGCTTTAATGGTATGGGTGCCATTGCTTACGGCAGTCGTATCCCATTGATACGTGTAAGGTGGGGTCAATAAAGTAGCAACCAGCGAATCATCGATGAATATCTCAACTTTGCTGATTCCCTGATCGTCTGTTGCTTCCACCTGGACGGTTACGGTACCGGAGACAGTGTCCCCGTTTTGAGGGCTTGTGATGGTAACACTGGGGGGATTGTCCGGGGGAGCTGAAATTTGCAATGTCACGGTGCGGGTGGTGGTGCCGTTCCCATTGGTGTCATTAATGAATAAAACCGTGTCGGTATAGGTTCCCGCTGATAATGTATCGGCATTCTCGTTGAGGGAAAGGGTAACGGTAGTGGAAGTACCGCCTTCCAGTCTCCCTTCGGAAGCGGATAATGTCAACCAATCCACGGTTTTTGATACTGTCCAATTTATACCGCCCGCGCCGACGTTTTGCAGGATATAGGTTTTACTGCTGGGAGAGAAGGGACCGCCCGTGGTACCGACGGGGGAAAAATCACTGTCCGGGGAGACCATCAGGAAACCTGTGCTGCCGATGTCCTGTTCGACAGCGATAATATCCTTGTCCGGTATGCCGTCGGCGCTGATCCTGAAAATGGCCTGCCCGTTTTCGGTGTCGTCATCCTCCGATGCCTCTAAGGTTACGGCTTGATAGGTATCCCAATTACTGGTAGTAAAGGTTAAATTTTCCCCGGAAATCACAGCGATATCCGCATCGCCGCTGACCCAGGTGACCGCGGCACTTACATCGGAGGCTGGTTGTTCGGAAAGCTTGACCTGGAAGGTGTTCTGCCCACCTTCAGGTACAATGACAGTCTCGGTATTGGTGACAAAATTGGGGGTAGGGGCCAGGATTAAGGTGGCAAAAAGCACTGTTTCTTTACCTGCTTCTACACTTACCACCACCTGGTAGTCCAGGTACCCTTCTTTTCCCAATTTTATAGTATGAGAGCCGGGTTGGATATCTGTCAAAACCGTAGGGGTAGTTCTCCCGGTGTCTGCGCCATCCAACCAGACGCGGGCAGCGGTGGGAGCTGATTCTACTTTAATACTGCCGGTTTTGGGCGTGGAATCTTTCTTTTTCTTAAGGAGAAAATAAAGGATAACCGCAGCAGCAGCCCCGCCCAGCATTACCACCAGGAAAGGAAATTTTTTCTTTTTTTTCTGCTTCTTTACCCCCTCCTTTGCTATGGTTTCTCCTGCGCTTATCGCTTCCTCTGCTTTTACCTTTATCTCCCCCAACATCTCCCGGCAAACTTTCAATTTATCCAATATATCGCGGTTATCGGGCATAAAGGTTAATACCTTTTCAAAGAAAGGCACAGCTTCCCGGTAATATTTATCATTAAAATATTTATCCCCGGCTTCAATCATGGGATGGATTTTTTGGGTCTCTATCCAGTTCACTCTTTTGTTTACTTCTTCGTCCCCGGGGCTTTGTTTGGCCAGGGCCTTCAAGAGGATATAGGCTTTTCCATATTGGTTTTTTTGGTACAAGTCCAGGGCCTCTTGCTTCCTGGATTGGGCGTCTTCACATTTTTTTATTTGCTGGTCAAAGGTCCTGGCAGGAAGTTTTTCCTTGATCACCCGGTAGCGATACCCGGCATCTTCATAGTCTCCCCGTTCAAAAGCGGTTTCAGCCTCTTCAAGATAACTGTCCACCGGGATTTTTTCCATAAACTCCCGCCTTACATTTTGTGAGAGCTTCTTAAAATAAACATCCTTTTCCTCGATAGTGAAAAACCAGTCGCTTTCAAAGGACTTGAGCAGAAAGTCTTTCACTTTACCGGGATTCACGGCATGGTAGTTTTTGGCGAGATAATAATAGGCTTCGGCCCGCTTTTTCCTCGGCAGCCCGGGGGCGGCGATATACTGCTCCAACAAGGTGATGGATTTTTCATAATCTCCGACTTCGTAACTTTCTTTGCCCTGTTTGAGTTTATCTTCAGGTTTGTCCCGGGTTTGTGTTTGCGGAAATTGATACCCGGCAGCAATGACAAACCAGGCAAAAAAAACCAGTGCCAGGACGGTGATTCGTTTTAATCGTATTCCTTTGAACATGTTATCCCTCGTGGAGCAAAATGATTTTACTTTGAAAGGTGCCCACCTTGAACGTGACTTCCCAGGCTTTGACTTTGACCGGGGAACCGCTTTTATCCCTGGGGGGAGCCAGGGAAATGCCGCTCAATTTTTTTATGATCATCGTATTAATTGTTTTGAGCTGGTTTTGATCGGTCAGGTTTAACCCGGTGTCGTCAATATAAAGAGGGTTGAGTTGTCCTTTTTCCGTTACCTGGAACCGGAGCCTGATCCGGCCCAGTACCTGGATGCCCCGGGGCAGGCCGGGGATTTCTATTCGTCTTATTTTTCCGTAATAACTGTCGATTATTCCCTTTGGTAAATGGCTCAGGGTAACGGATTTGGCCTGCAATTGCACCAGGAGGCTGCGGATTTGTGAAATCTGCGCCAGTGTTTCGGAGTTCACATCCAGGTCAGAAAAATCTTTGTATTTTTCCAGGAACTGCCGGCATTTTTCTATTTTTTCCTCCCGGGGCGCCTGACCCTGGATAAATTCCTGGATCTGCCGGGAATCGGTTTTTATAAGTTCTGCGGAGATCTCCCGGGTACGTTTTTTCAGCCTCGAGGTGGCAGCGATGGCTTTTGCCCTGTCCAGGTAGGCAAGTGCTGCGGCGTAATCGCTGCGGGCGGCTGCTTCTTCAGCCATTCCCATATAACCTTCATATTCCCGGCGTGCTTCTGACTTTTCCACCGCAGCCGCGGTATCAAGGTTGTAAGGGGAGGTCCGGTTCAGGATCAGGGCGTAAAACAGGAAAAAAAGCGCCAGTAACACGGTCGCCGCCGCGATGACCCGGGGCCATTCCAGGAATCTCGCCCACACTCCCATTTCTCTTTCAGCAGCCTCTATTTTTACTTCTTCCAGGTCTTCAAGGACTTCCCTCATGTCCTGGTATCTCTTTTCCCTGTCTTTTTGCAGGCATTTCATCACGATGCGGCTTGTTTTTTTGGAAATGCCCTCCAAAGGAAAGGGGTTTTCCTTTAAATCCACGATCTGCTGCCGGTCCTTGAAGGGAACCTCCCCGGACAGCAGTTGGTACATGGTAACGCCGAAACCCCAGACATCCACCTGTTGGTTTTCCCTGCCAAAATTGTTGCTCAATTGCTCTGGTGCCATATAGGGCCAGGTGCCGGTGGCACCCCACCCGGTCAACTCGGTCATGGACCGGGTCATACGATGAGAGACACCAAAATCCAGGATTTTCACCTGACCGTCAGCGGATACCATGATGTTCCGCGGTTTTAAATCCCGGTGAATAACGTTTTTGCCGTGGGCCTCAATAATCCCCTCTGCGGCTTTTTTCATGATGCGGATAACCTCCGCTTCCGGCAATTTCCTGTCTTCTACCCGGGCAATTTTCTTTTCCAGGCTTTCCCCTGAGATGTACTCCATAACGATAAAGTACTGGCCGTCCTGCGCTTCCAGGCTTAAAACGTTTACCACGTTGGGATGCACGATGCCGGAAGCCAGCGATATCTCTCGTTTAAGCTCCTCGAAAGCAAGGGGAGAGGAGGCCAACTCCGGGGGAACCATTTTTATGGCCTTGGCCTGGTCTTCCAGGGTATCCCATACTTTGAACACCACCCCCATACCCCCCCGGCCGATGATTTCCCTGACCTGGTATTTCCCCAGCCTCTGGCCCACCAACGTGTCCGGCATATATTTGGGAATTCCGGTTATCATAGGATAACGTCTCCTTTTACTGTTTTTAGCAGCGTGCCTTTCACGTCTATATTTCCATTTTTATCGACCCTTAACGTGGTGTTCTCACCGGCTCCAAATGACGCAAGGGATACGGAGTCTTTTAGTAAGATAATCACTGACTGTCTATCCGGGATTTCCTTCACCTGGTTTTTATCCAGCCAGAGCAAATTTCCCTTCTTCCTATCCTGGGTAATGTTTTTAAGTAGATAGAACCCCTTTTCCTTTGTGAACCTGAAAGAGATGATATTTCCTATTTGGATAATATCTCCGGTAATCAATGTCCCGGGTTTTCCCCCTTCCAACCTGACGTTATTTACAAATACGCCGTGGGTACTGTTGAGATCGCAGATTTCGATTTTTTCTTCACCCGCTGAGACCTGGGAGGGAAGGTAATTTAATTGAAGATGCCGCCGGGAAATATCCACAAACCGTAAATTGATATCGTTAACGTTGTTGTTTCCTGTGCTTTCCCTTCGTTTGACGCTGCCGATTTCAATGCCGGGTTTTTTCTTCAAATTGACAATCACCACCGGGCTCCCGTTAATTTTAAACACCGGGGGTTGAATTTTTTTGTCGCTGACAATGGGCCCGGGGAGGCTTATTCCCGGGATTTTTTCGATTTGCCGGATGATTGTTTCCGCATCCGGTCTGGCAGTAGGGTCCGGGGTCATCATTGCCAGGAGGATGGCATAAACTTCCCGCCTGTCACCCGGTAATTCGGCTTTTTCCAGTTCTTTTTGCAAACAGGTGCGATAAAAGTTAAATTTTTTAAAATTATTTTTAAAGGCATTGATGCTTTTTTTATTGGGCAGTCGATCCCGGAATGTTTTAAACAGGGTATTAAATTCGTTTTCTTCTTTCTCCGATAGAATGACCTCTCCGTTTATGTTTAAATTCAGAGCCGGGACCGACTCTTCCGAAGCGTCGGCACCGGTGAAGAACCTGGCAAAAGCCACGCCTGTGGAAAAAATATCGATTCGCTCTGTCACTTTTTTCTTTTCATAGAACATTTCCGGTGCGATGTACCCCGGGGTTCCGCAGAAATAGATTTTTGAATGGATAAAATCTTCGATTTTGAGGTAATATTCAAAATCGCCTATTTTCAGGCGGTTGTTTACCAGGAAGAGGTTTTCCAGTTTGATGTCGAAGTGGGCCCGTCCTCGTGCATGGATAATGCGCAGGCCTTTGAGGCATTCCCGGAACCATTTGAGTTTATTTTCAAAACTCGCGTCTACTTTCATGAACAGTGAAGCATCGGCTTTTTCCCAGAAACTGGCATAGACTTTTCGATCGAAGAAAAGTTTATTTTTTTTCCTGACACTGCCCATGCAGAGATAATCCACAGGAACACCGGGATAGAGGAGATTAAGGAGGTATTCATCATAGTCATCTTCCATCTCCACCCGTACGCTGTCGAACTTGTCCTTGAAATCCGCCTCTTCGTAACTCATGCGCAGGGACACGAGTTTTTTTTCGATCAAGGCCAGGAATACATAACAGGATCTGCCTCTGCCCAGGTTCCCCACGATTTCAAATACTTCGTCCTGTCCGTACCGGTTTTCCCTGCACAGGTATACTTTATAATCCAGGTCTTTTTCCTGGAATTTCCGGTAGAGTTCTTCCAACGAGATGCTTTCCTTTTCGAATTCTCGTTTAACCGATGCGGTTTCCTCGCTAAGTTCTATTTGATTCATATTAACCAACATAAATTCAAAACAATTAACCTTTTATTTTACCACTTTCCGTTAATGGATAAAAGATTCTGCCGACAATTTTGGAAATTCTATTTTTATTTTTGCCTGCTGCGAAAATAATCGCAGCCGTGCAGTTTAAATCCTTCCATTTCGTGGTAGGCAAGGTTTTCACCACGTCTTTTTCTTTTCTCCCGGTCTTGACAAATGGGGACGATTACCATAAGATAACACCATGATAGGTACAAAGACAACTATAAACAAAAAGAGCTATCGAAAACCGAAACGCATATTTGAAGATTCAGGTAATGTAAACCCAGTACAAGCTTATTACGTTATCCTGGACAATGTGACCAATACTAAAAATCAAGATATCAAAACCATGGTGGACCTGGGCCGGTACTTTTCCATGTTTGCCCCCAGGCAGAGCGGCAAAACCACCTTCCTGGAAGAACTGCGCAGCCAGTTACACCGTGATCCCACTTATGTGGTTGTCATCCTGAGCTTCCAAGACTTCAAGAACCTGACGGATAAATCCCGGTTTTATTCGCTGCTGCAAAAATACCTCTATGAACAACTATTAAACAGACTGGAACAGGTAAACTGCGAAAAAATCGAAACCGTCCGGCAATTCCTGGCCCGGCACCATTTCATCGACCATATTTCCTTCAGGGAATTATTTGAAGAATTAAACCGGATCATTCAATACAAAAAGATCGTCATTTTTATCGATGAGTTTGACGGCATTCCCATAAACGAATTGGAGAACTTTCTTACCACCCTGCGGGAATTATATATAAAATATAAACTGGTAAAGCAGAAAGCCCTTTATTCCATTGGGCTGATCGGCATCAGGAATATAACTAAACTTATCGTGGGCGGGGTATCTCCCTTTAATATCGCGGACCAGGTGGAAATACCACCTTTCTCTTTAAAAAATGTGCGTGACCTCTATTCTCAATATACCGAAGAAACCAACCAGCCGTTTAGCGAAGAGGCGGTAAAAAAGGTTTATGAAGAAACCCGGGGCCAGCCCTGGCTGGTCAACCGGCTGGGGACTATCCTTACCGTGAATGTAAAACCCGGAACCGTGGAGCCGATATATGAAAAGGATGTGAAAACGGCCATTCAACTCCTGCTGAGAGAGAAAAACGATCATTTCGATAATCTTTATGAAAAAGCAAAACTATACAAAGAGACCTTTATTGAAATCGTTTTTGATAGCGTGGAATATGAGCCTGATAATGAAGACCAGGGGTGGCTGGAACAATACGGTTTAATAAAAGATCAAAACGGGAAGGCCGTTGTTGCCAATAACATTTACAAAGCCAGGTATGTAAAAACCTTTTTTAAAGAAGCGCAAGCTTTCCAGGAGATTCCTATCCGGGAATACACCCTTCCCGGGAACAGGCTGGATATGGAACGGATTCTCCTGGATTTCGATCAATATATTGCACAGATCGGTGTAAGGGCCTTTTACCGGGAAGGCAAGCCTTATGAGAAAACCGGGCAATTTTTACTTACTGCCTGGTTGTATCAATTTGTGAGGGGTGGAGAAGGGGAGCTTCGTTATGAAATTTTAAGTGGACTGGGACGAATGGATATTCTTTTAACTTACAAAGGAATAAAGTATATTATCGAAACCAAAATGAACCGCGGGAATCTTACCCGTACCCTTAATGACGGGCTTACCCAGGTATCGACCAAATACCTGGCTTCAGAGGCCGCTCACGAGGGTTACCTGGTCATCTTCGATACCCGGACTCCGGTGGGGGAAGAATGTGAACCCCAGGGCCATGAGACCGGGGGAAAAAAAGTAACCGCTTTCATTATTGCCGTGGGCAAAACGGATGATTGATCCGTTCTTGAGAGGGGTGGCCGCGAACGTGGATGTATGAGCCGAA
>WVZO01000620.1 GCA_011772425.1 Candidatus Aminicenantota bacterium
AATATTTCTCAGAGGCTTCCAACTCCCGGGTACGCTGCCGAACCTCTTCCTCCAACCGCGAGGCAAGGCGTCTTTTTGAAATAAAATTAGCAATAAAGAATATAATAAACAACACCAGGAAAAAAACCAGGATATAAAACCAGGCGGTTTGAGAAAAGGGGTTTTTGACGGTAATTGTCCCGGATGATAATATACCGCTTTTCTCTCCCAGGCTGTTGACCGCCTGGATATAAAACCGGTACTTGCCTGGAGCGACATTGGTATATCGATATTGATTGTTGGGAGTTTGAAACCCTCTGACCCATTCCCGGTCGAAACCCTCCAGCTTCAGGTTGTAGCGGATGGCTTTTTCATCGATAACGGATATTCCCCTGAAATAAAAGGTGAGATCATTCTGATGGTATTCTAATGTAATATCCCGGTTAAGGGGAAATTTCATCCCGGATGCATCCAGGTGAAGCAATTCCAATAAAGGGGGGGCGCTGTCATGAATGGTGGAACTGACCAGGCCGTCATCTGTTGAATAGGTTGTGCGGAGATATTCCTGGGAATGGAGAACCATAGGAACCACAAACAAGATGAATACCAAAACAAATCTATTTTTTTGCTGCCCCATTGTTTTGCACATCCTTTATATATCTTATTATCCACCAAAACCGTATGATTACCTGTTAATTTGTTATTATTATAGTACCAGGATAAAGAATATAAAAATCAAAAAAGAAAGTCAAGAGAAAACGTCTAATCTCAGCAATTCTAATCAGAGTCAAAATGAGAATTGCTGGGCTGACTTTTTTTCGTTTGCGTATTGAAAAGAAATATGTTATACTTGTACAATTAATGAGACATGTGTGGAGGTTCAAATGAGAGTCGTTACGTTTAGTGAAGCCAGGAACAACTTAAAATATGTCCTGGACCAGGTTGTCGAAGATGCGGATTATACCGTCATTAAACGCCGGGATGCAGAAGATGCGGTGGTAATGTCTTTAGATACGTTTAATAGCTACTTGGAAACCTTTCATCTTTTAAAGTCCCCCGCAAATGCCGAGCATTTATCAAAATCGATTGATCAATATAAACGCGGTCAGGTTCATAAACGAGATTTGATATATGAGTAGAAAATTAGCCTGGACCGATGAGGCATGGAAGGATTATCTTTTCTGGCAATCCCAGGATAAAAAAACGCTTAAGAGAATAAACAAACTTATCGAGGCTGCCAAACGGCAACCTTTTGAAGGAATAGGAAAACCGGAACCTCTAAAAGAAAACCTTTCCGGCTTTTGGTCTCGTCGCATCGATGATACCAATCGCCTGGTTTATGCGGTAAATAAGGAATTTTTGACAATCATTTCCTGCAGATATCATTACTAAACATACGGAAAATAGGTTAAAAAAATTGGCCTGGCACCTGAATTCTGTGAACTATCATCGCGCATCCGATAACCTTGTGAGTTAATGGGTCATTAATTCTTAAAGAACTTGTCATTTTACAACTCCTATTTATTTTTGCCAATACCACTCATCACAGTAGATCATTATAATCCCGGTAATCCTATAATCCTACTAATCCTGGTTCTGACCCTAATGGATATTTCTAGCTTGTACTTTTTCTCGCTTTCTGAAACAGGTCTTAATATTTATCGACAAATTGGATTGCTTCTGCTTCGCTGTCAAATAGAAACACCCCGGGTTCATCGAAACGAGCGGCAGAACCATCCTGGGGACTGCGGCCATCCGCCTGCTGCATGAAAAAACGAACCGCACCGGTGTTCTCCGGCACCTGGAAAATTCCATAGATCAATCCCCATTCATCGGTAAAATTGGGGGAAAGCAGCATTTGCTCCCCTTTGAGATAGGCATTGATCTTGTTTTTGTCCGCCCTGTCCAGGAAATACCCGTAAACATAGGGATAACCGGTTCGATCGTCCCCCGGGTTCACCCGTTCACTGGAGGCCCAGGCAATCAAAAGGACATAGCGCCCGGTAGACTCCCCTATGGGCACGTCCTGCCAGAACATACCGCTGTACCGGATTACAAACAGATGATTGCCCTGGTCATCGGTTTCGATGGAAACTTCCCCCTTTGTCTCCCAGGAAGGTGCAGCCCGGCCGGCATCAGGATTTTTGACCAGGTTCTGTTCCCCTTGCACTTCCACTGTTTCAACGCCTGTCGTTCCTGGGAAAGGGATGTCCTGGTCCCGGGCAGCAGGTGCAGCCGGAACCGGGGCTGCCGGCGGTCCGGTTCGCCAGATGAAAATCTTCCGGTCTTCGCCGCCGCTGGCCAGTGCGGTGCCATCAGGGCTGAAGGCCAGACTCCTCACCACATCGGTATGCTGCGCTAAAACCGCCAGGACCCTGGCGGTCTCCACATCCCACAGGTATATCTTTTTGTCCTGGTGAGCTGTTGCTAAAATCTTGCTGTCCGGACTGAATTTTACATCATGGGTGGCCGCATCACGCACAAAGTAATTGTGCAATTCCCTGCGTTTTTTCAAAGCGAATATAACAATACTGCTGTCGTTATGCCCGGTTGCCAGGTAGTTTTCATCTCTACTGATATCGATGGCTGTCATTTCACTGGCTGCATCGATTTTACCGATTTTAAAGCGGCTCTCCTTCCATTTTCCGGCACTCCATATACTGTAATTATTCCCGCTTCCTCCCCCAGCCAGGAATTTTCCTGAAACAGAGAACGTCAGCACCCGGCGGTCGGTTTTATCACTGATGGTTTCAATCAATTGTTTGGCTTCCAGGTCCCATAATTGCACCGGGAGCTGCCAGCCGGTGACAGCGATGAATTTGCCGTCAGGGCTGACAGCCGCGGCATCCCCCACGTTCCTGCACAGGGTTTCGGGTTCACCGATGGTGCCGTACTCCAGCGGCAGCGATATAATATTATTATCGGCATCAGCGGTGATAACCTGTTGGCCGTCCCGGGATAAGGCCATACTGCGCACCCGGTCCGGGGTCCTGGCAGCGGATATTTCTTCCCCTGTACGGGTATCCCATACACGCACAGAATAATCGCCGTAACTGGCAGATACCAGGTACTGACTGTCCGGCGTGAAGGCCAGGCCTGTCACTTCCCCCTGGTGTCCTGCCAGGACCTGGTGAACCTGCGGCGGTTTTGTGGGGTCCTTCATAAAAGGCATTGCTTCACCTGTCATTCCAGGTGTTCCAAACGACATCTGCCATTCCTCTTTATCGATTTTCCACTGGCTGTCTTCTTTTACGAATTTAACCGTACCGGTCATCCCCTGCCCCTGCTTTTTGCCTTTAACCTCTAATCGAGCAGTACTGCCTGACGTAGATGCTCCCGTGACCTCAATATCCGTAGGTAAAAATTCTTTGATCATTTGGAGTTTCACAGCAGCCACTTCACCCAGGAGTTCCTTTTGCTTCTCAGAACTAACCAATTCTTTCAGTGCCTGGATATCCCCTTCCTGGATGGCCTCATGGTAATCACTGTAAACCCGGGTTAATGCTTTTTCATCAGCGCCGCGTTTACCGCAGGCAGCCGCCAGGATGATCAACATAAGAATCATCGCTAAATGCATGAAAGACGTTTTCATGATTCCTCCTTCTTTAGCCGCGAAAAAAAAACATCCAAAAAATCACACCAATTGTGAGCGAAGCGAAATCAATTACGAATATAAAGAATATAAAAATCAAAAACGAAAGTCAAGAGAGAAATTCAGTAAATCAAGTGGGGAAAAATTGGGCTGGCACCTAAATACTTTAATTATTTTGGGTGAATGTAAGGAACAGGCAGGATCAATTAGGATCAATTGCCTGTCCCTTTAATTTCTGTATAAAAAAAAAGACCCAAAAGGCTCTGGAAAAAGCCTTTTGGGCCTTTTTTTGTCAGTCGTTTATACGCAGTAAGAGTTAAATTGAATCGGACGTTTCATTATTGAGTGCGGGATTGTACACGAGAGTGGGGTGGGTCACATTGGTTACCGTGACGGTAAAGGTGCCGTTGAAAAAGTACCAGCCGCTGTTAAAGGTAACCTGGCCGCTGGAGTTGGTGGTGCCGCTGTCGGTGCCGCTGGCTTTACCACTCCACTGGATATAAACCGTGGCATTGGGTACAACAGCACCATCGGTGTCTTTGATGGTAATGGTGGCTTCGGCACGATACAAAAACCAAAAACTAAATTTTTGCATATAAATATCGAACACATAGATTTCAGGGTTCTGGGATGGATCTGTAACCGTTATATAATTGGTTTTTATTTCGTTGTCAGAGCCGCCGGAATTGGTGACGGTTAAGGTTACGGTGTAAGTCCCGGGTGTGGTATAGGTGTGGGAAGGATTCTGGGCCGTGGAAGTGCCGCCATCCCCAAAATTCCATGACCACGAGGTGGGATTGTTGGTGGATTGATCGGTGAAATTCACCGTTAACGGGGCTGGCCCGGTGGTGGGTGAACCGGTAAAAGCAGCAATAGGAGCTCCCCCGGGACAGCTTACTGCAATGCCCACAACGGCAAACGCACCTGCTACATCCTGACAATTATATCCCCAATCCAACGCTGCATCGACGGCACCTTCGGCACCCTGCTGGAAATTGGTGCTGGGGGTCCAGTAATCCTGGTTGGCCTTGACAAACACATCAAAGGCCATGCGGGTCGTCCAACCCGGGGAGGTGGCGATTAAATAAAACGCCTTGTTAAATATCCCACTGCTGTAGTGAACATCCATGCCATCATAATAATCGTCAACATGATCGATGGATTTACCATCCAATGGCGGGTCATACAGGTACCTCAGCGCACCGTCAGGGTCTTTAAAGATATCATAACCGCACATGAAATCATTGGTGCCTCTCATGTAATATTTAGCCCCCTCACCGGCCTGGTCGGAAAAGGATTCATTAATTCCACCCGATTGACCCGAATAAATCAAATCGGAATTATAATCGGTAAAACCATGACTGACTTCGTGGCTGACAACATCTAATCCCACCAATGGATAAAAAGTGGTATAACCATCGCCAAAGGTCATGGTGGAACCATCCCAGAAGGCATTTTCATAATTGTTGCTGTAATGACACCTTAAGGTGAGCTGGAACGGAAGCACGGGAACACCATACCAGTCCATATACATATCGAATACCACCTGGCCGAAATATTGGGCGTCATTGAGGGGACAATAGGCCCCGTTGATTGCCTCGTGGGTGTTTTCATAACAGGTGTAGGAATATGGGGTCGTACCGCTGGTCCCATGGTTTAAATCAACGGTTTTGACGTCAGTGCAATTCATGGTACAGGTACTGCCGTTGACAGCGACACAAAACGGATCGTAATCCGTGCCGTAATAATAGTAACCCACTTTCTGGTTACCGCCTGGGCCTGTACCCTGGTATCTCAGCATATCAAAGGCGTGAAGCACCTTGCCGTTTTTGACATCGACAAAGAAAATCGGCTGGGATGGATTACCGGATTCCGTATCGGCAAAAAAGGAAACCACGTAGCAAAGATGAGCTTTGTTTTTCTCATCGATAAAAACATAGGTTCCATATTCCTCATTCCTGAAGGTCCATTGTGCATTCTTATCGATTTTCTTTTGCTGGTCTTTCATTTTCTTTAATGCACCCAGCGGGTCCAATGAGGCGGGAATGCCCTTGATGTCCTTCCTGGTCTCTAGGACCATGTCGCCGTGAAGTCTAATCGCGTTATTGCCGTCCATGCTGACAACAGCCTCCACACCCCAGACCGGGATGCCCTGGAATGTTTGTTGATAACGTTGATGGATTAACCCGTTGAAATCCTTTCCCTGGCGAATCAATTTGAAGTCTTCATCCTGGTCCAGGCCTAACGCTTTACCAATACCCTGGCCCGGCTTTTCATTCAGCAGCCTGATATAATCCTTGGCATTGGCTTTGTAAAACTTGACTTTTTTAGCTGCCCATGAGTTTGTTACCATAAAGCAGCATAAAACAAAAACTACCGTAAAAATAAACATCTTACGATTCATTCTCATTTGTGAATACCTCCTTGTTTTTTTAAATTTTAAGTGCGATAAGTACAGAAATTAAAAAGACCGAAACATGATCTTGATCTGGAATAATGCCGGTTTTGTAGACTTGATCTGGAATAATGCCGGTTTTGTAGAGTAATAGATTAATCTAAGAACAAATAAATGTCAATACAACAAAAGTCGTATTTTTAGGTGGAAAAAAAATAAAAAAATTGTACAACTAAAGTTGTACTTTTTCGATTTGGTTGTACAGGCAGGATGCGGACGAATCCGTGGAGAAGCACTTGCAGTGTGCTTTTTGGCTGAATTACCAGGAAGGGGAATTTTGGGGATAAAGTGAGTGTAGATTTGATGCCAGCCAAGATTCATTCTAATTGGGATTTTTTTGATTTTCCCCTTTCTTACTTCCCATACTTCATTCAATTAAATGATTCTGTATTTGAAAAAATTACAGCGGCAATGGTAAAATATATTATGACAAATTATTTATTTAGAAACATTTTTTTGTGCTATCTCCTCTTCAGCTTGAACCTGTCAGGGGAGATACTGCAAATAGGAGGAAATAATGAAAAGATTTGTTTTTGCTAATTTCTTTATCTTGATTCTTTTTAGCTTGATGCTTAATGCCCAAATTGATATGGAATTATTTTCGGGGATGAAAGCGAGATGTATCGGTCCCGCCGGTATGAGCGGCCGGGTTGCGGCAGTAGATGCTGTAGTCTCTAATCCCGCAATAATATATGTGGGCGCGGCCACCGGCGGCCTTTGGAAATCCACCAGCGGTGGGATTACATGGTAACCGGTCTTTGATGATCAACCTGTATCATCTATTGGGGCTGTATCGATCTACCAGCCAAATCCCTCGATTGTATGGGTGGGTTCCGGCGAAGGAAATCCCAGGAATAGTATGGGGGTTGGAAATGGAATTTATAAAAGCATAAACGGCGGAAATACCTGGGTTCATGCCGGACTTACCGAAACCGAACGAATACATCGCATTGTTTTTGACCCGGGAAACCCGGATATTGTCTACATCACCGACATGGGAAAAGCCTGGGGAGATAGTCCTGAACGAGGAGTTTTTAAAACCGTTGACGGTGGTAAATCCTGGGAAAAGATACTGTATGTGAATAAATCCACTGGCTGTGCCGATCTTGTTATGGACCCGGGAAATCCTCAAAAACTCTTTGCAGCCATGTGGGAATACAGGCGTTGGCCATGGTTCTTTAAATCAGGAGGTAAAGGGAGCGGTTTATATGTAACTTATGACGGCGGGAAAAACTGGGAAAAAATTACTGGCAAGCAAGGTTTACCCGAAGGTGAACTTGGCCGGAGCGGATTGGCAATAGCCAGGAGCAATCCGAATGTGGTTTATGCCCTGGTGGAAGCGAAAAAAAGCGCATTGTGCAAATCCGAAGATGGAGGACATACCTGGAAAATTGTTAACAAAAAGAAAAATGTTAATCCAAGGCCATTCTATTACTGCGATATTCGAATAGATCCTGGAAACGAGAACCGGGTATACAGTCTGCATTCAAGGCTGGTGGTTAGCGATGACGGGGGGAAGAATTTTAATAGGATTGCAAAGAATGTTCACTCGGATCACCACGCCATGTGGATTAATCCCAATAACGGCAACCATATAATCGAAGGAAATGACGGGGGGATATCGATCAGTTATGATGGCGGAAAAACCTGGCGTATTGTCGACAACCTCCCTCTTGCCCAGTTTTATCATATCAATATCGATATGGAAATACCCTACAATGTTTACGGGGGCCTACAGGATAATGGTTCCTGGCGGGGACCCGGTGATGTATGGGAAAATGGGGGCATTCGCAACTATCATTGGAAGGAGGTGGGATTTGGCGATGGTTTTGGAACCCTCATCGATCCCAAAGACCCCCAGGTTGGCTACTGCATGCTCCAGGGGGGTATTCTCATGCGTTTCAACATGGTTACGGGAGAAAAGATGTTTATACGTCCTGATGGCCCTGAAGATGTAAAACTGCGGTTCAACTGGAATGCAGGAATCGCCATTGATCCCATCGATGAAACAACACTGTATTATGGGAGTCAATTTCTCCATAGGAGTACGGATCGGGGAGAATCCTGGGAAATAATCAGCCCGGACTTAACCACCAATGATCCAAACAAACAAAAACAAAGTGAGAGCGGTGGACTTACAAAGGATATTACATCAGCGGAGAATCATACCTCAATACTTACCATCGCCCCCAGCCCGGTGCAAAAGGGCGTGATATGGGTAGGTACTGACGATGGTAATGTACAACTGACAACCGATGGTGGAAAAACATGGGAGAATGTAGTTAAGAATATCAAGGGTTTGCCGGCCAACACCTGGTGCCCCCATATTGAGCCGTCAAAGTTTAATGCCAAAGCTGCATATGCGGTTTTTGACGATCACAGGAGAAGTAATTGGACAACCTATGTTTATAAAACGGAAAATTTTGGAAAAAGCTGGACCAGCCTAACCAAAAATGATCCCACTTCAAAAATTGATAACCTTCAGTGGGGATTTGCTCATGTCATCGAACAAGACCCGGTAAATCAAGACCTCCTTTATCTTGGCACCGAGTTTGGTTTATGGATCAGTTTTGATGGGGGTAAAAATTGGAACCGATGGACACATGGATTGCCCACCTGTCCGGTTAGAGCACTTATCGTTCACCCACGCGATCATGACCTGGTTATGGGAACGCATGGAAGAGCAGCATATATACTGGATGATGTCAGGCCTTTTCGTTCAATAAATAAAAAAACGCTTAAGAAACCGCTTCATTTATTTGAAATTCCACCGGTGTATCAGCACCAGCTAAAACAAGCTGATGGTTACCGTTTTACCGGAGACGGTATGTACCGCGGTGAATCGAAGAAATATGGAGCATTGTTAACCTATCTTTATAATCCTGGAAAGGAACAAGTTACAGGCGATATTAAAAAGGAGAAGACCGTAAAAATCCAGGTACTTGAGGAATCGGGAAAAGTCATCTGGAAAGCAGAGGGGCCGAAAAAACCGGGAATAAACCGTTTTGTCTGGAATCTACGCACAAAAGGTATTAAAATACCGGGATTTGAAATGATATCGGATTTCCTTCCCACTGGTNNCCCACTGGTATTAGCGTATTGCCCGGGACCTATACGGTAAAAATAAAAATCGGTGACCGGGAAACGTCTCAGACCGTTAACGTGAAGGCGGATTACCGTGAAAAAATTTCCATGAAAAAACGTAAAGAGAAATATGATGCCCTTGTTAAAGCCGAACAGAATATAAAAATATTGGGTGCAGGACTGATGCAAATCAAAAAGACCAATGAAACCCTGGACTTCATCATGAAGCATTTAAAAGGTAGTAAAGATTCAAAATTACAGGAAATAGTAAAAGATGCCGCTGCTTTGAAAGCGAAACTGGGAGCTTTTTCCAAAAAGATTATGGGAGGTGCCGATATGATGAATTCCATCGGTTTCCAGGTGTTACTGCCATTTATGACCCTCAGTACATCCTTTGATGCACCAACACCATCGCAAAAGAAATTTATGGCGCAAACCCAGAAAATACTGATGAAAGTAACCAAAGAATTCCAACAACTTTATGCTCAAGATGTGGCGGAATTTAACAAGAAGTTTCAAAAAGCAAATATTGACCTGTTTAAACCCCTGGATTTCTCCGCGATACTCAATAAGTAATTTTATTTTCCAGAGTAAAAGGAAGAAAGGAAGAGGACAGGCAATTTTAGAATTAAATAGAAATAACCTTTTCTTTTTCGAAGCACATTACCAGGTTGGTCAATTGGATGCGGTTTCTCACCTTGGTTTTTTGGTAGATATTAGAGATATTGTTTTTAACTGTTTTTGTGGAGATGAAAAGCTCATCTCCGATCTCATTATTGGTTTTTCCTTTAAGGATCAATCGAATAATGGATTGTTCTCGTCCGGTGATTTTAAACTGGTTGAAAAAACCTTCGATGCCATGTACTGTTGAAGGGAATCCCAGTTCTGCATGGTATTTCCCCAGCAGCCACTTGAGATAAAGGAGAGGAATAATTTCTATGGATATGTGTGAAAATGCAAGAACTGAAAATAAGACAAGGGGACTCTTTATATAACGGAAAATGAAAAAGAATGACCCGGTGAGAAGGGTAACACAAATAAGATGAATGAGACCCAGGTTGATTGCCAATTTCCTTTTTGCTTTATTTTCCAGGGATTTCCCCTCCAGGATCAAATACAAAAGCGCGATAAAAATGATCAAAAGTTGGATTTTTTCATCGATAGAAAAAATAAGATTTACCGATTTCAACTCTTTTGTATCGAGATAGATTTTTGCGGCGGTTAAATTCACCAGGATGAACAGGGTTTGAAAAGTCCAGAACGCCAGTTTAAACCATCGGGATACCTTTCCCCATAAAAATTCCAATATCCAGCATATCATCATATAAAGGGCCACAATTGCCGCAGGAAAAGCCAGGGCAGAAATGATGATATTGGCTGTAAAACTAACATGCCAGGACAGCGATGGTGCCAATGTCAACTCGCCAAACAACCCACCTATATAAGTAATAAACCCGAAAACAATAGAGAAAATGACATTGTATAAATAGTAATCGAGAAATCGAAAACGGTACCTTCGGGCCAACCGGTAAGAAATATAAATGGCGACCAGGCCCATTGCTAAAAAAAGAAAATATATTCCGATTGAGATAACAGTCATCTCTCATTTATAACAGATTTTTCCAAAGAAGTAAAGCCGGGACAAAAGTCCCTTTTTTAAATTCGGGACTTTCGGCCCATTGAAAACAACCCCCTTACCACGTATATTGAAGATGAAAAAAAACAAAGACATATAAGGAGGAATTATGAAACTTAAGATCATACTTTTTATTACGTGTTGGAACCTTTTTTCACTTTTAAACTTGCAGGCCCAAAAGGTGGCTGTTTTTAAAGAATTCCATCAGCCAGGAGGCATTAACATAGGAAATGGCTGCATCTATATCCAGGAAAAAACCACTGTCTTTATTTATAACCTTGAAGACTACAAATTCGTCAACAAATTTGGAAAAGAAGGCGAAGGTCCTGGTGAATTAAAAATAAATCCCTTTTGGTTCCCTATGATCGTGTTTCCCTCTAACAATAAAGTTTATATAAGCAGTTTAGCAAAATTAACGATAATTTCAAAAACCGGGGAATATATAAATGAATATAGAGTGAATCCAACTGATGTGTATTGGCCTTTTGGAGAAAAATATATTTGCCTTACCACAACACCAAAAGAAGAAAACAGCCAGAAAATTGTATTGGCTTTCTTTTTAGCCAATGAAAACTTTAAAAAAGTGAAGGTCATTTATAAAACGGATTTTGAATTGAACCAGAATTCTAAGATTGAATTCCCAATTACTCCTTTTGATCCCCAAATAGATAAAGATAAACTCTATGTTATAGCCGGGATTCATGGGTTTGCCATCGATGCCTTTGATCAAAACGGGGAAAAAACGTACCGAATTAAAAGAGATTACAAAAGGCTTAAAATACTATCATCCTATAAAGAAAAAACCCGGCAATGGTTTCAAAAGGACCCGCATTTTAAACACTTATATGAATTTCAAGGCCGTATAAGTTTTAAAGATTATTATCCGCCAATCCATTCAATGATTGCCAATAATGGAAAGCTATATGTAATGACTAATAAAATAGAGAAGGATCAACGGGAATGTATTGTTATGGATTTGCAGGGAAATGAGATAAAGAGGATTTACCTGCCGATACCGGAACAATATGGAATGGATACTAAGGTGTATTTTACCATTCGTGATAATTACTTTTACAAACTTGAAGAAAATATTAATGATGAAAACTGGGAATTATACAGGATAAAAATTTAATTATTTTTTTTTCTTCGGCTGCCAGTTCATGTCTCTTTGTGCAGCCAACTGCTTCAAACGGATTAATAACTCCCGGTTTGTTTGGTATGCGGCCCTTCTAGCTCGAAATGAAGTCCTTTTGTCGGTTAGCCTCACACAAAATGCGATATTACCCTGATCTTTAGGAACATAACCGATATAATTGACATGAAAGCCATCCCTATAGCTCCCACCCGTACCGGTTTTCATGTATACCTGGAAACCAGTGGGAGCTATAAAACCGGCAGTTCCTCCGTACCTGGTTACAGCCCTCATCCCGTTCCGGATAGCAGGAAGCCAATGTTCATCCAATATCTTTACGCCTTTTAAACGTTTTATTTTTATTTTCTTCGGACTTAGACCAACAAAACCGTCAGTGGCATAGAACAGTTCAGGATAAACCCAGGAACCGTCATTAGCAAATACCGCTCCTGTTAAAGCCGCATGAACCGGTGTCAGCACCGTGTTTTCCAGTCCAATAGCCAGGTCCGCCAGGGCCCGGTTATCTCCTTTTTTTATAATAATTTTTCCCAAAGCAAAAGGATTTTTCATCTGGCTGTCAAAACCGAATAAACGCAGTTCCTCCAACATTTTCTCCCAGCCGATCTTGACCCCCAGATCGGCAAAGGCGGTATTACAACTGACAGCCAAAGCATGTTCCAGCCCATATAATTCACCCTGGGCGGCCGGACAATACAGGATTTTACCACTGTATCTTTTGGCACCCCGGCAGGTCATCCCGGCTATTTCCCGTTCAGGATCAAACTTGTTCCTGAAAGCGGCGGTGACGGTTATTAGTTTTAATATGGAAGCAGGTTCTAACATCTGTTCAAACGCAGGGGATGAGCCATCACCGATTTTTTCCCCGGTTTTTTCATCGCTAACCGCGGCCAGGACCTCACCGGTATCCGGTTGAATCAATACAATACTTCCCTGGTTCTCACCCAACGATTTCAGGGCCAACCGGCTTAACTCCAGGTCAATACTAAGGCGAAGTCCTTTTGGTATTTCGTGGTTTATTATCTCTTTAATGATAACCGGTTGGATAAAAGACCGGTATAGGGCCCGGTAAAATTTAAACTGCCTATCCGCACCGATTGTTCCTACTAATTTACCGGTACGGTCTCTTATAATGCTGTGGGCGCCGGTATGAAGCAATTCAAAGGTTTCTTTTAGCCTGTTTCCCAGGAATGTGTTTTTTAACCTGTCGGATAAATCGGAATACCATCGAAAGGCCTCCCCGGGTTTCCCGTTTTCCAGGAGCGCTGCCGGATAGTAAAGGTCTGCCGCTTCCATTTCATAAAATTTCCCGATTTTTGCCAGTTGAGTACACCGATTAAAAGCCGATGAAGACAGCAGCCTTCTCAATAGGGAAGGCAGATGGTAATGGTCAATGTTAATAGTGTCCTTCTCCGGTAAAGGAACGTCCTTGTACTCGTCGTAACTTAAAATGCTGGTAATTATACTTCCTAAGCGGGCCTGATTTTTTATCCAAAAAGAATCCTCAAGCCTGGAAAATAGTGCGTTTGCTTCGTTTATTTTGTTTTCATACAGCAGCGATTGAGCCAGTTCGAGCTTTTGCCGGTCCTTTTTGTAGGAATTAAATATCATGATTGATGCCAATCCGGCAATTACCAGGCACAATAGAACAAGCAAGAGAATCTTTTTTATTTTCATTTTCCCTTGAAGAGCCTTTAAAATTAAGAGTTGAATTTTAAAACAAATTCGTCTTTTTTTCAAGGAAATAGGTGCAACTGAATCCTGGTTGTTGCCAATTACAAAAAAGTAATCGCCGTTGTCTCATCACGTTATCGACGATGTCTTTTCAAGTTACCGCCGGTTGCTTTCCAGTGATTGACGATTGAGCAAGGAGAATGGAATCTCTTGCGCGTCCCTTTGTTAAAAATCCAAATCTCAACATCCCGTCCCTGAATTTTGAATTCAGAAGCCTTCTTAGGAGCCATTGACAATTGCATGTATTTCTTTTAAAATTAATAAAGAGGAGGTAAGATGAAAACCACATGGAAATTTCAAGACGCCAGGAGCCAATTCAGCAAAGTTGTTGAAAACGCCCTAAAAAATGGCCCCCAATATGTGACGAGAAGAGGAGCAGAAACCGTGGTTATCATGTCGATCCAGGAATATGAAGCGTTAACTTCAAACAAACCGACCTTTAAGGAATTTCTCCTGGGTTGTCCCAAAATGGATGAACACTTTAATATTGAGCGACAAAAAGATTATCCAGGGAGTATCGATCTGTGAAATACCTACTTGATACGTGTATCATCTCGGAGCTAGTGAAACCTGTACCAAATGCTCAGGTCACTAATTGGCTAGAGGGTGCCCCTTCAAATGCTTTATTTTTAAGTGTCCTCACTATTGGTGAAGTCAGGAAAGGATTAGTTAAATTACCTGATTCAAAAAAGAAGGAGCAATTGACCCTGTGGCTGAATACCCTATTGGAGGAGTACAACGAACGGATTATTCCTATTGATCTGACAGTGGCCGAGAATTGGGGCACCATCCAGGGAAATGCAGAGAAAGCGGGAACTCCAATGTCCACTATTGATGGGTTAATTTCTGCTATGGCCTCTACTTATAATTTGATTCTTGTCACGAGAAATGAATCCGACTTTACCCCAGCTCAGATTCCTCTCATTAATCCATGGAAAGTAAAAAACCTTGGAAAAGAGAACAAGCAGAAAGAGGAGGAGACTGAAACTAAGTGTTAGGTGTTAAGTGAAGAGAAAAGGGCCTGCCAGTGGTCATTGGTCATTGATGAGCTAACCTTCGGAACTTCTTACCTTCTCAACCTCTCAACCTCTCAGCTTCCTCGCTTCCTAACTTCCTCTTTTAACTACTGCCAACTGCCAACTGAATCCCGGTTATAGAAATAGGTAGAAATAGGTGCCAGGTAAATAATCCCACTCTTCGTTCTAGTCGATCACCCCTTTCGTTCTAGTCAACCACTCCTCTCGTTCTAGTAAATTACTCCTTCCCTTCAGGTGTGGGAATAAGGGAATCCGCGGGATTGCTCTCCTCTTCGGCTAAATTATTTACCTGGCACTTTATTCACCGGCAAAATTATTTATTAAATTGAACAGTCAGGGTTTACAGATTGTTCTTTTTTCGGTTGCAAAATTATTTACCTGACACTTTATTCATACAAGCTTTTCCAGAGATTGATGAAATTTTAATCGATGACTCAGAGATTCTCTGGGTCATGATCCGGACCTGAGAACATGACTCAGAGTTTTCCTGGGTCATGATCCGGAATTGAGAATATAACCCAGAGATTCTCTGGGTTATAGAAATAAAAAATAAGAAAAAATAAAGGGACAGTCATTCATGATGCCGCGGCCTCGCCCGTGACGATGAAAAAAAGAAGCCCACGAATTATACGAATTAACACGAATTATTTAAATTTTTTTCGTGGAATTCGCGTAATTCGTGGGCTTTTTTCCTGGCAGGCAAAGAAATCAGACTGATAAATGACCGTTTCGTTTTGTACCGTAGATCGTCTTTTTTCTACCGTAGAAAATTATTTTTCTACCGTAGATAATTCTCTGGTGAATAAACTTGCCCGAAGGGCACCTATTTCTTTTCTTTCTCAATAATCTTCATTAACGCTGCCTGAGCTTTAGGCGTCCCGATATCTTCCAGGGCGGAAACCGCCGCTTTCCTGATTTTCATATTTTTTTCCTTTAACGCCGCGTCCAAAAGAATAGGAACCGCATCGTCATGTTCCGTATCCCCAAGAGTATTGATAACAGCCCGCCGCAGCTCCAGGTCTTTTTCACTCTCCAGTATCTGCACCAGTGCCTTAACCGCTTCAGGCCCGTCAAAATCTTCAAGACCATAGATCACTGCTTTGCGAACAGACAAAAACCTTGATTTCTTGTAGATTTCCATGAGTAATCGAGAATCATTATCATCTTCAACGATATCTACAAGAAAATAAACCGCGGCTTTGGCCAGTTTTTCTTTTGGAGAATTTAATGCCGTATCATAAAAGACTTTTTTGACCTCTTCTTCATTGTCATGATCTTCCACGGCATTAAGCGCAGCTTTCTGAAGTTGGAATATATCAGTTGATTTCAAGATTTCTTTCAGGACCTTCAAGGACTCGTTACTCTCGAAGTCCCCAATAACATCGATCGCTGCCCGCTGTAACTCGATATCGTTTCCTTTAAGAGCAATGTCCCGCAAAATTGGCAGCACGGACGGGTCATCCCTATCTTCCAGGGCATCAAGGGCAGCTTTTTTTATCTTGATGCTCCTGGGTTGCTTCAAAACCTTTTGCAGCACGGGAATCACTTCTTTACTCTCAATATCTTCGAGAGTGTCTAAAGCCGCCTTTACCAGCTCTTCATCAGATTCCTTCAGCACTATTTCACTCAAAATAGGAATAACATCGGGGGCTTCGAAATCTTCCAGCGCCTCAACAGCGGCCCTTTTTACTTTTATATCGGGATCCATCTTGATGATCTTTTTGAGGACATCGATGGCTTCCCTGTTTTCAGAATCCTCAATTACCTCGATGGCCTTGCGGCGTAATTTAGGATCCGGGTCTTTCAACGCAATTTCTTTGATCTTGGCAAACGCCCGGGGCGATTCGAAATCTTCAAGTACCTGGATGATCTTACTGCGCAGCCGGGTACTCCTGGAATTATCATAAAATTTTAATACCCTATCCAGGGCTTGTTCGTCCCCCAAATCTTCCAGCGCATAAAGTGCCGCTAGCTTGATATCATCCTCCTGGTCCTGGTAAATGGATTGAACAATATCCATATACCCGGGTTTGCCGCTTTTTGATAGTTTATGGCCGATGGAAATTAAATGGGATGTGGCATCATCCACCCATCTGCTCGTTGGGTATGCCTTGATGAAGTCCTGGTAACATTTGAAAACCCCTTCTAACGGATGTTCCATCTTTTCTTTGCAGTAGCACTGCCAGAAGCGAGCATCATCCACGTAGGCACTGCCGGAATAGCTGCGGATAAACTCGTTGAAGGCGTTGGCTGCTTCCTGCCATTTCTCCTCAAGAATAAGATTATAAGCCATTTGGTAGGCTTTAGCATCTTTTGCCTGGTTATTAGCGCTTAATCCCGGGGATAAAAACCAGCAAGATACCATTATTAAGAAAATAATTCCTGTAATACCACCCGTTCTTGTTTTCATTTTTTCCTCCTTTTTCACAGGGTTGTAGACTTATTTTTTTTATTTATAAACTGACGGATATCCGTCAATTGCATTTTGAACAATACTCCCTTGATCTTCACTCCGTTTTTAACCAGCTCGATGGTGGAAATATCAGCGCCTGATTCCAGGTTGGCTACCTGGAGCAGGATGATTTCCAGGTCTGTGACCAGTTCTTTCAGTTGTCTATACCGCTTGTGGTGAAGAGGGGGGAGACCGTTCACAGTGGCAAATTCTTTTTTAATCCACCCCACCCGCCGCAGCAATTTCTTTGAAACCTCCTGCTGATAGGGCAGGTTCAAGACATAAGTGTCCTCTGTTTCCGGGTCAAAATTGATAATCGCCAGCAGCAGTACTTTAGACCGTTCGATAAAGTCCTGTGTATGATTCATGAGCTCGGATCCCGGCTCTAATTTTGCCACAACAGGCGGCTGCCCCATTCGTTTAGCCAAATTCGTGGGAGGTGCCGGGGGAAATAGCTCTCGCCCCAGGAATATACCGATAACAACCAGTACAACAGCAGCGACAGCTTGATAGGCCCAACGTGGACCGGGAATTAGAGCATGGAAAAAGGTTACCCGTTTTTTCCCGGGTTTTGAAACCAGTACCTCCTCTTTTTCCATCCTGTCCATCAGCCGGACCTGGTAGCCATCCCAGAAACCCGGCCCCGGTTCAACCCTGGCTCTTTTTTTCATAAAAAGGAGCATAGAAGTCATGTCGTTATACTCTGCGCGACACGCTGGGCATTCCTGGAGGTGGTTTTCCAAAAGGGTTTCCTGTTCTTTATTTAATTCTTCATAAAACTCCTCATCAAACAATTCTCTAATTTTTTTACACTTAGTCATGAAGGACCTCCACTTCAGATTTACCCTGATAAAATGAGAGCTCTTTTTGGAGTTTTCTTTTGGCCCGTAAAAGAAGGCTTTTAATCGTATTGATAGAAACATTCAAGATTTCTGCGATTTCGCCGGTCTTGAAATCATTGTAATACCGCATCACAAATACGGAGCGTTCTTTTGGAGAAATTTTAGCAAGTGCTTGGTGAATCCGTTGTTGAATCATGTCGGTCTCGACAAGGTGCTCAGGATTGTGAATGCTGCCATCTGTCCGGGAATATACCGGTTCAATGGGGTGAATGCTTTCTATCTGTGAATCCTCCATTGAAATTTGCGGTTTTGAGGATTTTTTTCGCTTCATATCGATGCAGGTATTAACCGTGATCTGGTACAGCCAGGAGCTGAACTTTGCGTCTTTGCGGAATTTTTTTATGAAGCGAAACACTTTTATAAATACCTCCTGGGAAATATCTTCTGCCTCATGATGATCATCCACCATATCGTATGCCAGGTAATAGACTTTCTTTTTGTAACGCTCCACCAGTTCTTGAAATGCTCCGATGTGGCCGTGGCACATTTGTTCAACAAGTATATTTTCATCTGTTTTCACCTTCGCTTCTACGTTTGTTGCAAAACTGCGCTTGAAACAAAAACCACTTTGCAGTGGGATATGCAATATGTAAAACATGTTGCCTATTACCGCACTGTAAGTGCCTTGTTTCTCGTTTATGTCTATTAGACGAACGTTTTTAAAAAACGGGTGACAAAAAACAAAAAAATATTATAGACAGTGGAATTTGATAAAACAAGCTTTTGTTGTTTTTGATTTTTTCTTGACAATTGAATTTCTTTTTCTTTATAATAATGTTCATAATGAAAAAAAACCATTAATGGAGGTTTTATCATGAAGCTTACACCCCCCCAAAAAGATCGTTTGGATTTTATCGCTTATTCTGGCCATTTTAAGTATTGTTGCTAAATTTTTTATTGTTATACCGTTTGTCACGGTAAATGCCTTTTGGTTTATGGGAGTTGCCTGGCTGCTGTTGTTGCTTGCCACCTGTTTAAAAGGTTTTTAGCCTGAGTGATATTTATTTCACCGTAAGTTAAGGTCCGACCTCAGGATGCTTAAAGGAAGGGAGTAGTACGCCCTTTTCTTTCTGCGTATATCAAACCCATTGGTTTTATGGCCTGGGTGCCATAGTTATCATTATATTGGGGCTTGTTCTTCATCTTATCCTTTTAATCCAATTTTTTAAACGTCTTACCTTATAAGGTAGGTCGAATTTTTTCAAATTGATGCTATAGATTTATAGACCAATGATGGTTATAAAGTGTTTTGAAAAAGGAGGTATACCATGAACATAAAAAAAGTAATGATCTTCTTTCTTATGATTACATTGTTCCTCGCGGTTTATTTACCTGCCGAGGAAAAGGAAAATCTCCAGGTGAGCTATTATAAAATGTTTTACTATGTGATAGCCAATGAAGATTTCCATGCGGTTACTTTTTTGACCCACGCACCAATCATCACTGAAGACAGCATTCCTGTTCTTATTCGACTTCCCCGGGAAAATGACTACAATTTAAAGGTGCAAGACTTCAATTTTAAAACCATGAAAGAGGATAAAAATCTCATTCGCTTTATGCTGGAAAACTGTATGAAAGATGTCAAAAATTATATTGTTTTTGACGTATTTACCTTGCAGAAGGTACAAGATTTCAGTGATATCCCGGAGTATCAATTTCTTTCGGCTTATTCCTCTCTAAGCAGTGATATAAAATATTTCCTGCAGCCTTCTTTTACGGTTCAATCATCGGAATCTCAAATTAAGAAGAAAGCCAGGGAATTATTTTACAAATACTGGGATGGAAATGTGATGACGTTGTTAAATGACATCATTTATTTTACAGGAGATGTTATTGAGGGTCAATCCTATGGTAGTCAGACCGCTCTCAGCACTTTAGAGCGAGGATATGCAGTATGTACCGGGAAAGCGAATCTGGCCACAGCCCTTTGCCGGTCAATGGGGATTCCGGCGCGGGTATTATTTGTTCTTCCCACTCATTATATCATGGAAGCCTATATCCCTGGTTATGGCTGGGTAAGAGGAGAATCAACCCAGGCTCATTTCCCCTATGCCAAAAACAACAGTACGGTGCAATGGATCGCTGATATTGATGATGAAAATTTTGCCGGATATAGAGGTGGTGTTATTGCCTATTGGGGAGTAGAAACCGGTAATGCCCAATGGGGGATTGAATATGACCATATTTATGTGCCGGGTAATGTTCATACCATAGAAGATTTTGTCCAGGTTGAAGGAAATACCGATCTTAACCAGGCTCTATTTGAGAAAGGCACAGAATTGTGGCGGCTTTTCTGCCAATTGAAAAATTCAGATTTAACTCAAGAACAATTATCCACTTTCTCCGTATACCAGCAATCTTATTTTGAAGCTCTTGTAAACTCTGATATACAAAGCGCATTACAATTTGCTGACCTGGCGATTTCGGAAGCGCAAAACCTTTTGAATTGATGAGAAAATCCTGTGCATAGAATAAATAGGAGGTTTGACAAATGAAAAAAAACCATATCTTTGTTTTTATTTTAGTGTTCTTACTTTCTTTATCACCAATGCTCAGCGGGAAGGATAAAGGCATAGAACTTTCCGTACGTGGAGGTGTAAACTTTTCCAAACTGTCTTTCAAAGACGGTGAGGGTTTTCCCCTTCCCCGGCATGAAGGAAAGTTAGCCTACTCCCTGGGAGCAGGGATACAGTTTGGTGTATTTAAAAATCTTTCTCTTGAAGTGGATGTACTGTATAAAACAATAAAATCCGAACTGGTTGAATTCTCCGGCATCCAATGGGGAGATACGTATTATAAACTTAACTATCTTGCCTTTCCTGTGATGGTTCATTATAAAATTCCCCTCTCAACATCCAGTATCTTTGTCAGCCTGGGACTTGAAACCGGTTTCCTTTTGAAAAGCCAGATAGAAGATAAAACGACTTCTATGGTTATAGAAAAAATCGAGAATATCAAAGACAGAAACTCCCAATTGCTCTCAGGCCTGGGGATAAGATATAAATCTTTCTCTTTTGAGTTCAGGTATGGGCTGGGCTTATCTAATCTTAATAGGGAAAGAAATGATTTAACCATTAAGAGTAGAGGGGTTGAATTTCTTGCTGCTGTTCATTTTTAAGCATTTGAAATTTACTACACAAGCCGCGATGATGAGTCAGTCCAAACCAATTCGAAAGAGGTATTCGGGGCAGGCAAAGAATCAGGTAGACAGGAAAGTGACCAAAATATAGGACAATATCTTATCTTTTATTTGGCAATATAATTGCTGTGCATCAAGTGTATAATTTCATAAAAATGTGGAAAAAGAAAAAAAATTTTTTTTCCAAACATTTTTGCTCTATCATCCGTATAAAAAGATGAACAGGCTGTGTAATTATAACAAGGAGGTAATATGGAAAATAATGTTAACTCCAATGAGTACAGTGAAAGAAATCACTTTAAAAATTCAATAAAGGGTCACAAACAGGGGATGTATTTTTTTATGATTACTAGTTTTTGTTTCTGTTTCTTGCCGTCATTTCTCATTTTTCCCCTTGACCCCGGTACGGAGATATCAGATTATATCTATGAGGGCTGGCAAACAGAAGATGGTTTACCGCATCAAAATGTCCTATCTATCAGCCAGACTGGTGACGGATACATCTGGCTTTGTACCACAAGGGAACTTGTGCGTTTCGACGGCGTACGTTTTACTTCCTTTGACAAAATTATTGCCAAAGATAATAAGACAACCCATATGACATCATTCCTGGTGGGAAGGGAAGGGAACCTGTGGATAGGAATATACCACGGCGGCCTGGTGCGATATAGAGACGGGAAATTTACTACTTATGGCCTGGAAGAGAGTCTGTCATGTGATCATGTATATACCATCTTTGAGGATAAGAAAGGAAACGTATGGGTGGGTACTGAGGGTGGTTTAAATGTACTGGAATACGGCCACGGTAAATTTCGTACCTTCACTACAGCAGATGGATTGGCCGGTAATCATATATTATCAATTTTTGAAGATAACCAGGGGAGCCTATGGATTGGCACCTTCAAGAGAGGCCTGCAGAAGTTAACCGTAAAAAATAATAAATTTCGTACTCAAACTTACACCAGCGCAGATGGATTGGCCAGTAATACGGTAACGTGTATCTATGAGGACAGGGCTGGTTATCTCTGGGTGGGAACAGACAATGGGCTGAACCGTTTCAAAGATGGGCAATTCACAACCTTTTCAACAGGAGATGGTCTTTCTTCCAATTATATCGGGACAATCTATGAAGACAGGAATGGAAACCTGTGGATCGGCACCATGGGAGGGGGGCTTATTTGTTATAGGAATCATTCATTTTATGTTTACACCTCACGGGAAGGTCCCTTACACAATTATGTTTCATCAATCTTTGAAGATAGGATGGGGATCCTGTGGATTGGCACCATTGCCGGGGGACTTTATCGACTGAAGGACAGGCGGGTAGCCATTCATTTTGATAATAAAGAGCTGCATGACGGCATTGTCGGGGCAATTTTCGAGGATAGTAAGCAGACCATATGGCTGGGAATATCCAACCGTGGGTTGGCTGCTTATAAAAATGGTACGTTATCCTTTTTTACCACTGAACATGGATTATCCTCCAACTATGTAACATCAATCCTGGAAGACCAATCAGGGGATTTATGGGTGGGCACATATGGGGGAGGATTGAATTGTTTTAAGAATGGAACGTTTATCACCTACACAGAAAAGGATGGATTGTCGAATGATGTTATTTACTCGATTTGCCGGGACCGAAAAGGTAACCTCTGGATTGGAACCCGGCTGGGTGGGTTGAATTGCTTCAGGGATGGTAAATTTAAAACCTTTACGACAAAACAAGGCTTATCCCATCGCTGTGTGATTTGTATTAGCGAAGACAGCCGGGGAAACCTGTGGCTGGGAACCTACGGCGGCGGATTAAATCGATACAACTACCGGGATTCGGATTTCACTGTCTACACCACCAGGGAGGGTCTGTCCGGGGACTACATTTCGTTTATCTATGAAGACCGGGAAAAGGTTTTATGGATTGGCACTTATGACAAGGGACTGAATCGATTTGAAAAGGGAAAATTTACACCTTTCACCACGAAAGAAGGGCTGTATCATAATAGTGTCTATCAGATCATTGAAGATGATAAAAACAACCTGTGGCTGGGATGTCCAAACGGTATCTTTCGGGTGAATAAAGAGGAATGCATCGATTTTATCAAAGGGAAAACAACATCTATTACTTCTTTTGTGTTAGACAGGTCTGACGGCATGATCTTCAGCCGCTGTCGACACAGTTTTCAACCTGGTGTATTAAAGACCGGGGACGGGAGATTGTGGTTTCCCACTATAAATGGAGTGGCAGTCATTGATCCCGATCATATGAAGATCAATCGGGTTATTCCCCCGGTGATCATTGAAAAGGTAAAAGTCGATGATAAAACCATCAATCTTAATTTTAACGGGCATAATGAAATATCTCCCGGGAAAAAGAAATTTGAATTCCATTACACGGCATTGAGTTTTGTTGATCCTGGAAAAGTTAAATTCAGGTATAAATTGGCAGGTTTCGAGGAAAATTGGGTGGAGGTAATGGCCCCGGCTGAACGCATCGCCCATTACACCAACCTGGGCCCCGGGTTTTACTGTTTCCGGGTTAAGGCGTGCAATAATGACGGCATCTGGAATGAGACCGGTGCTTCTTTTGGTTTTTACATAAAGCCCTTTTTCTATCAAACCCACTGGTTTTATGGTGGTTGTGCCCTCTGCGTCATTTTATTGGGGATTGGTATCCATCTTCTTCGGGTCAGACAAATCATTAAAAGAGAACGGAAAAAATATGAAAAAGTACGTCTGTCATCCGAATACGCCGAAAAGTATCTAAAAAAACTTCTTCATTTCATGGAAAGTGAAAAGCCTTATCTTGACCCAAACATCACTCTTCATAAACTTTCTAAAGAAATTATCATCCCGGACCATTATCTATCCCAGGTCATCAATACCAGGTTAAATAAGAATTTCTATGAATTTATCAATTTTTACCGGATTGAAGAAGCCAAGAAGATATTAACCCATTCAAAAAATCATTTTACGATTCTTGAAGTTGCCTTTGAGGTCGGTTATAATTCCAAATCGGCATTTAACCGTTCCTTTAAGAAGCATGTCGGGGTAACACCGTCTGATTTTAGAAAAGAATATAACGGTGGACGGCGTTCACACGCTAAAACGGCCCTATCGCTCCCGGGCCATCCGGAACACTCCTAAAAAACGGTCTGGAAGTAAGTAAACCCTTCTTCCTAACCTCAGAGTGGTCTCTTTTTTATTTTGTGAGAATCTTGTTGACTTCTTTCCTTCATTATGTTATATAAATTCTTGAAGAGGATAAGAATGATGTTATCGTTGGAGTTATCAAAAGAGGTTGAGCAACATTTTCGAGAGGTTGTTCAAAAGAGCTATCAGGGCAATATACAAGTCGCCATTGCCTCCTTGTTAAAGCTCCATGACAAATATGCCTGGAAAGAACAGCTTCGAGAGGATGTTGAGACCATACGAACAGAAGTGCGTAAGAAAGGGGGTATCAATTCACAGACAATTGATAACGCAATCAGCAGGTATCGGAAAACCATAGGCCCCTCTAATGCATAGAATCTTACGGGTGGTGATTGATACAAATCATATTATATCAGCCATCTTGAGTGCCCGGGGAGCCTCAGCCAAGCTAATAGATTGGATGACTCGGGACGAGGACTACTTTCAGCTACTGCTCTCTGAACCTATTTGGCAGGAATATACAACTGTGGCTGAGTGGTTAGTTCCCCCGTCCAGGCACAGTGAAAAAGACCGGATCATGCAGACGCTGCGCTTTCAAGCTGAGTGGATAGAACCTGGTCTTCGTTTAGACGTTTGTACGGATAGCAATGGCAATCGATTTTTGGAATGTGCGGTTGCAGGGAATGCCGATTTCCTGGTAACCAAAAATATTCGACATTTCCCTTACAAGATTTACGAGAATGTAAAAATTGTTCGAATCAAGAAGTTTTTGGACACTTTGGAAGCATTGGCGAAAAAAAACGACGCTACAAACAATAGGGAGAACGGTGAATAAAAAGGAGATTCCCAAAACCGATTCAAAAAGGGACTCGTACCTTACAATATTAATTTTTCGGTGAATTCACGCCCATTGTTTGATGAGAACAGACGGCTCGAAACCATGCCAAATTTGTGACCACTTGTAATTTTTATTTTCTTTTAAAAAATGGTTGAAAAATTCTGTATAATCGATTATCCTAGTCTACTGGAGAAAGAAACGTTCTCCTCTACCAAAAATATTTGGTTTGAATTGAAATAGAAAAACGATTAAAGAAGTAAAACGATGACTGGAGGAAACATGAAGGAAAATCAAAAACGTGTATTCAACCTTCAAGAACACCTGACCGACATAAAAAAAGGTAAAAAACGCTTTGAAAACGCTTTTGAAGGAGTCACCAGGATGATCCTGGAACAGAATATCGAAAAAGTGGTGGTGAATGGTAAAACAACCTACGATTTCAAAATCTTCAGGACCGGGAAAAAGCATATCATCGGCCTCTATGATGAAATCAACAGCTTTGTCTCCTATGTCAAAGATGCTGCCGAAGGAGGCTCATCCAAAGAAATGGCTTACGTACTGGTGGGAGAACCGGGAAACGGGAAAACCTTTTTCGTGGAATACCTCTGTTCCAAATACCGGCAATTTCTTGCCAACGACGGCAACCGGAAATATACGTTCCGCTTTAAGCACCTGGACCAATTGGGAAATTACGGGAGAATCACCACCATTGAATCTCAAACCTATGAAGACCCGGTAATCCTGGCCATCAATCTCCTGGAAAACCAGGATGAAAATAAGAAATTACTGGGCAAATGGATCGGGTTTTCCGATAAGCAAATCGAGAAATTGTATGAAGATGACCGGCCGTTGGGTGCCTGCAGCGAATATATCTGGTACGATATCCTTAATCATACCAGTGGCACTATAAAAGAAGCACTGAATTTTATCGAAGTGGTGCCGGTTCCCCTGATGGAAAGCCTGGGGACGATAACCGGTAAATACCCGGCCAAAGATAAGATTACGTCATCTGCGGTGGACTTGCTGGGAGAAGAATCCATTCAACGTTTGCTGCATATCACCGATCCCAATAATCCTTATCGTTTCGATCTGAGACGGGGCGCCCTGGCACGTGTAGCCGGCAGTGGTATCCATTTCTGCGATGAGATTTTCAAAAATAAAAAAGACCTGGTCCAGGTCTACCTGGGGGTTATCCAGAACCGGGTGATCGAAATCGACGGATTCAAATGGCCCATCGATACCTTGATCATTGCCACCAGCAATAACTCTGAATTTAACCGCTTCCTGGATGAAAAAGAAGAAGCACCTATTGTTGACCGCTGCCGGGTGACCTATGTCTCCCACAACACCAACTATCGTTTGCAAGTAGACTTAACCGATTATGCCATTGGCAGCGAGGCCAAGACCACCTTTAGTAAAGAAGAACTGCACGAGGATCCCAATTTGAATTATGCGGCTTCTGCGGCGGTGGTGTTAACACGGCTGCCTAAATCCGAGAAGCTGACCCCGATTGAAACCATGAAACTGGCAGCCGGAGAGGTGGCTGGTGAAAAAAGTATAAAAACGCTGGCTGAGGTGATCGATACCCTGAACCAGGAACCGGATATCACCAAACGCTTCGGCCAGAAAGGTCTGGGGCAGCGAAACCTGGGCCGGGCCATCCAGTTGTTGGTGGAAAGCTCTGAAACCAACGAAGGTAAATGCATGTTTGCTTACGATACTTACAAAGCCCTGGAACGGATTGTCCTGGACTATGTCACCGATGCCAACGACCGGGCTAAATACCTGGAAGACTTGAAAATCGCTAAAGGCCTCTACAGGGAACGCATCATGACCGAAATGTTTAACGCTTATATGGATGAACCCTATGCCATCCGCAAAGACGTGATGAATTATGTCAATATGATTATCGGTATCGATGCGGAGAACCTGGGACCGGACAAAATGTGGAAATACAAAGACCCCCAGAGCGGGGAACTGAGAGCATTAAAAATCGATGAAAAATACATCAACAGCGTAGAAGAACGGTTGGGCCTTAAAACCCATGAACAGCGCGAAAACTTCCGCACTTCCATCCGTAAAATCTACGGCCAAAAAATCTCTACTGATCCCAATTACGACTTCATGGATAACCTGGAACTGGTTAAAGCAGTGACAGATGTACGATTGAAATCCGATATCGCCGGTTCCGGGAGTCTTATTGGTGCCCTGGCCAATCGCACCAACGAAGAGAACCAGAAACTCTATGACCGTATGATTGATACCATGCTTAACAAGCTCAATTATTGCAGGACCTGTGCCCAGAAAACCATCGAGTATTTCTGTACACAGACGGATGAGAAGTAAGGCACTTACAGTGCGGTAAGCATTTACAATGCGGTATTAAGCCAACATGTTTTACATATTGCATGTTCCAACGCAGGTTGTTTTTGTTTCGAGCACAGTCTTGAAACAAACGTAGGTAGAAAAACCATGAATTCAGACGCTTTAAAATTATATGAAGAATTGAAAAAAAAGGGATTGACGCCTGAAGAAGAAGAGAAAATAAAACGGGAATTGAAAAGCCCTGACTATCATGAAGTCCCTCCCTCCGAGCCTCGTATTCCCGGTGTATATGATTATCATGACCTGGTGGTACTCCAGGGTTTCCCGGAGATACAGGCCCTTTACTGGCCCTATACCACGCAATTGCGTTCTATGGATGAACTGCTGGACCGGGACAAAAATAGGGAAAAAGACGGGTTTCCCAGGAAAATACGAGTAGGAAAGTTGATCAAACCGGGCAAAGGGGGCAAAGATAAAATTGTTGTGGTCCCTACCACCGTGGAAGAGAAGTTTATTCATCACACCCCCACTGATGAGGAGTCGGGTGAGGGGCGGCCATCCGGTGGGTCGGGTGAAGGCGAAGAAGGCGAAGTCATCGGTGAACAGCCGGTAGAGCAGGAGGGTGAAGCAGGTGCCGGTGGTGCCGGAGAAGGCGACAGCGCACCCCATGAAATCGAGTCCAGCGCCTATGACCTGGGTAAAATTTTAACAGAAAAGTTTGAACTGCCCAACCTCAAAGACAAAGGGAAAAAACGGGCCCTCAGTCGCTATACCTATGAACTGACCGATCGTCACCAGGGATTCGGACAAATCTTGGATAAGAAAGCCACCCTGCGTAAACTGGTAGAAACCAATATTAGCCTGGGCAATCTCCCGGATCCCAGTAATATCGATCCCACCCGGTTCTTAATTGCACCGGATGATAAAATCTATCGCGTTCTCTCCAAAGAAAAGGATTATGAATCCCAGGCTGTGGTCTTTTTTATGAGAGACTATTCCGGCTCCATGTCGGGAAAACCCACAGAAGTTGTGGTGTCCCAGCATATCTTGATTTACAGTTGGCTGCTCTACCAATATGCCCACCAGGTGGAGTCGCGGTTTATCGTGCATGACACCGAAGCCAAAGAAGTTCCGGACTTTTTTACTTATTACAGCTCCAAAGTAGCCGGCGGTACCAAGGTGGCCTCTGCGTTTCGGCTGGTAAATGAAATCGTGGAAAAAGAGAGCCTGACTAGAGATTACAATATCTATGTGTTTCACGGCACAGACGGGGACGACTGGGATACCACCGGCAGGGAAACCATCCCGGAAATTGAGCGGTCGCTCACCTATTCCAACCGTGTGGGCATTACCATTGCCCGCAACGCCTACAGCGCTGCCAGGGATACTGACATGGAACGCTACCTCAAACGATCTGGGATCCTGGAACAAAGGAAAGCGGAAATTCGCATGGATGCCATGACAGAAGATGCCGATGAACCCCGCATCATCGAAGGGATAAAAACGCTTATATCTGAATGATGAATGATGAATGATGAATTGTTAATTGTTCATTATGAACGGTGAAAGGAGCATTAAAGAATAATGGAATTGATTGATCAACATACAAAGACCATCATGGAGGAGTGTAAACGGCGGGCCAGGGAAGCAGGGTTGAGTTTTCACGATGAAACCCTGGAATACATTGTTACCAATAGAGATTTGCTGGAGTTATCACCCAAGGTCATGATTCCCACCCTCTACGATTACTGGGTCCATGATGTGGAGGTGCTGAAAGAAAAAGGGAAATATGAACTGTATCCTGGTAACCCGTATGAGACGGTTATCAACACCCGTCCTGCCGTTTCTTTTTACAACGACAATAACCCGGATTGGTTGAATGTCATGATCTTTTATCACGTGATCGGGCATATTGATTTTTTCCAGAATAACTCCTATTTCAGTCACACCTGGGATTATGATTTTGCCGGCAAAGCCCTGTCGGACAAGCGCATGATTGCCAAGCTCCGTTCTGAGAAAGGACGATGGGTGGATTATGTAATCGAGTTTGCCCGGGGTATGGATAACCTGGTGGGATATTACGACACCCTTTCGGAAATCGATACTTCCACCCCGGATAAGTACCGGAAACGCCTGGATTACTATTTTGATGTGTTTCTGCAATTAGTAAAGAAAGTCAGTACCCACAAATACGTCAAAGAGGTTGAACGGTATAACCGGATGAGCAAAGAGTATGGTGACCAGGTGGAAGATGCATTTTTCGCTGAAATTATTCAAAAGCACCCGGAGTTTGAAAACCTTTTTGAAAAACACCTGGATGAAAAGAGACCCGGCAAAAAAATAGATGTGGTCCAGTATATATTGGAAAATTCCGAATTCCTGGATAAAGAGGAGAACCAGTGGATGAAATCGGTGGTCCAGGTGGTACGGGGTACCTCGTTGTTTTTCCAGCCGCAGGTTCGCACCAAGATCATGAATGAAGGTTGGGCCAGTTACTGGCATGAGCGTTTATTTTTGGCAGACGAACGAATCCTGGGTCACGAGGTGGAATATGCCCGTGTTAATGCCGGGGTGACCACCATGCCCCGGGTGGGGCTTAACCCCTATGCCCTGGGGATGAAATTGTTCCAGTATGTGGAAGAATTGGCGGATAAAGGCAAATTGACGTACCAATTCCAGCGTATTAAAAATGCCAGGGAACGCAGCGAATACGACGCCAAAACCGGTAAAGGAAAAGAGTTTATCTTTCATCTGCGGGATAATTTCAGTGATTTTCTGCTGGTCAACACCTTCCTGGACCAGGATTTTGTCGATCGTTACAATCTCTTTGTGGTGGGTAAACGGTTGAATCGCCAGCGCCTGGTATGGGAGTACTACGTCAAAAGCCGCAAAGCCGAAGATTATCGCCAGATGGTACTGGATTCCCTTTACCATCCACCCCATATCGAAGTGGACAGGGAAAAAAGCACCAATGGTGTTCTCTACCTGAACCACCGGTTTGAGGGAAAACCCTTATACAAAGATTTTATCCCCAATACCATGATGGGCATTGAGTATCTCTGGGGAGAACCGGTTAAACTGGAAACCACAGAATTAGTGGAAAGAAGGGTAATGGGAAAAAAGGAAGTCCAGGAGCGCCGTGTCGTGTATACAATGGAGAATAAAAAAATTTCTAAAAAAAACGCCTAGAAAAAATAAAATAAGAGAGCTGCAACCATGGAAACAATGGAAAATATTGTTGAGATAGATAAAGAAACATTGGAAAAAACCGTTGAAGACTTAACCGAGAAAGTCGAAGCCCACCGTCAGTTGAGGCCCATTCCCTTTAAGAAGTTCCTGGAGTGTTTGTCCCGGAACCCGGAGGCCATTATTCGCAATGTGTTCCAGGTATTTCATGACATGATCAAGGCGTATGTTGGGGAAGGTTTTGACGAGTACCCGGATGACCCGGAGTCGGTGGGATTTGTATATTATGATTGTTATCATCTGTTTGTAGAGGATGCGGACCGGCCTTTTTTTGCAGACCGGTTGTTTGCCAACCGGCTGGTGGCCTTGAGCAAAGCGCTGCGCCAGGGGGCCCAACAAAATAAAATCTACATCTTTGAAGGTCCCCCCGGATGCGGCAAGAGTACATTTCTCAATAACTTATTGATGAAATTCGAAACCTATGCCAATACCAAAGAAGGCGGCCGTTATGAAGCGGTCTGGCGTTTAAACCGGGAAGCACTGGGCGGCTTCATTGAAAATGAAGCCATTCCTATTGTTGAACGATATGCCCCGGGATTCAATAATGACCACCCGGAAAATCGCATGGTTTTGGGTAAGCCGGCCATCATCCACGAAACCGAAGAATACGTTGAAATTCCCTGCCCCAGCCATGACAATCCCATTTTAATGATCTCCAAATCCTACCGCCGCGAATTTTTGGATAACCTGTTTAAAAACGATAAGTTTAAATATAAGCTCTTTACTGCCAAGGAGTACGAATGGGTATTCCGGGACAATCCCTGTACCATTTGCGCGTCTATTTACAAAGCGCTGCTGGGGAAGCTGGATGATCCGTCAAAGGTTTTTGACATGCTTTGTGCCGGTCCCTACGTCTTTGACCGCAGGCTGGGGCAAGGGATTAGTGTGTTCAACCCCGGTGATAAACCGCTGCGTCAGAATGTCTTGACCAATGAAATGCTGCAGCACCGGCTGGACACCCTGTTAAAGGACAGTAACCGGGTCCGGTTTATTTTTTCCAATTACGCCCGTACCAATAACGGTATTTACGCATTGATGGATATCAAAACCCACAACAAAGACCGGTTGATCGAACTTCACAACATTATCAGTGAAGGCGTTCACAAAGTCGAACACATCGAAGAAAATGTCAATTCCCTTTTCCTGGCAGTGATGAATCCTGAAGACAAAAAAAATATCGAAAATATCCATTCCTTTATGGATCGTATCGAGTACATTAAAATTCCTTATGTCCTGGATATCCGCACAGAGGTAGAGATTTACCGGAATGTGTTCGGAAAACACATCGATGCTAATTTCCTTCCCAAAGTGCTTCATAATTTTGCCCGGGTAATTATTGCCTCGCGGTTAAATCAAAAATCCGAAGCGTTGTTGGAGTGGATCGATGATCCCCAAAAATACGAACTTTACTGTGATAAAGACCTGCTTTTGTTGAAAATGGAAATGTACACCGGTCATATCCCTTCCTGGCTTTCTGAGGATGATGTAAAAAGATTCACCTCCAAACGACGAAAAAGGATTCTTGCTGAAGGAGAGTCCGAAGGACACCAGGGTTTTTCCGGCAGGGATTCCATCAAAATCTTTAACGAGTTTTACAGCTCCTATGCCAGCGAAGATAAACTCATCAATATGTCGATGGTGAAATCCTTCTTCGAGAAAAAAAACAAGGAGCATCCCGGTCATATCCCGGAAGGTTTCCTGGATTCGTTATGCCGCATGTACGACTACAATGTGCTCCAGGAGGTTAAAGAAGCGTTGTATTACTATAACGAGGAGCAAATCTCAGCCGATATCCAGGATTACCTGTATGCCATTAACTTTGAACCGGGCGACACCGTCCGCTGTGTCTATACCGGCAGACGCTTTACCGTTGACGAGGAGTTTTTTAAACGCATTGAAACCTACCTCCTGGGAGTATACGCCAGTTATGAAACACGAGAAGATTTTCGCCAGGAAACCCAAAGAGAATATACGTCCGACACATTGACCCAGGAAATCCTGGTGGAGGGCCGGGATATTACCAAGACCGACCTATTCTATGCTTTGATGGAAAAATACATACACAACCTGAAACAAAAGGTCCTGGACCCATTCCTGGAGAATGAAAATTTCAGGCGGGCCATTAAAGATTACGATAGTGAATCTTTTAAAACCTACGACAGCAGGATTCGCGAGGATGTGACGTTTTTGATTAACAATTTGATGAAAAAGTACGACTATACGGCCAAAGGTGCAAGGGATGTGTGTATGTATGTCGTAGACAACGAATTGGCCCAGAAGTTCGCCCAGAAATATAAAATACCAAATCTTTAAAAATATAAAAAGCTCGCACCGTGTGACTGTCTTGCCTTATATTTCTATGGTATAATGCTGTTTTAACGGGAATGTACCCCTGAAGGAGGTGCGAAATGAAAACAAAATCTTTCCTTTCTTTAGTAATAATCATCTATTTGCTATTTTTACCCTGGGGATGTTCTAAGAAATCAGCCGGTTACCCGGACCTATCACCCGCTGGTTGGCCTGAAGGTGAGCTGGAAAAATATGCGCGGTTGAACCTGGTTACCAATGTTCCTAAGCCCCCTGTCGAGGCCGGTAAAGGAATGGTGGCGGGTGCCTTCGGTCCATTGGCCATCCGTGCCGGAGTGGAGGCGCTCAAAAAGGGAGGGAGTGCGGCAGATGCTGCCTTGACTACATCTCTTACCCAGGTTTGCCTGCTGGCCGGCTCCAATGTCAGCTATGCCGGTGTTATGTTTATGGTGTATTACGATGCGAAAAACTGTAAAACCCATTCGCTGCATGCGGGATGGAACACGGTAAAGGAGGAAACCGACCCCATGTCTATCCCAGTTTCAGGGACTCCCAGCGGCAGGCAGGTCCTGGTGCCCGGGTTTATGGCCGGGGTCCAGGCCGCTCACCAGCGGTTCGGCAAACTCCCCTTCGCCGCACTTTCCGAACCTGCCATCTACTTTGCGGAAAAGGGGTTTATTATCGACAAAGCCCTGGCGGTGAGAATTAAAAGCCGTGAAAAAGAAATTGCCCGTTTCCCCGAAACAAAAAATATCTTTACCAGGGAGAATGGAGAACTGGTCAAGGAAGGAGACCTGTTAAAACAACCCCGGCTGGCTGAAACACTGAGGAGAGTGAGCAAAGAAGGAGCAGATTATATGTACCGGGGAGAATGGGCAAAAAAGTTTGTCCGGGCTGTGCGCAAGCAAGGGGGCAAGATGAACCTGAAAGACCTTGAAGACTACAAGGTTATATGGTCGGAACCCGCTCATACCACGTACCGGGAATATGATATTTTTTCCCTGGGTGGGCCCGGGCTTGCCGGCGCCTCCTTGATTGGGGCATTTAACTTACTGGAACTAGCCGACTTGAGGCAGTACGGCCATTACACCCGGTCTGCCAGGGCATTATACCAATTCATCCAGATCAGCCGGGTGACTGAATTGTGTTTTTATCCCGGGCTGCGATATAGAGACCTCCACGAGATTTTCAGCAAACACTTCGGCACCGATGATTTTACACGCCAGTCCTTGATAAGCAAACAAACAGCCCAATCGATCTGGAAGAAGATGCAGGAACCTTCCTGGAGGGAGTTCCAGCAGGACGTTTACTTAAGCCTGAAGGAGGCTTCACCGTTTGATGAAGCAGTCCTCGAAGATGTCGAGAAGACCAGGAAAAAGAAAGTCGATGCCGCGAAAAACTCCGGACATTCCGATTGTGTGGTGGCCATAGATGCAGAGGGAAATATGGCAGCGATTCTCCATTCGATTAACAGTAATTATTATGGGTTTGGGCTCATGGTGGACGGAGTGTCTGCTGCCGATACCGGTTCATCAATGCAGGAGTTTATAGCTGAGGTGGGTCCGGGAGCCCGGCTTCCCGATTCCACCCACCCGGTCATTGTCTTAAAAAAAGGCAAGCCTTTTTTAGCCGCAAGCTGTATAGGGTCTATTCATATCGCCACACTCCAGTGTGTCGTCAATGCCCTGGATTATAATATGGACCCGCAGCAAGCAGTAGAGATGCCTTACTTCTTTTCCGCGGCACTGCATCCCTCCGAATATAACAAACAGACGGTGGGAGAAGGCCAATTTGCAGAAGAAATCCTCGAAGCAGTACGGGCCATGGGCCAGGAAATAAAGGTCCTCCCAGCGGAAATGCAGTGGCTGCAAATGGGTGGCTGGGTAGGGATCAAAATCGACCCGGAAACCGGGAAACTTAAAGGCGGTGTACCCCTGTCGCTTAATGGCGTTTCCGCAGGTTACTAGCTCCAGGCTGCCATGATTTTTGCCTCCGGCGGCCAGGGGGGCTCTTTTCGAGAAAACCGCCCCCCTGGACCCCCCGCA
>WVZO01000676.1 GCA_011772425.1 Candidatus Aminicenantota bacterium
CTCTCCATGGAACTCATCGATGACTCGCTGAAACCCACGGTGGATAAATGGTCGTTGGATACGGTGGAAAACAGGATGAAATACCTGGAAAGAATTTACGGCGACCGCTTCTATTCCACCTGGCTGGATGATCTTATCCAGACCCGTCAGACCCGGATTTCCAATAATATTAATTTTTTAATCATCAAAACCAGGGACATCGACGATTTAGGTGAACACATCCCCCATGAAGCCGTTACCATCATACCTAAAATGATACAAAAAATTGCCAGGGCTGTTCATCGCTTGAAAGAACTGGGATTCCACCAGGTTATTATCGCCACCGACCATGGATTTCTCTTTAAAAACGAATACAGGCCAGGCGATTCAATAGAAAAACCCCACGGCGACTGGAAACTTGAGAAAAGCAGGTGCTTGCTGGGGAAAGGCAGCACCAATAATTACACCCTATGCTTTGAAACCGCATCTATGGGAATAAAAAGCGATTGGCCGCATTATATCGTACCTAAAAGCAGCGGTTCCTTTTATAAAGGCTCTATTTATTTCCATGAGGGGTTGTCGCTCCAGGAATGCCTTCTGCCCATCCTATCCGTATCGCTAAAAAAAGTACGGGAAACCGAAGAAGACCGTTTTACCATTAATTTGAGTTATAAAGGGGGCACCAGGGAAACCATCACGACCCGCCGTCCCATGATCGAATTATCCATGGCTTCTACAAAAATGTTCGATGTAACGGAAATACGCCTGGAAGCTTACTCAAAAGACAAACTCGTGGGAGAACCGGCCCCCTGTAATTATTTAAATCCTGCCACCAATTTAATCAAAATGGAAACAGGCACACCCATTAAAGTGCCGTTAAAAATGGAAGAGGATTTTGAAGGCGAATTTGAAGTCAGAGCAATTGATCCGGTCACTCAAATGACCTATAGTACCATAAAACTAAAAACCGGCTATATGGAGTAAACCATGGATACCCTGGACCAGAAGTTAAATGAGTATTATCCCGGTAAAGGCGTGAGGAAAGACCTGCTTCACCATATAAAAGAAGGGACCAATGTACCTTCCTTTGTATTGGAATTTTTATTGGCGAGATATTGTGCCAGCGAAGACCCGGATGAAATAGAAGCAGGCAAAGAAGCCGTAACAGAAGTAATAGAAAAACACTATGTACGTCCGGATGAGTCCAACAAAGCCCAATCAACGGTTCAGCAAAAAGGTAGATATAAATTCATCGATAAATTGCACGTTCGTTATGTTGAAAAAGAGAAACGTCATTGGGCGGAAATGGAAAATTTCAATTCCCGGCGCATCGCTGTCCCGGAAAAGTTTTACCGGGACAATGACCGTCTCCTGGAAGGAGGAATCTGGGCAGAAGTAACCGTGGGCCATAATGACATTGAAGAAGACAATTACGCTTTTTATATAGAAGATATGCGTCCTATCCAGTTGGGACGGTTCGATTATGAGCAATTCATCGCCGGGCGGGAGCCCTTTACCCGTGATGAATGGCTGGATATAATCATTCGCTCCATCGGTCTTGAACCTTCCCGGATGGACCTTCGTTTAAAATTTCATCATATATCCCGGTTATTCAGCCTGGTAGAGAGCAATTACAACTTTATCGAACTGGGTCCGCGGGGCACGGGAAAATCGTACACGTTTAGTGAATTTTCTCCTTATTCAACCCTTATCAGCGGCGGCCAGGCCAGTACCGCCACCTTATTCTACAATAATGCCAGGCGAAAAGTTGGACTGATCGGATTCTGGGATACCGTGGCCTTTGATGAAGTTGCCGGGATAAAAATAAAAGACCAGGCATCGATTCAAATCATGAAAGATTACATGGCCAATGGCCGTTTTTCCCGGGGAGTGGAAGTGAATGCACCGGCCAGCCTTGCCTTTGTGGGTAATTTCGATTATTCCGTCGAACAAGTGGTCAATTCTCCCAATTATGATTTGTTCCAACCCCTGCCCAAAACACTGGACCTGGCAGTCATGGACCGGTTCCACTGTTATCTGCCCGGCTGGGAAATGACCAAAACCATAACCGCATCATTAACCAATAATTATGGCTTCATTACTGATTATATGGCCGAAGCCTTTCATTATATCTTTAAACACATCAACCGCTATGACTATGTGAGAAAAAATTGCCAATTAGGCAGTGCTGTCGAAGGTAGAGATGAACGCTCCATATTGAAAACCGTCTCATCCTTTCTCAAAATCCTTCACCCTTGCGGCGACCCCAGCAAAGAAGAGCTTTATCAATACCTGGAATACGCCCTTGAAGGCAGGCGCCGGGTAAAAGAGCAAATGAATAAACGAAAACCCGATGATGAATTTGCCAGGATTAATCTTTCCTATTTTAATGACAAAGGCGAAGAGATCATTATATACTGCCCGGAATCCAGGAATGCCAAAGCCACCCAATATCCGAGACGAAAAATATTGGATTCGCTTGAATATGAAGAAGAAACCGCTGCAAATAAAAAGATCAGCGGTGAGATACGGGGAAAAGATCAGCCCGTTATTGAAATAAAAAGCGAAGGTGATAAAGAAGATCTTCCATTGGTAACGGAGCTAAAAGAGAAACACATTAAAATATCCTATGGAGACACTGGTTTTGGTTTCAAATCTTTGTTTGGTGATTATTTAGATGGGATAAACAAAATTAGTGTTGAAGACCCATACATCAGGAGCCCCCACCAGGTACAAAATTTCTTGAGATTGTGTGAATTGGCGGTTTCAGTTGGAACAATAAAAGAGATACATCTTTTAACCTCCTATGATCACGAAGAGGAGAAAAGGGACATTGAAGAAAAATTGAATTCTATTGTCTCCAGTATATTGAATTATGGGATAACGTTATGTTTTAAATTCAGTAAAAACCTTCATGACCGTGAAATTCGCTTAGACAATAAATGGATTATAAAGATAGGACGAGGGCTTGATTTTTATCAGGCTCCGGAGGATTGGTATTCTTTGGGTGCAACAGATATGGATTTGAGGCCGTGTCTTGAGACCAGGGTGGATATTTTTAGAGTTGAGAGTAAGAAACGGTAATTTTCCAGGTAATTTCAAAATGGGGTCTCAAAATGCNNATGAGATGATTCATTTCTTGACTCATATAATACTATTGCTGTCAAGATAAATCGTTTTTTCCCGGAGATAATTTTTTTTCTACCGGAGAAAATCTGTTTTCTACCGGAGATAAATATTTATCTCCCGGAGAAAAAAGTGTTTCTCCGGGGGGTAATTCGGTAATTCCTTGATGTCCGGCAGCGTAAATGAAAGAGAAATGGCTCAGGTAAATAAACACCGGCGGTAACTTGAAAAGACATCGTCGATAACGCCTCGAGACATCAGCGATAACGCGATGAGAGATCGGCGATTACTCGCGCGTGGTTTTGGAGATTTTGGTTCCAGGAAAATATAACGTTAAATATTCCTTATTGGGGCTTGAGAAATTATATTTCGTCTCCCCAATCCGTAAACAGTAAACAAAAATTTTTTTTGCTGAAAAGAGTACAAAAAAAATTTTTGCGGGCAAGCCCGCGTGGTGACGTTGACTGATTAAGTGAGCCGAAATCCTTCCCAGTTAAGCCCCAAATAGGAGGAAAGGGGACAGGCAAGAAGGGCAGACGGTCAGTGAGTCAGGTGTGGGAGTACTTTGTTTCAAAGCTTTCAACCGCTTGTTTTATTTCCGGGAACGTGCATTCAAGGGCATCCAGTTTTAATAACCTCGGGATTATTTACCTGGCACCTATTTCGCCTATCTACACCAATGATGGCCAGGTTGATGTTATTGGATTATTTACCTGGCACCTATTTCGTCCCTTTCCCCTTAATATTTTTGATGGATTCAGGGGATTTATGGAGTTTGTAAAAAAGAAATTGAAAAGTAAAAAAGTCAAAAAATAGTTCACCCGGACAATTGGTAAAATTAGAATTGCTGGATTTCCCCTTATTGAGTTTTGTTGCCAGGCAGAGAAAGCTTAGGCAGAGAAAGCTTCCTACTTCAAACTGACCTACTGACTCTCTGACCTGCTTTCTTCTCAACCTCTCAACTTCTTCTCTTCCCCGTTTCCCCGTTTCTCCTCTTCTTCGCTTCCTAACTTCCTCGCTTCTTCTTTTGCTCCCTGCCCCTGCTCTCTTGCCAACTGCCAACTGAAAACGGTTGATCAGCGACAATGATTCTTCCCCCTTACAAATGCATTTGTTACACTTACAAGTGCATTTTTCACTCTTACAAATGCATTTGTACACCTTACAAGTCCATTTTTCACCCTTACAAATGCATTTTTCCTGCTTGCAAGTCCATTTTTCACCCTTACAAATGCATTTTTCCTGCTTGCAGGTCCATTTTTCACCCTTGCAAATGCATTTTTCCTGCTTGCAAGTCCATTTTTCCCCGATGCACGTTTATTTTCTTCTTTCGAAAGCAGATTTTACTTTCGCTCAGTCAAATAGAATTTGGTGCCGGTTAAAATCTTCCGCTATCTCTCCAACTTCTTACTTCTTACTTCCTACTGACTTTCTTCTCTTCCTCGTTTCCCCGTTTCTTCTTCTTTCTTGCCAACTACCAACTCTCTGTGCTCTCTGTGTCCTCTGTGGCTAAATTAATTTAAAATCATTCCTTTTCTTTAAATTCAAGTCTTTTCTGGGTGAATTCAATGTTTTCCTGGCTTTGATTTTCAGGGACCAGTTTGAATTCCGTTTCATCCCCTGTATTTTCTTCCGGTTTCTTTGAACCTTTATCTTTGTTCTTGAATAGTCCTGCTTTTACTTCTTGTTCATGGATGTGGTGGTTCAGTTCCAGGAGGCGTTTAAGGATTTGTTTTCGTGCTTCGGGTGAAATGGTAAATCGAACCCGGTCGTTTTCCGGTAAATAGTCCACCTCATAAAAATCATGGGCCAGGTTTATATCGGTCCAGCCATAAGCTTTTAAAACAGCCTCATCCATTTGTTTGTGAAGTTGCCGCAGTTTAAGTATATCTTGTAAAGCGGTTTCACAGGTATCCTGGTCTTTTTTACTTTCTTTTTTGATTTGTTCGCTGGTTAAATCTTTGGAGTGGAAGAGGTTATAGGTTTTGGTGAGGCCAAGTTCCAGTATGAGCATGATTTGTCTACGAAATTCATGATATTCCTCCCCAATCCTTTCTAATTCATTTTCCATCTCCTCCGAAAGATTTTGAGGAAAAGGAAAGGTTTCAAAACAATCAGAGGGAGCATATCTTAATCGAGTTTCCAATGTCGAACTGTACTTTCTGGCCCATTCATAATGAATGGAACTTTGTAAATTAGCAAAAAAAGAATAACTTTCGTATGGGAATATAATCATACCGGTAGAATAAACTAAACCATTGGGCAAAAAAGAAAATGATGGGAATTTGGTTATCTGGGATATTGCTAAAACTCGTTTTAATTTCTTGATTTTCCTATATAATTTAGGTCTTTTTTCGGCATAATGCCACCAATTTTCTCTATTAGATTTTCTTTTTGTTTTATCACGTACAGGTTTTACTTTATCTAACACAATTTTAAAACATTCTTCATATTCTTTTGCTTTTTCGAGACTCCAATCAAAAAAATTAATTACCCAGCGAGAGGGAATTTGGTCAAATTTTTGAGTTAAATCATTACCTGTAATGAATGGAAAAAGAATATCTTCATTTTTTTTATTTTTATCAATTAATTCTTGGACTTCTGTATATTCTAGCATAAACCCCTCTCCAAAAATATCACTTCCTTTAAAGCTCTTATCTATATTACGGTTAAGTTTGTAGGGAGTAACTAAAGTATCTACATCGAAATAAGAACTAATAAATGGAACCTTTTCTCCATTAAGAATGCGTAAACCGCTAAACTCTCCTTTTTTTATTGAAAGTAAAGATACCATTAATGATGCGATTCCTGGCCATTTAATAGATTTTGAAACAAAGTTAATATTTCCTTTACTTTCTAAAATAAAATCTAAACCACTTTGCCTTGTATCCCCTTGAGATATTGTGTTTGTTGTAATTAATGATAGAAATCCATTAAAGCAAAGAATATTATAAATTCTCCTTAGAAAATAAACAACATAGTCTGATTGGCCAAGAACAAATTGAAAATTATGTTTTAAGTAGTTTAAATAATTATCACCATACATGCCACTTATCTTTTTCCCTCCTAAATAAGGAGGATTTCCCAATATACAATCAAACCCACCTTTTGCAAAGACATCGGGGAATTCAAGGAACCAATGAAAGAATCGGCGTTTTTGGGCTTCTGCCAGGGCAGCAATTGCCTGTTCGGACTCAACCAGTTCATAGCCGGAAAAGTATTTCCGGTACCCGGCATCGGTAATCAATTTTTGCATATTCTCTTCTGTTTTGGGAATAAAGAACTGGGCCACCTGGATATCAGCCAGGCTTTTCACGCGAACGAACTGTGCTTCACTGGTAAGATGGATATACTCTTTTCGTTTATTTTCAACTTCTTCCGGGGCATTTTCAGGAAGCGAATTGAATTGTTTAAATATCTCGGCAATATCGTGCATGGGTAATTTTACCGCCTGGTCAAAATTCAAAAGCGCTAATTTCTCTTTCTTCTGCTTTTTATTTAACCTGGCAAATTCCTGTGCTACTTCTTTAGTATCACCGGGAAGAGTCTTAAATGCCTCATCGGCAATACCTTTTTCCAATTCTTCCATATGTGCCAATCCCACAATGGAATCGCCGCACTTGATATGATGGTCCAGGAAATTCAACGGCTCACCGGGATTGTGCGCTTCCAACCAGAGCGCCACTTTACAAAGCTCCACAGCCAATGGGTTCTTATCTACCCCGTAAATACAATTCCTTATTGTATCCCTAATCCCTTTGCGGAGTGGAGTGGGAGACGGCTGCTCTTCCCCGGTTCGAACCCGTGCCAATTCGGTGCCAATACGCCGGGCCGCATTTAAAAGAATGTGCCCGCTTCCGCAGGCCACATCACAGACGGTTATAGATTTCAGTGCCTCTTCTTTTTTCTCTTGCTTTAACTTCTCTTCGATCACATGGTCCAGGGAATGCTTTATTAACGGCTGCACCAATTCATCAGGGGTGTAATGAGAACCGGACGTAGAACGCTCGGTTCCCCTGACAAACTGAAACGCCCTCCGGGTTTTCTCAGTCCCGAATGCGGGGGCATATTCCAGCAGCCCCTCATAAACCGACCCGAATTCTTCCACGTTTAAAGAACCGTAATTGATGCGCATCAATTGCCCGGTATTCTTGTTTTCAAACAGGCTGAGCCGTTTCAACGCTTCCAAAAGCACCTTGTTTTCCAACCGGCATTGCTTGAAAACACCAATGGCATTGGGATCAAAAAGATCGCCGGCGAGCGGTTTTATGTCAAGAAACTTTCCTTTTTTTTCATCTTCAAAAAGCCGGAACGTGTGAAGCAGCCCCACCCACAGGTCACTGTTAGTGTCCTGCAAATGACGCAGGGTTTCACATCGCTTCCTCAATTGGGTGACACTGTAATAGTTATAATAAATGTCCTGGTTCCGACGGTCCACACCTTCAGGATAAATCAAGTGACGCTCCTCGATGACCATTAAAAACAGGAGCCTATAAATAAGACGCAACATATACTGGTAAAATTCATTGGGTGTTAATTTCTCTTGCTCAATCTCTTCCCGCAGCAGCGTATTGGCGGGATGAATAAGAAATCCATCGGCCAGTGTCTTGATGGCTGTCTCAACAGCATCGCTCAAGCCTTCCCGTATGCGTGCCCCGGAATCCAACGAATCCTGGTGATAAGCTTCGATGAGACTGACAGGACCCTCATCCGGGGTCTGAGGCATCCGGCTGGCATGAAGCAGCCGGAACATCAGGGCAAAGTCGGCATAATGCTCATCTTCCATCATGGTGCGCAAATCAAACTCGATAAAGGAAAGCTTCACCAACCGGCTGCTGTCCCTGAGCACACGGAGATATATCCCATTGGTGACAATGGCATATAAATGTTCAGTGAGGTTCAAATATTCCTGGACCAGTCCATGGGGCGACATGCGCGGGCCACCTTCCTCCCGTTTCCTGTCCAGGCTGTCGTTAAATCCCATGATATGAATAGGAAAACCCTTTAACCCCTCATCACGATGGCTGATGGCATAGGTCTGGTTATTGACAATTTCCGCTTTAGATGAGAATTGGGCGTCATAACCCAGGAACCCGAGGAAAGGAATCATCCAGAACTTTCGCGTCTCGGTAACCCCGGATTTATCGGAATTAACCCGGTCTTGATGCCGTTTGAATATACGCCATAAATCCTGGGCATCAGCCCAGGCCGCAGCAATTTCATCTTTGACTTTGGTGCCCTTTTTAAGGCCGAAATCACCGGGCACCTGGCCTTTTAATTCTTCTTGCGCAATCTTTTCAAGGATGTCAGCAGTAAATATCGAACCTTCTAACCGTACCGTCGTAAATTTCATAGTTTAATTTATGCCTCCGGCGGCCAGGGGGGCTCTTTTCGAGAAAACCCCACTGCGTGGGGGAGCATTTGCAGTGCCAGGACGGCGTACGACGCTTCAAACGACGTATCGTCTCCAAGGGTATTCCTTAATACCGCACTGTAAGTGCCCCTGGACCCCCCGCAAAAACTTTTCATTAATTTTTTGTTTGTAATTTTGAACATTGTAATTTGGAATTTGTTTGTAATTTGTAATTTGTGATTTGTAATTTTTATCATTGTGTCTCTTCGTGGCTAAAAAATCCTGTGTCTCATAAATCCTCCGCGGTAATCTTATCGGGTAACAAGATATAAATACCCATTACATCCATGGGCAGCACGGGTTTAACGATTTTATACCGCTTGCCGCCTACAACAGTACGAAAACGCTCATGCGCATCGATAAGTACCTGTGCCCTCTGCAAGGCAACATTATCCAGTATTTCTCTTATTTCTTTAATATCCTCCAATTCGTTTTCCAGGAAATAAGCAGTCGCTTCGTTAGATACATTAGAAGTAGAAACAGCAACACGCATCAACCGTTCCACTTCGTTTTCTTCTACTATGTCACCATTTGCCGGGTTTCCCCGGTATCCCCATACCAACATCTCTTCAGCTACCATCTGACGGCCTGTTTTTTTCTCCTCCAGCACATTCCTTACCCGCAAAAGTAAGAACGTGGTTTTTTCCGTCACATTCCTGGTTTTAATCACAGCAGCCCTGGCTGCACGGTTTCGGCTGTCCGGCTTAAACGAATGAGCCAACACATACTGGCACAACTGCTCAACAAAAGCATGATTCCTGCCCAAATAAAGATACCCCTCCGGCGTTGGCGAATGAAAACTAACTTTCAAAACTTTTGCTTCGGGCAAAATTTCCTTAAGGACCGGCGGTAAATTAAGGGGATACAACGAATAGCCCTTTTTCTTTTTATCTTTTTGAATCTGTACCCCCAGCAGGGATGTAAGGGTTTCAGTGACAAATGCCTCTACTGCTTCCGGGCTGCCCACAGCCTGGTCGGATTGTTTTAAATCCTCTTCGATCTCATCAGCCTTGATGGCATTCTGGGCAAAAATAGTGCGTGATTCTTTTTCCCGATCCGCTGCTTCTTCAATAGCCCTGCTGGCTTCCAGCTCCTTTTGCTTAAAGGGATCATCTTCCCCAAAATCAAGGCGCCGCTGTTGACCGTCATCAGAAAGGTTCTCCCGCCGCATCACCTCCTGGAAAACAGCATCCACAAAAGATTGGGTATCTTCAGAGAAAGGAATGGCAATACCGATGGCTTTGCGAATCTGGCGCACCTTCTTCAATAATACTTTAAATACAATTCTATCGATGGGATTCTCTTCGCTGTAAAGTAGATAGGCTTTAACCTCTTTGGCCTGTTGACCGTAACGGTCGATACGTCCTTCCCTTTGCTCCAGCCGGTTGGGATTCCAGGGCAAATCATAATGAAGCACAGCAGTAAATTGTTCCTGTAAATTAATACCTTCACTGAGGCAGTCGGTGGCAACCAGTACTTTATGCTCAGAAACTGCCATTTCCTCGATACGTGATTTTCGTACATCGTCAGGGTCTTCACTGGTAATTACCTGCAAATCGACTTCAATACCTTTTTTAGTAAACTCCTCTTTAAGCACTGCGCCAACATAATTGGCTGTGGCTATAAACCGGCAGAAAATCACCGGGGTAAATCCCTGGTCCAGCCATTGGGTAATGATTTGCAGGGTAGTTAAAACTTTATTATCGTCAAACAGGTTTTGCAGTTCTTCCAGTTCCTTTGCCATTTGGTTTAACCGGGAAATTTCGTTGTCCGACCATGAGGCCCGGTTAAGGATACCCGAAGGCATATAGTCTTGCGCCCCGTACTCTACATCCAGTATAAGATTGGATTGGTCTTCGTCCTCGATAGGTTTTTCATCCAATTCCCCGGCTTTTTTTATACGGTTTTTCAGCATCTCAACGCCTGCGGCCGGGCTTGACATTACACCCCTCAATAACGCCAGCACCGCCCAATATCTTATTCTCTGCCGCCCCTGGTACGGTTCCCCGGGCGTTGTTAAACTCAGGGCAAATTTTCGTATTTTAATGTAAAAAGCAGCATATTTTGGTGACAATTCATACTTGTATTCCCCCGGGTCCCTGTGAGGAAAAGGTGTATCCTGGTCCATCCATTTCTCCACATCCTTTCGCCGTCTCTGCACATAATAACGGGCCAATTCCCGCCGCTGCTGTTGGGTGGCTGCAGGTAAATCCATGGTTTCATATTCGGGTTTGATTAACCCCAGCAAGGAATTAAACTGTTCCGCTTTTCCGCTGTGAGGTGTTGCAGTTAAGAGAATGAGATGTTGCCCTGGTTTTTGAGAGATATCCTTAATCAGCCTGTGGCGCTGCTGCTGCACCTTATGGGAACGGCTGTGAATGGAACACGTATGAGCTTCGTCCACGATAACCAGCTCCGGGCAGTCCTGGATAAACATCTGGCGCCGCGCCGGTGATTTGATATAATCGATAGAAATCACCTGGTACGGATAATATTGAAACACACCAATATCACCGGGAATTTCACGGTCCAATCGTGCCTGGGTATTGGTGCGAATAACCACGGCATCGATACCGAATTTGTCTTTTAATTCCTCCTGCCACTGCTCACACAAATGGGGCAGCACAATCACGGCAAAACGGGAGATTTCACCCCGCTCCAGGAGTTCCTTTAAAACAATGAGCGCTTCAATGGTTTTGCCTACACCTACATCATCGGCGATCAAAACCCGGAGGGGATAGTTTTGCCTTAAGGCCATAATCAAAGGGACCATTTGATACGCGCGTGGTCTGAAAGACAGTTTTCCCATGGAACGAAAAGGCCCGGAAGCATTGCGAATGGAGAGCCGGGCCGCATTGTACAACAGGCGGGCCGATGCAAAATCTCCAAGGTCTTCGCTGCCGGGATGGGGAAACTCTGCCGATTCCAAAAGGTCTTCTTCAAAATCTAAAGGCCGGTAAATGCCGGTTATATCTTCTTCGGAACCGTCCAGGGGTTTGAGCAGGACTAAATCGTCATCCGGGGAGGGCAGTACCACCCAATCCCTGTCTCTTACATGAACTAAAGCGCCGGGTTTAAATTGCATGCCTGTTACCTATCCATTTTAAAAGTAATTTATATCATAGAATCACGGTTTTTGGCAACACTCTTTTTTTAGCCACGGAGGACGCGGAATTGTTTTTTTGCCACAGAGGACACAGAGGACACAGAGAAGAGAAAAATTTTTCCCCTCTGTGCCCTCTGTATCCTCTGTGGCTGATAAATCTCCTGGGGCTAAAAACAACTCGGTGTCTTATTTCACTTTTTTAAAAATGTCGGGGCGCTTTGCTGCCCATTGTTTTAAATCTTCTTTATAATTCCAGACCAGCACCTGATTTCCCTGGTTCCTCAGGGCTTGGCGCCGTTTTTCATCTGTTTCCTGGACTTCCGGGTTATCATGCGGTGTGCCATCGCAAAATACAAGAATATCCGGTTCGTAATAAAAATCCGGGCGGCAGTAAATTTCAGTGGTAATTTTCTGTGTCCCATCCGGCAGCCTCAGCCCCTCACGGTACAAATAATTCAAAAAAACCTTTTCAGTAGACGAATTGGGATCGATTTTCGTTAATAACTGCCTATAATGTTCGGTATAATCCAGGTTGAACCCGGACATTAACAATTCCACCTGGCAGAGCATTAATTTTTCCAATGCCTCTTTAATAGAAAACCGGTTGACCTTATCATGGTGCGGCTGGTTGTAATAACTCAGCAAATCATCATAAGATGCCTCTTCCAGGTAATCCTTCTCATCGTACCGGCACAATCGCCAGGTTTCATCGATCACCCTGGTAAATGTGGATTTATCTTCCATAAACTGGGATAAAATCCCCAGGCTGCCTTCGGCAGCTTCATAAATAAAAATATTGGGATGCCTGTCATCTCCAATTAACTCGACACCGATTTCACCCTGTTCCACCTGGAACAGGTTTTCAATGGCCCGTTTCAGGGCATACATCAAGGTAATAACACCATCGGGTGTCAGTTTCAATGCTTTGATGGGTTCAATATAAAGGGAATCGGCAGTATCTGTAGTATACAACTGCACCATGCGGTTTTCTTCCTGGGATTTCTTGTTATCGACCTGGGTATACCGTTTCCAAAAACCGGAACGTAAACCGATTAAAAACCCTGCTTCCCTGGTGACCCGCCATTTGCGATTGATCTGCACCAGATTGGCCGCAGGCATAAATGTCAGGTTAAGAAAATGACTGTCTTGATTTTTTACTTTTGCTTTCCTTAAGGTATCCATTCCGGCGGGAACAGAGAAATAGGTTTTAATGTCATACCCTCTTGAGATTCGTTCCTCTTCTTCACAGGATATGCGTTCTGTTTCTATGGTTCTTGTTTCATCCATTTCCAAAAGGTCAACATAAATTTCCCTACGACTGCCTTCGGTCAGTGAGACGCTGGTAAAGGGGCAGTTATTACTGTTATATTCGCTGTCCATCAGTATATAACCGGAGTTTTTACTGACTTTTGCTTTTTTTAAGCGGTTTTCGATATCTGCGGTTAATAATTGTTCTATTTTATATTTGGAGCCTTTATGATAAATGATATTTGCGGGTCCGAACTCCCTTAAGGCAATAAACCGCGGTCTTGAGATATATTCACCGGAATCGCCCACAGGAATAAACGTACGGATAGGCAGCCGGGTAAAATTATAACCGGGTAAAAATCCCTCTGAGGCCAGGTAACGGTAAGGGTAAAATTCCGAAAGGCTGCCGAATTTTTCTTTATTGATAAGCAGCGCCTGTTGTCTAATCGCCTGGTGATAATTTCGTTTTGCATCTTTCATCTCCTTTGAGTCGGGTGTATAAATACCACTTTTTATCACCTGGTGGGCGTCTTCCATTTGCTGCTCAGCCCGCCGGAGGCTTTCTCGCCAACGTTCTAATGCCCGGTCAAAATTGCTCGGTGCCGTATCGATAACATCAGTGATCCAATCCTGTTCCAACCATTTTAAGGATTCCGGGCTGCGACTTTTTAAGTCCGTTAAGATTTTCAAAAACGTTTCCCTAACTTCTTGTTTGGCCTGGTCAATCAGCTTCAATTGCTCAATGATCCCAGGTTTTAATGAAAATGTTTCTTTATCCTGCTCACCCACCAGGTCCATAAGAGATTGTTTCAATTCATAGATACCGGCTTTTGCCAGGTATAAAGCGTTTAAATGGGATTGGAGCAGTTCCCGGTTATTTAAATCCAGCCTTGGTGGTGCGACAACGCCCGCCACCATCTCTTCCTGTCTATGGAAATAATGCCGGTCATGCGGGGAATAGGCGGAACAACTGGTAAAAACCAGTGCTGCCTGCCCGCTGCGTCCTGCCCGTCCGCCCCGCTGCGCATAATTGGCAGGCCCTGGAGGAACATTTCGCATGTGGACCACGTTTAGATTTTTAATATCGATGCCCAGCTCCATAGTGGGTGAACAGAAAAGTACACTATCTTCGCCTTCCCGGAATCGTTTTTCCCGTTCCCTGCGATCATCTGTTTCCAGTTGACCGGTATGTTCATTGCCGATGATTTTCTTCATTTCCCTGAAATTGGTCTTATACAACTCCTTGAAAAATTTATTAGGTTTTGCTTTAAATTCTTTATATGACCGGGTTCTAACCAGGTCGGGGATCATGGTTTTACCACTGCCTAATTTCCAGGTAATGGAGTCGATACGAAGCTGGTACAGCCATGTCGTTTCTCCCCTGGCGTTTTCAGCGGGGACATCGTACAGCCATCCCGCATCCACCAGAACCCCCATCAATTGTTGTATAAACTCCGGGTAAGCATCTCCTTTTAATTCTATTCCCTGTTTTTGTGCTTCTTCTCTCAAATACTTACCCAGGGCACTGTTGGGGCCGATGCTGGCGGTGAAAACCTTTTTATTACTCTTCAGGGTTTCATAGCGAAGATAACAGGGTTCGTTTATTTTATCTTTTTCACCAAATTTCCAGGGATGGCATAATTTTTCTTTAATGATTTTGCTTTTCTCGTTAATAGCTTTATATGTTAAATACTCCTCGCTGTGCAGCGCATAGGATTTCCGGAAATAATCCAGTACCTGGTAAACGATGGTGGTTCTTTGTTCCGGTGCCAGGTTATTTAAAAACGGCACCTTCTGCCAGGGTTTATCGATTTTACAATTTTCTTCTAAGTTTTTGAAATGAACTTCCAGAAGCGCACATTGCTCCAGGTTTGGCATGATAACCCGCCAACTGCGTCTTAAATCATACAGGGCATTGTACATCAGGTAATCCTTAAACGCTCCTTTATTCTCTCGTTCCACTCCCAGGAAATCCGAAGGCCTTGCTGCATACTCTTTCTGGGGTATATTTAAAGCCTCGAAAATTGCCTCGTCGAGATTGGCATGATTCAATTCCCCATGCGTTTTAAGTGCATAATAAATTGCAGACCTCAGGTGGGCTATCTTAATAAAATCATTGAAATGACCGGATTGTAAAGCAGCATCCTGGCGATTATCGGTAAAACTTAATAACTTTTGATATTGTTCTTTTACTCCCTGTTTCGCCAGGTTTTTTAAGATGGAAAATGAAAGTACGGTAGTGGAAGTTGAACGCCCTTCACTGCCCAACCGGGTGAGTTTGGTACCTTCACTGGTACGGGGGTCATAGATTACACCGCTGGTAGGATCAAACAATAATTTGGCAGGTATAAACCATCCTTCGTATTCCAGGTGTGTTGTCTCGGAAAAATTGCCATCGATGTCATAATAAATCTTTTTCGGCATTCGATCTTTATAATCTCTATTGGGCACATAATTTCCCCTACGGTCAAGTTTTCTCCAGGCTTCCGGTAATAATTCCATATCCGTTTCAGGGTTCCAAACATCCGGGTCGGGAATCAAGTAGCCGTCCACATTATTTTCTTCTTCCTCGGATACTTCTTTAAATTCCCTGGGTATCAATATTGATTTATCGTCGTCTTTGGACACGCATATAAATTCTTGCCCCGAGGTTCGTGAAAAGACGATGGGGTAAAGTTTAATTTTTTTACCGTCAACTTTTTTATGGGTTGCGGGGTCCAACCTGATAATTCGCTCATCTCCCCGGTGCAGTGATACATATACCGACCCGGTTTGAGAAACGAATTGATGAATTTTGTAAGGCAAATAAGAGTCCCGTTTATCGGCAATTCGTTCATTTACAGCGGCCAACCATTTTAAGTAATTCCTGAGTTTATTTTTGCATTTTTCCGGTTCTACCCCTGAATCCCCGGATAAACTCCCGGCAATGGTAGAGAAATGTAACGGAGTTCCTCTAACCAGCATTCCTTCTTTTTCTTTAAGTGCTATTTTATTCTCCACCCAGATACTAATAGGAAATCTTTTTAATCTCTCTTCAGTGTCTTCCGGGTTGATTGGGTTTTCCAGGGCCTTTTGCAGTTCGTCTTTACCAGGAATGGTTCCGCTAGATTCAAAACAGCGGTCAAGGTATTCATTTATAATTTGTTCTTCGGAGAATCGGCTTCCCAGGATTTTACCGGCTGCCTCAGCAACCGCGAGTTTTTGGTCCTGCAGGGTGCCGCCGGAAACCATTGTTGCGGATGTACCGATGCAGGATACCGGTTGTTTAGCCAGAGCTTTTATCCTTGCTGCCAGTAAAGCGACATCCGCTCCTTGCCGGCCTCGATAGGTATGAAGTTCATCAAAGACAAGAAACTTCAAATTTTCATATATTGAATGACTAATTTCGGTTTCCCAGGGGCGAGTAAGGATCAATTCCAGCATCATATAATTGGTGAGAATAATATCCGGTAATTCCTGCCTGATTCGCTCTCGTTCCTCTTGTTTCTCCTGCCCGGTATACCTGGCAAATGTAACCGGGAATTCTTCCCCTGTTCTCTCTTCGTATTGATTTTTTAGTCTTTCTATCTCTTCATGCTGTGAATTAATCAAGGCATTCATGGGATAGACGATAATTGCCTTAATGCCTTTATTTTTTTTACTTCGTACCAGGTAATCGAATATGGGGACCATAAATGTCAATGATTTTCCTGAACCGGTCCCGGAAGTCACAACAAAATCCAATCCCTGACTTGCTTTGGTTATAGCCTCTACCTGGTGCCGATACAATTTATAATCTTCAAATATCTTTGCAATTGTGGGATGTAATAATCCGTTATCGCATAAATCCTTGACAAATTGAGTTTTTTCAAAAGAAGGATTAAAAACAATTAAGGGTTCCGGCCAGAACTTTCCTTCTTTAATGCCTTTTTCTACTTCATCCTTAATATTGGCATCATGGATAAAAATGAAACTTTCCACAAAACTTTTATAATCGTTGATAATGTCTTTATGGATATTAAAAACGTCGATGAAATCACTCACAGCCGGTTCCTCCCATATTCTGCCTTTGGATTCATTATGCTTTATTTACTCCTTTAAGGAATGTATCAAAGAATCTATGATAAAGAACAATTCTATTTTTGTCAAGATGGACAATTATTGGAAAGCAACCGTCGTTAACTTGAAAAAACATCGTTGATATTGCCTCGAGACATCAGCGATAACGCGATGAGTTATCGGCGATATCGCGTCGAGACATCGACGGTATTGCACGTCGACATCGTCGATTACTCGATGAGACATCAGCGATTACTTTTTTGTAATCGGCAATAACCAGGATTCAGTTAGAAGGGAGCAATTGGTAAGATGGATTATTTACCTGGAACCTATTTCGACTACTGTTTTTTTCCTTTTCCTTCAGGAGGTGGCCAAATCTTGTCAACTTCGGTTTTGGCCTGGCAGGCTAATTGCTGTTTTACCTCCTGAGATAAGGACCATCCCAGGGGAAACGGTAAATCTTCTTGCTGGGGAACAAGATGGTGATATTTCCCGCCATTGGCCTCTATAACTTCCTTTAATGTGTTTTTTGAATAATTGGGATGGGATAACATCAGTGCATTAAATGCTCCTTCCAGCGGTGCCAGCAGCCCGGCTGCAAAACGGAGCGGTTTGGTTTTTTCTATATTTTTACCATTGTCCTTTGGAACGGGCTCGTTGCTGATCATGATTACCTCTATCCTGACTTTCCTGGGTGACTCTTCCAGTTTTTTCTGGAGGGCAAAGAAAATCTCGGCAGCAGTTTCAGCACCGGAATTGTCATAATACCCACCATCGACGACGTGAATACCGCTGGCTAACGTACCGGGAGGGCTGATATAGGGGAAACGGGCAGAATTCATCACAGCAGTGCTTAAGAACATATCCTTTTTGTTTTTCGTATATTTAAAGATATCCACGGCATCGATAAAAACGGGTTCGGTTTTTTTGGGGTGTTGCCGTGTTTTGATTTTACTGTCAATTTTAATATTACTGGCAATGATCCGCTGCCCATTTTCCACCAGGGTCCCGTTTAGAAAGAGAGAAGGGATACTGCAGTTTTCATCATTTTGCCACAGGTTGGTCATGGCATCACCAAAGCGGTTGGAGTCGATGGCCCTTTTCCAGGCTATTTCCCAGGATTTTTCCAGTACTCCGCCGCGGGAGAAGCAATTAATGGGGAAAGGGATAAACTGTTGGACCAGGTCGCCGGTTAACATCATGGCAATAGTAGGAGACAGGAAATCCCTTTTTAAGATTTTTTGCCCCTTATTAAAAAAACAAAACGTCATGCCCACTTTCTTTTCCTTTACCAGTGCCGTAAATACTGCTGCTCCCAGGCTGCCACCGGAAACGGAACTGATGGCAAAGAGTTGTTCATGGAATTGTGGGATATTATCCTGGAGCCTGCCCAGGACAGCAGCGGTCCAATAAGCTGACCGGATTCCACCTCCTTCACTGGCAGCGATATACAAAGGTTTGTCTTTATCTGATCTATTCTCTTCCGTTGCTACCGGGTATTTGGCCAGGAAAGCATCCAGTCTTTTGTCTAATTCCACTTGCACCGGCTGCTGGTTGACCACCCGGACGTGATGGTTATCGTTCCATAAACTGAATATAAATGCCAGTATGATAAAGATGCTGAAAATGGGTAATTTCAAGCGGTGGCTGAGGTAAAGTATCCAACTGCCTGTCGGTACCCATAAGGAAAAGCCAACGAGAATAACGGGAGCACCACCCCCGAAAGTAAAAATTTGGGGACCGGTAATGAAAAGAATGAAAGGTATGGCAGCGGCAGCAGTTAATATTAATAAGATTTTCCTGGTTGTTGGGGGCAAATCGCAGAAAAGGGAGTATTCTCTCCTGTGATCGCGACGTTTTCGCCAGACTATTTTGAGGATTTCTGTCAACTTGTGGAGGTGGAATATTCTTACCCTGTGGTGAAGGAAAAGGTAAACAAGCACGGTCAATAAAACAAATATTGCCCCCATCCAATAAAGCGTGTAGTTATTGGCATATTTTTTTGCAAAAGGTGCCATATTGAATAAGGCATAGTCCACCACCAGGAAAGCCATGATGGCCAGGCTCCTGGGTACCATTTTCATGGCACACAGGTACCACTTGCGCTTCCTGAACTTATGTTCTCTTAAAATATAGAGAATTTTTGCCCAATACCAGATTTGCACGGCCCAGAACAGGGCGGCAAGCCCGAAACAGATTTGCTTCAGGAAAAAGGGGCTGGGAGCGGATAGTTCCAGTACAGCATCACTGCCCTGGGGTATAACCACCAGGATAACAAAACCCAGGATCAACACAATAATGCTGAATAGTGCAGGTTGAAGGATGTATGCCAACGTTATGATATGTTCCCAGAGCTTTTGCAAAGCGTGTAAAATCTTCATTTTATTCCCTCCATTATTGTTGTTAAATATTCATAATTCATCCACCTCATTTTGGGTCTTATTTTTTAGACTTTTATAATATACTTTCAGGGACAAATACGACATCATTGGGTTTTAAAATGATATCCGGCTTTTTACCCCTGAGGATTTTTTTTACATTGACTTTGATCTTTATTTCCTTGTTGTTTACCATACGTTTGATAATAATGCCTGATTTACGTGCCCTGTCTGTAAATCCACCCGCCTTGGCAATGGCACGAAGTAAGGTCAAGTGTGAGTTTTTTTTCATTCTGATATGACCGGGTTTGGTGACCTGGCCAAAAACATAGATATCGGTAAAGCGCATCACAGGTACATTGATGATATCCCCGGGATTTACCGGTATGTTTAGTTTGGGATTGCCTTTGAGCATTAGATCTTCCAGTTCGATTTTCAATGATTTGCTTTTCCCATCGGGGTACTGGCGGATGACGATGATATGCTCCGCAGCTTCGGCTTCCCTGGTTAAACCCCCGGCTAAGGAAAGCATCTGCAGCAGGGTTTGTTTACCGATCAATTCGTAATTGCCGGGATTTTTCACCGCCCCGATAACTGAGACCCGTTTGCTCTGGTACTCTTTGATAAAGATTGTGACCTGGGCATTTTTTAAGTAGTTCTTTTCCAGTAAATTTGCCAGTCTACGCTCCAGCTCCGAACGGGTCAATCCCTCTACCTTGATTTTCCCCAAGAGTGGGATGGTAATGCTGCCATCTTCAGATACCCTGACAGTGATGTTTAATTCGGGGACCTCGAATACACTTATAGTCAAAAGGTCTTTGGGGCCGACAGCATAAGAATAAACCGGGTCCGTGCTTTTTTGAGTAACGGCTAGCGTCAAACCAGCGAATACGAATACGAACGCGATTACAAAGAAAGCTGAAAAAAAGCGTTTAAAATTCATGGGTAATCTTACCTCCAATAAAATTATAACGCCGCTTAAAATCCAGTTGAGTGGAGTCGGCATGGTAAATGGTATAATCCAGAACAATCCCCATTTTTTTAAAGATGCGAAAGGCCAGGGAAAAGCTGGAACGGTAAAAATCATCTGTGCGGCTCACACTGCCATCCAGCAGACTTTTAAAAGAAAGGTTTCCCCAGCGGTGGTCGTAACCAACTTTTATCCTGCTGTTGAAGTAAAACTCAATACCAACGCTAAATGAGCGTTCATCAAAATATTGATTCGGATTCCAGAAGGAGAAAAAATTGTCTACCAGGTAATTAAAGTGAAATTTAAAGCGTCTAAGCATTTGCATGCTGAGGGTACCGGAGCCAAAGGGTTTTAAAAAATCATTAAAATCGGGGTTTTTCGGGAAAAATGATTTCCAGCCGAAGCGCAGCGATCCCTTGATCCTGCTGATTTCGGGAAAATCAACTCCCAATGAGAGCTTCCCACCAATACCGTCTTTTTCGGAAGCATGCAAAAAACGATAAACGTAATATTCGTAATTTAACCAAAGCCTGGTCCGGGAAAAAATACGTTTGTTCAGAGTGATGCCCAGGAGGGTATCTTCCCGATCCAGATGAGATAGATCGTAATTTTGCAGGTACTGTTCATCCGTATATTCCCTTTGATTCCGGGCAGCATAAAGATTGATGAAAAAACGGTCATGCTTGCCGTAATCGATAGAAAGCACCTGGTTTTGTTCGTTAAGCCGCGTCCTGACGCCGAACTCACTGTTGGGACGCTCGCGGATATAGTTTAGATTTAACTTATAATTTAAATTAAACCGTCCCAGGTGGGTGTAGACAGCAAATTGAAATAAATTATTGAATGCCTCTTCATTTTTGTTTTTAAGGTAAAAGGAATAGTAGGGGAATTCATCGATCGTTAAAATAAAACGGTCTTTCAGGATGGCTGCGGTACTAAGGTTAATACCTACATCTGCTGTCCAATCCGGTTCCTCGATGTCCTGGTAGGAATAGATGTTGGAGGTATAACCGAGATCGGTGATAGAAAGTTTCGGGGAAAAATACAAGGAGAATGTTTTAAACCAGGCTTCCCGGATGATCCGTTCTTTGACCTTAAAGAAATCCTCGGCATTAACGAGGACCATTCCCCAAAGCCAGACAAAAATCAGCCATTTTATTTTTTTTTTGTTCATAGCGGTGGTTAACGTATTATGCCAGCTAACGTTTTCAAACTCATGGCTGCCTTCTCGTTTTATTTTTGATTAAATATTTTATTTTGAGAATCATATAATCGACTTTCTTATAATCATTTCGCATATTTTTCACTCGTTTCATTTGTTTCAAGGCTTTTTTTAGATCACGATTCTCTAAATACAACTGACCCAATTTATAATAGATGTCAATATGCCCGGGTTCCAGGCGTTTAGTAAATTTCGATTTTTCGATGACCGTTATCGCTGATTTGATTTTTCGTTTCTTTTCTAAATAGCTGACCGCTGTTTGAATAAACTCTGCATTGTAAGCACCTGGTTTCTTTAAGCATTGATTGATCATAATGATCATATTGTTGATAGAATCCGGGCCGGTTTTATGCATCTCAATGGCTGAATTAAGAATATCGGTACACAGTGACTGATCTCCGGGAAATTTTCGCATTAGTTTTTTCAGGCTTTTAAGGGAAAAGCTCCTTGAGATTTGCTGAGTGGAACTTTTTCGTTCTTCCATCACCTTTTGGATGATAAAATCGAGTTTCTTCTGATCTTCCCTTATATCTATTTTGTGATAAAAAGCCAACGCCTGGCTGTAATTTTTCACAAAATAGTTGGAAAGGGTTTGGTAATAATAGACATCGTTTCGAAATGTTGGGGAGATGGTTTTTTCAGCGATGTTCAGTGTTTTGATGCATTCCTGGTATTTATTTGCTTTGAAAGCTGCCAGCCCTTTGAGATAGAAGAGTCTTGCTTCCTTTTTATTGATTTCACTTAGTTTTTTCAGGTTTTGTTCAACCCTTTTGTTTATTACCCCCTTGTATTCATTTTCTTTTATCTCTTTTAACGTTTCCTGGAATATGAAGTCAAAGCTATTTTCTTTTGTCCCGGGTTTTGGCGGTATACGCTCTGGAGATAGAGTTGGAGATGGAGGAGGTTGTTTTTTTGGTTTTTCGTATTTCTTTTGAATGATGTTATCCAGCTTTTCCCGGAGGGTTTTATCATGAATCATTTGATAGTAGAAGTCAACTTGCTGAGTATTTTTTTTGAAATGAAAAGAGAGGCTCAGATAATAAAATACCTCATCCTTGAATGCCGGCTCAATTGATTTGGTTACTTTCTCTAAGTATCCGATGCATTTTTTATATTTTTTTTTCTTAAAGGCGGCAACTCCTTTCAGAAATGGTATACGGATATCTTTTTTATCAATCCGCATTAATGCTTTAATCTCTTTTTCAACACCGGTGAGATTGTTATTTTTTAAATGCTCCCGGGCGCTTTGAAATCCGATTTCAAAGCTCTTGATCAATGCCAGGTTTTTAATTCCGTTTCTATTTGATTGATTATCGTAATTTTTCAGTACTGCCAGCATTAACTTTACATCATTTTCGATTGGAGTGGGGGTGGTTATGTTATCCAGATCTTTAATATTGAGTTCTGTTTTGAGTGTATTTAAAATTTTGCGGGATTCCTTAATTCTTCCCAGTTTGTAACAGGAAAGGGCATAATAGAGGTAAAGTTGGGCAAGGTGCTCTTTTTCCTGTAAAAGCCCGAACTCGGCGATTTTAAGATCGTTGATGGCCTGTTCATACTGGCCCTTATGGTAAGCGGTTTTACCATCCTGGAGTGCCTTGAGGTAAAAGGGATCAACCGCCGGATATAAGAGGAGCCAGCCAATACACATCAGGCCCAAAAACGGAAAAAACGTTGTTCTCCTTTTATTCATGATCGGATACTATTCTTACCTGGATTTACCTATCAATAATACATATATTCGGAAAAAAGTCAATACCGTCATTTATTGTTTTTAATTTTTCACCTCTTACCTTAACGGTTTAGTCACCTGAACATTCCTTTTAGAAAATCGAAAATTTTGCGTTTTTTCCTGGGGTCCCGGGGTTCGCCGATATCGGAAATGGCTTTATCATCCAGGATCAATCGGGGAATACTGTAAAGCAGCAGGTGGGCAATTTCAATCCCCTGATTCTCTAATGCCTCTTGGACAAAAGAGAGCTCCGGTGCCCGGAGATCGGGCGAATGGGCATCGGAAGCGATAACATGAACCAGGTTATGATGGAGCAGATGAAAGGAAGTTGCCCGGGCTTCTTCTCCAAACGTTCCTTTTAAACTTCCGGCGTTAAGCTGGATCATCGCACCGGTTTTAACCCAATCGTAGAGAATCCCGGGATTTCGTTGAATGACCTTGTTTCTTTCCGGGTGAACGATAATGGGTATCCAGCCCTCGGTGAGGATATTAAATATAAAATCCCATGTACCCGGGAAGATAAATTCAAAGGGAAATTCCAGGAGAAAATAAGAGCCGCTGTTTAAAGCCAGGAATTCGCCGTATTGTTTTAAATATGCCATTACATCGGTGGTGAAAAAAACTTCAGCCCCCTGCAGTACCTGTAAATTTAACGGGCAGCGGTTTAACCGTTCCAGGAATTCCCGGGTCCTGGCGATGATTTTTTCAATGTCTTTTATCCGGTTATGGGCGCTGAACACGTGTGGGGCAGCTACAATGGTGCCAATTCCGTCGGATTCTGCTATTTGAAGCATTTTTAATGACTCTGCATAGGATTTCGCTCCGTCATCCACACCGGGAACAATGTGAGCATGCAGATCGATCAGCCTATTATTTTGTGTACTATTTCTTTCCATGGGTTTAGTTCCTATATCTGTCTTCTATGAGCTTCTGGCATGATGGAACAAAATATTCTTTATTGCTTTGAAAAAATAGGCAAAATTAGTTCGTATTGGGTGTTTTGCATACCTTTTTAAGTATTGGCGTTCAGATGTCAATACCTCATCTATACTGTTGGGCATATCCGCATAGTAGGGTGGAATCAGCCCGGGTTTATACCGGATTCGCTCATTTTGTAAGTCTTCAGGGTAGGTATTAAAAAAGGTTTCGCTTAATGGTCTTACCCCCACCAGTTTAAGATCCCCTTTCATCCAGTTGAAGACCATGGGGATTTCATCGATAAATAGTTTTCTAAACACCTTTCCCCAGGCGGTGATGCGAAAATCATCCTTGATTTTTCCTTTTTCATCCAGTTTATTTCTCATATAAATATACTGGTGAATGTATTCGGAATAGGGGTGCATGGTGCGAATTTTGTAAATATGAATGATTTTACGGTTTTTTCCCAGGCGCTTTTGTTTAAACAGGAGTCCATAGGAGGGATTGGTGTCATTTTCAGGTTCTTTTATTTTTTGTGCGATAAAATAGACCAGGTTATCGACAATCTCCAGGGAAACGATTTCAAACCCGCAGAAGTATAAACGGCCCAGGGCTTCTGCCATGGAAAACACACGGTCCTTACCCCTGGTCATTACAAAGTAGATTCTTTTCAACAGGGGTAATTTGGGAAACACACGCTTCCAGGTAAAATCGAAGAAATAAAGGACGTTAGCCAGCAGACGGGGATAATTCTTCAAAAAATAGACATGCCGTTTTTCACAGGGTTCGAATTTTCCCGCAAAAATACCCTGGTGTTTGATTTTGCGGTTGACTTCGATCAGGTAGCGATTCACCCGGCGGTAATTATTCAAGGTATGCAGATTCATAAAAAATTCCAATGATTGATCGGGTAAAATCTCGACATTATAAGGGTTCCCGGTATCGATCACTTCTGCTTTTAATATATCGATTGTATCCAGGTCCACCGTCTGGTCAATAAAGGTAAATACCCGGGGAAATTTTGTTAAGTACGTATTTTTCAATTTTTCCCGCACAATGGTGGAGTAAAAGTTTTCTTTCTTGATGGAAATTTTTTTGTATTCTTCTTTTTCCTTTTCCACCACCTCTTCTACCACCTGGTCGCCATGCAGGGAAAACTCGGGAACTTCGAAAAATTTTATATCCGGTATATCGATTTTCTTGCGGAGCTCGTACAGGTAATGTATCGATATAACCAGTATCTCGATGCAGGCATAGACCCCGATGGAGCCGAACACCAGGAGTCGTGAAAAACCGGTCCTGAAACCGAATATAAAAAGTGAAGCAATGGAGAGTACAATAAAATTCGATTTCAGGAAAGGATATATCATCTTAAAATAGTTTTTTTCAGCAGGCACCTGGAACCTGTGAACGATCATGCTGGTAAAGATCCACAAAAAATAGATTAACAGCAGGGTTTCCTGGTAATTTTCTTGCAGTTTAAAGGTGTCCATTTTCACAAAATGGACAACAAAAAAACTCGCGGTTATGAGCAACGAGTCCAGTAAAAAAAAGGTAACAGAAAATCTTTTTTTTGCGGGTTGACTCCCGGACCTGGGCCTGAACAGGGATAAAAAGTTGCCGGATAATACCAGGACTTCGAGGAGCAAGTAGATTCCCAGGGAACCGAACACGATGAATCGTGAGAGGGTGTACCAGTTTAAGCCGTATATAAAAAGCGATAACAAACCCACCAGGAGCAGGGCAGAGGAGAAAAAAGGTTCCAGCCGCGTCATATAACCGCTTTCTTCGTTATTTACGGGGTTCTTCAGTTTACCTGTTAAAAGGCTTGAGATCAACCAGCAAAAGAAGTAAAGGGGTAGAAACCTGATATAGATACCTTCAACATTAAGATGCCCTCTTTTTATAAAGTATGCTGCTGCAAAGGCAGCAATGAGCAGAAGGAAATCAAGGAAAATCTTTAACTTGTTGTATTTATGCGCTGTGTTCATGCCCCTATATCCTCATGCACCCTGCAGCCATGCATTATCTTTATTCTCACTTTCTCAACTTCTTAATATGGCATGTTTTCTTTCTAAGACATCAATCATTTAATTTCTCCTCCAGATGAGAATATATGAAAATTAGAAGGATACTGCTATATTAAGCAGCTTCTTGTATAATGTTAATATCTTCATCGATAAGATTAATTGCTTCCTCCAGGTTTTCAAGCAATATCAGGTCTTCCCATGTGGGATGTTCAGCTATATCACCCTCTTTTATATTATTCTCAAGTTGTACTGAGGAAGTTATGTTGTATCTATCAAGAATATCCAACCGTTCTAACATAATCTTTCTTCTTCTCTCTCTAAGTAATGCAATTATTCCTGCTGTAGTCAGTTCTTCTATACTAATACCTGTATCAGAGGCAATTTTTCTCATAATTTTTTCATTTAACGCCATTCTTAACCTCTAATTTAAAGCCAATACCTCTATCTTCATATATTTGTTTACCTCCTCGTCGTATTATAATTTCATTTTATCGCTTTGTCAACAATTTATTAATGAAAGGAACCACAGATTACACTGATTACACAGATTTTTTAAATTAATCTGTGAAATCTGTGAAATCTGTGGTTTCTCAACTTCTCACCTTATATCAAATAAGACACACCCTGTCTCAGACACAGGTTGTCTCATCTGTATGATTGCATCAGCCCAGGTTTTTCGAGTTCCCGTATTTATTATATTATAACTTGCATTTATGTTCAATACCGAAAAAAATTACGTCATATGTCCACTAGCTCCTCTAGCAATACCTCGACGATGCGTCCGGCACTTCGACCATCCCAGAACCGCGGAACTTTCCCGGTTTTGCCTTTTCCTTGTAAGATCAGGTCTAGTTCAGCCATAATATCATCTACCTTGATCAATTTGTTACTGCCTTCCCATACGGTCACCGGCCGTTCCGTGCTGGGCCTGATAGTAAGACAGGGAATATGCAAATACGTGGTTTCCTCCTGGATACCGCCGGAGTCCGTTAATACAAATTTCGCATATCTCATCAAGCGGATAAAGTGGAGATACCCCACCGGCTCGATAAGAAAAAGACGGGGGTAAGACCGCATCCTTTTATCAAGACCAAAGGCCAGGATATTCTTCCAGGTGCGGGGATGAACAGGAAATACCAGCGGTATTTTCTCTGATACCTCTGTCCATATGTCTCCCAATTTTTCCAGGTCTTCCTTTTGGTCCACATTGGTGGGCCGGTGAAAGGTCAGCACTCCATACTGACCCGGTATAAAATCCTCCCCCAACCGGATTTTTTCATGACTGGCTGCTTTAGTTTCAAATATCATGTCAATGGACTCAGCCTTCTCAAGGTTCCGTACCAGGGTATCGATCATGAGATTACCTTTCATGAAGATATTTTCTTTTGGATGTCCTTCTTTGATCAGGTTTTCACTGGCATCTTTCGAAGTGGTAAAAAAAAGGTCGGAGATGGCGTCGGTGACTAAGCGGTTGATTTCTTCAGGCATGGATTTATCGCGGCTGCGCAGCCCGGCTTCGTAATGGATGGTAATAATACGGAGCTTAGAGGCCACCAGGGTACAGGCAGCAGTAGAATTCACATCCCCTACCACCAGGACGGCGTCAGGTTTCTCTTCCAGGCATACTTTTTCAAATTCTTCCATGATCCGCGCGGTTTGTACCGCATGCGAATCCGAACCCACTCCAAGATTAATACCAGGCTCAAGGATTTCCAATTCCCTAAAAAACCTCTCCGACATGTTTTCATCATAGTGCTGACCCGTATGGACCAATACCGGTTCAATTCCAGGGTGGTTTTTCATTTCATGAAGCAGCGGTGCAATTTTCATAAAATTAGGCCGCGCCCCAGCAACAAGGATGATTTTTTTATTGTTCATGTTTGTTTTTTTGCCTCCGGCGGCCAGGGGGGCTCTTTTCGAGAAAACCGCCCCCCTGGACCCCCCGCAAAAGCTTTTTATTTCCTCCGCACTTTTCGGGTAGTTTTCAATAAACCATACCAAAAATGCCGTGACATCGATTTTATCTTCGAGCATCTTCTGCCTCCGCTGCTGCCATACCTGTTTCCTGTCTTTTATTTTTAATAGTTCATCTATCTTTTCAAACAACCTTTCCGGTTGGGAGGTTTTAATGCCGTAGGTCAAACCGTATTTATGTTCCAGTTCTTCAAGATACCCCAGCTTGCCGACAAAATCGTTAAACCGCAGCGCCGGTGTTCCTAAAACAGCTGCTTCTGCTGTCATGGTCTGACTGTCTCCCAGGTACATACCGGCATAGTACAGGGCGTGATGCATATCCACCGGGTTTAATGGAATCCGGTACGGTTCGAATTCCGGTTCCAGTACCCGCTGGGAAGTAATAAATACCCGGCCGTGGGGAGTCAGGCGTTTGATAATTTCTCTGGCTATTTCCGTGGTTATACCGGTCTTGCCCGCATCATGGTGGGCGGTTAGTTTGGCAAAGCGAAGAATAAAATAAGCCCCTTCCGGGGAAAGCTGTTTTTCTACAACTTCCTTTTGCGGTTGAAATACATGGGGATGAAGGTATGCCAGTTCATGGTAACCGTCATAATGAATTGTTTTTTTCTCCCACTTTCCGGTATCGCAGCTTTTGGGTACCAGTATAACACTGGATAAAGGATAAGATAATTTGCAGTAAAGAGGAACTGCCTGGCAGTCGTCTTCATTGAGGTTAATAGTGGGAATTCTTAACAGTTTCCCTATGTGGGGTAATTCTATTGATGTGCCTATCATAATGTCCGGTTTTGGTTTTTCCTTCAAGCAAAGGCGCAGCAGCCTGGTATCCCGTTTGATCATACCTATAGCCAGCCCTAATTTCGTATCTTTCCTGCCGCCGGCCAATATATTTCTATAAGTAAAACCCGAACCGCGCAGAAGGTCTTCCAGGATATCTTTTTTCTGGATCAGGACAATAACCCGGTGTCCTTTTTTTTCCAGTTCCCTGACCGGGTTTTTCAAAAGATGAAAATGGGCCGGATGCCCCATATATACTAGAATCTTCATGGTTAATTTACTGTTTCCTGGTAACATAGAAATGCTGCCGGTGGGTAAATCCAACCTTCCGGCCGTAAATAATTTCTAGGTTGTTTTCTCTGAGCATTTGTTTTACTTGCCGGGTATTAAAAAAAGTTATCAAGTCCTTTATAAAGAGGTTTTCATATTTTCCTCTAAGCACGTTATCTTCCCTTTTGGGCAGATGGGAATAGAATATTTTGCGGGTAAGTTTATAGACTTTAAATCCCAATAAGTCGGATAAAAACCGCAGGGATTTTCGAGCTTCAAAAAATCTTAATAGGGCACCATAGGTTTTAAACAGGTATCCGTAAGGGCTGTGGATATTGCGCAGTCTTAAATAGAATTTGCCGCCGGGTTTAACGATGCGGGCGCATTCGGAGAGGGCCTGCTGTGGGGCAGGGGTATGGTGAATCACACCGGTGGAGATAACAAAATCAAACGAATCCGATTGCAGGGGCAGAGATAAATTGTTTCCCCATATGCAGAGATTGTTACTATTTTGTTTTACCATTTTTATGGAGGCCAGGCTGTAATCGACGCTTACCACATGGGTAAAGCCTTTCATGCTGAGGTAATTGGAAATTCTCCCGGTTCCTGCGCCGATATCCGCGATTTTTGCATCTTCAGGCATATCGTTGAGAATTTGTTTCATATCCTCTTCAACGCCGGTTTCCACTTCTTCCGGGTTTGACCAGTCTCTTAAGCCGAAGGGATTTTCTTCGTAAAACCTGTCATCGCCGAGGTCTTTGCCTCTTTCTTCTTCCTTTAATAAACAAATGACCCCGTCAATAATGGGGAATTTTTTGCCGTCCGGAGACTGAAGTTCCGTGTCCGATACCGGTTTCAACGGCTGTAAGTCCACTGGACTCCTGAGTAACGCCATTAATTCCTCATGGGGATTAGCCATTGGTATACTCCTTTGAGTTCGTTTTGGAATAGGTGTAGAATAATAAATAACCCAGGGCAGAGAGCATTGCTGCCTGTCCCCAGTGTATCGGTTCCAGGTTGTTTTTCCAGTATTTATAGATGCGATATCTGAAGCTGCCGTTCTTTTTTAACATATGGTTTATTGTCCAATCAGCCACTTTTTGGGCACTGCCGAGGGCTTCGGGTTCATATTGCGAATACCGGGAGAAACTTTCAATGGCTTGTGCTGCTGCCTGGATATCCAGAGGATACAACCGGTTATGGTAAAATTTCGGTTTAAAATCTTGGGTGAACAAGTGGGATTTCCAGTAATGATAGGTTTTTTTTATGATTTCCGGGTTTACCAGGTCTTTGCCGGCGATTTCATACGCTTTGCACAGGGAGTCCAGGTTATAGGCGGTATGGTAATTATCGATCCAATGGAGCATATTTTCATGGCCGTAAAACCAACTGCCGTTGTTGTTTCTCCGGGATACCGACCAATTAATGGATTGTTTTGCCAGTTCCAGGTGTTTTTCGTTTTTGGTATATTTCCATGCCCGTAGTAAAGCCGTTGCACCCAGTAAATTTGAGTTGTGGACCGGTTTAACGATTCCCGGGGCATAGGCAAAACAAATCCCGGTTGAGTCTTTGATTCTTTGCAAATCATTTTCGATAAAATTTGCCGTACTCATTACCACTTCTTTATATTTATCATTTTTCAAGACATCATAGGCAAGATCAAAGGCTTCCTGGATATGGGAGGTCCAGACGATAGTGGGAAGTCCTTTGGGAAAAATACCGGCGCGGCTGGCAAAATCAAAATCATTACCCCAACAGAAACCGGAATAACCGGTGGACTTGTTCTGCATTAACCAGGAGAGGGCAGATTCGACAAACTCCAGGTATTTATCCTCGCCTGTGGCAAGATAATGATAAAGATAACCTTTTACCATAAAACCAAAGGCTTTGGTGCTTTTCAGTTTCTTAACTCCCAGGATACCTCTTAAATTGAAGAATGACCGTTTGGCAATTTGTACTGCTGCAATTTTCAGGTATAGAGAATTAAAGGTAAGAAAATTGACAAAAGGAGATGCTAAAAGATCGTCATACTCATACCCGGCAAAGTCGTTTCTGACTAAGTATCGGTGCAAGTTGTCAAAAACGTGTATTATATTTTCCATTTTTTTATTTTGCCTTCGGCGACCAGGGGGCTCTTTTTGAAAAAACTGCCCCCTGGACCCCCGCAAAAACTTTTGATTAACTTTAATAAAAAGTTTTTGGAGGTGTCGGAACCTTTTTTCAAAAAGGTTCTGACCCGCCGGAGGCATGAATTCTTATCATCAAAGCATCGGCGAAAAATTTAGCGGCCCAATTGGGGTATTTTAAGAAAGAATAACTGCCAATAATGGGAAATGCCCCTTTGATACCTCCTCTTATGCCGGGGTTTTTGCAGGTGAGATTTTGCCGGGCTTTAACTTCATCGATAAGTCTATTGGCTGCTGCTAAAAATCTCTTATCGCCTATTTTTAAAAAGAGTTTCATCCATATGATGGACAACTGGATATTTCCTGTTAAACAAATATATCTTCCTTTTAAGAAGGGGAAATATTTGCCGTGGTTTTGCCAATTCCGGTCCCAGAAGGTATACAGCGGATGACCGGTTTCAATTTTTTTAAGCAGGCTTTCCGAAGTCAGGGTCACTGCGTCGAGATAGGCTTGTTTTTTGGTGATGAAATAGGATTCCAGCAGACCGCGCAGGGTGTAGGCAATGCCGTGGGTATTGGGATATTCGTTGGGTTTGAAATTGGCATGTTCAAACCACCCGTTTTCATGCTGCTGTTGAATGACCCAATCAAGATTGGCTGCTGCAACCTTCTCATACTTTTCATCACCGGTTATGGAATGTAATTCCAATAAGGCCCAGGAGGTCCTGGAATTATAAGTGTGGGGAATATTATAATGCAAATAGCGATTCCATACACCTTCTTCATCGATGTTTACTGTTAAAAAATCCCCGGCTTTAACGGCACAGTCCAGGTATTTTTTTTCTTTGGTTTCCCGGTAGGTTCTTAGAAAACCGAAAATATTCTGGCCGGTGTTGAAGATAAGGGGTTTATTTTTACCTTTTTGGGAATCATAAGAACCTTGCATGCAGGCGCCGTTATCCAGTTGGACGCTGCATAACCAATCGGTCATTTGAATGGCTGCATCACGATAATATCGATCCCTGGTGGGATTAGAGTAATCGAAGAAAGTGGGGATGATATAGCCGGTGGTTTCGGGGAAGGGATTCAGCCATTTTCCTTTCAAGAGGCTGTAATGGCTGCTGACTCCGCCCTGGCTGGTTTCATAGGCTGCTTTCAACCACTGCATGACACGTTCAAGATGAATATAATCATCTTTTACTTTGATGGGAAAAGGCAAAAATGTATACTTCAACCGTTTCCAATTATCTCCTGTTAACTCTTTAATCAAATAAAAAAGGTGGTTCATATATTAAGAATTAAGAGGCAGAGAGGACCTGGCCTTGTTTTATAGACTCCAATATCTTAAACGTTGTCAGGGTTGTGCTGTACATTTCTTCGTAAGGAATGGGAGAGGGTGTCCCGTTCTTTATGCTGTGGAAAAATCGTACCAATTCCTCTTTATGTCCCTTGTCCTGTGTTCTCAATTTCATCCTGGAGAGTGATTTTCCATAGATTTCCATGGTTTTAAAATCATGGATAATGACGGTCTGTCCATTACAATATATTTCAAAATATTCCTTGGCCACTCTTTTGCTGCCATTGGAGAAATAGGAGATACTGGCAATGCTGCCATTTTCAAAAGCGAGATTAATTACCAGGGTATCCATCAGGTTACCCGGTTCTTTAAGGGTATCAGCATAAATTGAGGTAATCTTTGAGCCGGCAATATACACGGCGAGATCGATAAAATGACAAACTTCTCCAATGATCCGGCCGCCGCCGATTTCGGGGTCATGTACCCAGTGGTCCTTTGGAAGCGATCCGGCATTGACCCTGAAATTCATGGCTTTGGGTTGCTGGGGCAGGAATAGGGATTTAACTTTTAACATATGGGGTGAAAACCGGCGGTTAAAGCCCACCATTAGACGCGGCGTTAAGTTACCGGGCTTTGCTATTGATTGATAAACGCCATGAATTTCTTCCAGTTCGTCCGGGGTTAAGGCCAGGGGTTTTTCCACGAAGACGTTTTTTCCTTTTTTTAATGCTTTGATGACAAACTCTACATGCAAATTATGCCGGGTGGCAATAAAGACCGTATTGATGTTTTCATCTTCGATGATTTCATCTGCTTTGTCGGTGCAATAATTAAATCCGTATTTATCGGCTGCATACCTGGCATTGTTTCCATGGGCTGCAGCTACTCCTACCAGGTTACATAATCCTTTCATTCCCGGCAAAAGCACATTTTTCGCAAAGGAACCGGCACCGATCAGCCCCACATTGGGTTCTGCTGCGGGAAAGGATTTTTCTTTAAGTATTACTTTTGATTTTAATTCTTTTTCAATATCATAGCGGATGAGAATACCGCAGAAGGGTTCTGACCGTTCCAGGATCATCCGGTAAGCATCAGGAGCATCGGTAAGATCAAATACGTGAGAAATCAATGCGTCCATGTTCAATTTATTTTTTGCTAATAGATCGATATAGGCTTGCATGTTGCGGTTTTCTGTCCAGCGTACGTAACCGATGGGATAATCGTGTCCATGTTCTTCGTATTGGGGGTCATAGCGGCCAGGGCCGTACGAACAGGACATTCTTACGTCCAGTTCTTTCTTGTAGTAATTGGTCCGGCTGAATCCTGTAGGCACACCACCCACGATGACTACCTTGCCCTTTTGCCGACACAGGGCGCCTGCCAGTTCCATCGGGTCGGTGGAAGAAGAGGAGGCCGTTATAATCACTGCATCCGCACCGTATCCATGGGTATGATGAAGAATCACATTTTCGATATCTTCCCTGTTCCTGTTAAAGGCAAATTCAGCTCCGTTTTCTCGGGCCAATTGTACCTGTTCCTCTTTGATATCGATGCCGATAGAAGTTATCCCGGCTGCCTTTAGCAATTGAATCGTGATCTGCCCGATGAGTCCAAGGCCGATCACTACACAGCTTTCCCCTAACTGCAAATCCGCCTGCCGTATCCCCTGCACGGCAATGGCTGCGATCGCTGAGAAGGCAGCATGTTTTAATTCCACGCCCTCCGGGACTTTTGTGCAAAGATTTTCAGGCACGGATACCACATCTGCATGAACCGCACTGGTTCCGCCGCAGGCCGCCCTGTCACCGACTTTGAATTGTGTAACCCCTTCCCCTATGCCGATAACTTCTCCAGCTGAACTGTAGCCCAATGCAGACGGTGCTTCCAGCTTAGTCATCACCAGTTTATAAGTTTCGGCTAAGCCCGTGGTTTTAACCAGTTCGATAACTTGTTTCACTTCCTTCTGCCTGGCCCTGGCTTTGGCGATATAGCCTTTGCGGGCGTCAGAAACAGTTTTTGCTTCTGTTCCCGCACTGATGACGGAATAAAAATTCCTCACTAACACCTGCCCTTTTCCCAACGCAGGAAAAGGCACTTCCAGTATTTGCATGTTTCCCTTTTTTAAGTCCTGGGTTAATTGGTCCATGTGTTTTCCTTGTTTTTAAAAGATCTCTTTTTAAAAAGCTCCGCATCACTTTTGTCTTGGACGGCAGATTTATCTTGCGATGCTAAATCTATTTTCTCTAATCGATTCTATTTTACCGCTTCCACAAATAAGCCCGGCCTGGTGTCCAATAACTCCACATCCGGGATATTTCCTTTTTTATATTCCCTTTCTTTTATTTCTTTAAAACCCACTTTTCCCAGCACTGCTCTCAATTCCCTGAAATTATACATCCTGCGATGATGATGAAAATAATGTTGAAAAGAAGCCATATATCCAGCCCTTCCTGTGGCCCCAAAACCTGCAGTCACAAACTTCTGTATTTTTTCGATCCCGCCGGAATCATAATCAACAATTGCTTCTTTCATCTCCCGGACAACTTCGTCCAGAGAGGGAATGCAAATACGAATTATTCCTTGGGAACATAACACACGATAACTTTCCCTTAACAGGAATTCACCCTCTTCCTTAGAAAGATGCTCGACAAAATGAGATGAGAAAATATTTGGGACCGAATCATCGGCAAAGGGAATGCCGTAAAGCAAATTATGATGAATAATTTTCATGGACTTCAACTTTGAATAATATTCAGCAAAAGAATATTTTACCGACATGTTAAATTTTTTATATATTAACTTTACCAGTGGTTTTGGTAATTTCCTGGTGATAACATAGGCCACCCCACCCTCAATTCCTATCCAACCTGGGATATTCTCAAAACCACAGCCGAGATTTAAACCTTTAAAACCAGGTTCAAAAGAATAAATCCTTTTCTTTTTCAACTTCAATAAAGGAGCACTAACCAACTCCCACACAAGAAATTTTACCAATTCCTTAAATTTCATTTTAACTTCCCCTCAGCACCCAGCACCTTTTTAAAAATCTCCTGCATTCGCTGAACCATCAGGTTTTCAGTAAAATTTTCCCGGTACATTTCCAGGCTTTGCCTTCCCATTTTGTTCCTGATTTCCGCTTTTTTTATTAAGAATTTTATTTTTTCTGCAATCTGTCCCGGATTTTTAGGTTCCACGATAAAACCGTTTCTTCCATCTATCACCGACTCGACGATTGCCCCATGATCAGTAGAAATAATGGGCAAACCGGCAGCCATTGCCTCAACAATCACCCAGGGGTGTCCCTCGTTGGGATAAAAAGTAGGAAAAACAAAGATGTCGGAAGATGCCAGCAGTTTCAACTTTTCATCACCTTTTACCGGCCCGATGACCTCTACCGGGAGGTCCGGTCTTTCTTTCATAATTTTTTCAAATTCCATCCGGGTTTTTGTGTCCCGCCAATATCCGGCAAAAAGAAATTTAATGTTCGTGTTTTTTATCTTTTGACTTTGGTCGATAATTACTGCGGCTTTCAGCACGTCCAACACACCCTTGCTGCCGATAAAATTCCCTAAAAACAATACTCTAATATTATTTTCACTTTTTGTTACGGGCGGGAATGTATAATTACCGCCATTGGGCACTACAAATATCCTCTCATCGGGAATAAGCCAATTAAATAGATGAGTTAGGTTACTGCCCAGTACGATTTGTGCACTCACTTTCCGGTGAACATACCGCACCCACCACTTAGTCAGCCGACCAGCAGAATCATACCAATTCTTAAAATTACCCCCTCGTAAGTGACAAATAACTTTACAACCAAACAACCTGGATATAAGAATACAAATGGAATCCCTGCAGTAACTCACCGTGGTCTGCCCCACAGGAATATAGACAAGCCGGGGTTTGTGTTTTAAAATCAACCGGATTAAATTGAAATACTGCTTAAAGACCAGGTAAAAATTTGTGAAATCAAATTTACCCAGGGTATTTATATCGCGATGATCGGATAAATCCAGGTGAATTAACTCAAATTCATCTTTTAAAGATGAATTAAGAAGACTCAGTGTTGCCACAGCCGGGCCGATATAAGGTGGTGGTAATTTCCCAAAAAATATAACTTTCTCTTTTAATCCTGGATCATTCATTGTTCTTTGAAAACCAAATATAAGCCATTAGCAAACGGGGGATTTCAACGGGTTCACCCTGGAGATGATCGCTGACGATACCGTAAAGCAGACTCTCTTTTATACCTTTATTCCATTCTTCCTGCCATTCCCGTCCGTGAGAGGTGTTTTTAATAAAATTGTAACTGTTTTGCAGGCCAATTTTCCGCAGCATCCAGTAATCCCGGTTATGGCCTATTGAAGCGGCTTTTCTTAATATGTATTTCGTTTTGCCTTTTTTAACTTTAAAATAAGAAGGAATACTGAGGGCCAGGGAAACCATACTGTCAGTCCAAAAAGGCGAGACAGGTGTCATGCCGTAATACTGCAGAAGTTCCAACGGCGAATGGAAAAATATCTCCGGGCACATACCAATGGATTGATAGGTGAAATAAAGAATCATATCATGAACATCATCAGCAGGAAAGGTTTTTATAAAGGAATCCCTGGAAGGTTTGATCCCCAGGTCAAAGATATACCGTTCAAAATCCCGGTCATACTTCCTGTTTTTTTCCAATTTTCTTTCAGGGTAAGGAGGTATGCCATCCAGCCAATTGTTCAATAGGATAGTTAGCTTCTTGATTTTCGATCCTTTTATTCGTTTGATAATCGACATAATCTGGGGGACCAATTTCAATGGTTTCAAACGGTTATAGAGCTTAAATAGTTTATGATACTGCATATGGCGGTTCATGCCAAAAAACAAACGGTCCACACCATCGCCGTCCCACAGTGAATCCAGGCCATCCTTTGCAGCTTCAGCAAAAAGAATCGCCATGGCCGCGTCATTAAAGGCAATAGGCTCACTGGTGATGGAACTTGCCGGTTCTATATTTTCAATTAGCTGCCTGGGGCTAATTGCGATTTTTCTGAGTGCAATATCAAAATCCCCGGCCAACCGGTTCACCCTGCTGGACTCATCGTATTCCAACCCATCCAACCCATATGCCAGGTTATAACCGGCAACACTTATGCCCATCTCTCTTGCTTTTTTGGCTATCAATCCGGAATCAACTCCCCCACTAAGGGCAACAGCCAATGTTTTTTTATCTCCAACCCGCTTTTGAATCGAAGTTTCCAGGTTCCTGTTTATCTCCGTACAAATGGCAAATTCACTCATACGACGATACTTCCCGGGATTATACAATTCTGACAGGTTAACGTATTTATCTAGCCTTACTTTTCCTCCACAAATTGTCAAAGTCGATGCCGGGGGTATTTTTAAAATATCCCGGAATAACGTTTCCCTACAGGACGTAAACCCGAAATGGTAATAATGAATAACCGAAGGGGAAGAAAGGGTTGGCATTTTTTCCCCCAGCAAGAATTTTATGCCGGAGATATGGGTAGCAAAATATAGTGTATTATCTTTCTTATTTTGATAGTAGAAGACGGTACGCATCCCGTACTTATCAACAGTAATGACCAGCTTCGGTTCTTCGATACCCATGCCGGAATAATCGATAATAATGAAACTCCCCTGCAATGTTTTTAAATCCGGTTCCAGGATATAAGGCATTACCAGGGTTTCTTTTTTCTTATCCATACCGGGTCCCAGGTAAAAAGGCTCATAAATTTGTCCCTGCACCAGGACAAAAGTGCTTTTCTTCTGGTCTCGATACTTAAAAAAAATATCCGGGGCACCCAGCCGGTAAATGACCAGGTTGCCTGCGGAAAAAAACACCTCTACACCAGTACTCTTTTGGCGTCCCTTTAACCTTCCGGCAAGGGAAAATTCCCCGCAAATGCAAGGAAAACAGCTTTCAATCCTTCGTATCTTCATTTATATGCTGTTGAATAAATCGATGAATATTCTCCGCTCGTTTTAGCCAGGTATAATCAAGGACATCTGCTTTCGCCCGGGCTGCGATTTTAGCGGAGAAATCTTTGTGGTCCAGCAGATACAGGATAGAATCTGCCAGACTTTGCGGGTCAGAGGGATTAAATAATATCCCGTTTTCTTTATGCCTGATAATCTCAGAAATACTATCCAATGCCGAAGCAGCGATGGGTTTCCCCGCTGCCATATATTCGAATAATTTGATGGGTGACGTATATTTAAAATAAGGAAGCTCCCGGTTTGACGGAAGTACCAGGATATCGGCAATTAACTGGAAAGCTCTCACCCGGGAAGGGGGAACAAAGCCTGTAAATATTATATTTTCAAGGCCGTGAGCAACTGCAATTTCCCGGTACTCATCGTCGAATATTTGCCCCACCAACAACAGTAACAGATCTTTGCGGTTCTTCAGCCCGGCAAATGCCTGTATTAAAATATCCACCCCTTTTCCCTTTGCTAACCGCCCGGTATAAGCAATAATTTTTTTACCCCGCGGCAATCCATACTCAGAGTAGATGGAATCTTTTTCAGGAAAGTTTTCGTATCGATGTATAGCGACACCATCCTGGGCCACCAGGATTCTGTTTTCGGGGACCTTTATCCCCTTATCGATCAGATCTTTCTTCAAGGCTGACGAAATAACGATCAAACCCGCGTAGGATTTTAAATAAACTGGGCCGGTAAAGAGATCGTGTAATTCGCAAAAATAACCCCGGTATGCCCGGTTTTTTGCAATTCCTTGAATGACCTTCATGAGTTTCACTACCTTGTGATGGCGTGAAAAAACAATAAAAGGTTCTCGCCGGTTTCTAAATTCTTTAAAAAGAGCCGATGCCAGGTTAAACAGTGTAAATAATTTTTTAAGGAGGGTTATCTTTCCAATGATCCGGGAAAGCTGCGGTAAAAATATTATTTCGAAAGTGCTTTTTACGTTATAAAAATTCCATATATCGGTATTGGGCTCCAATTTGAAATCGTTGTTTCGATTAACCAGGAGGGTTACGTTGACTTCCGGCAGCTGTGAAAAGGCCTCACACATATTCATTATATTTATCGTGTGAGTCCCACGACCGGGAATTCGTTGAAGTGAGAGATACAGGATGTGCATTTTACTTAAAAAAGGTCTCCAAATTGAGTTTCAAAGAAAAAAGAAGAACTTTTTGTTTGATTGTCAGGTTCTCTTTATTCAAAATATAATGTAACCCTTCAAAGTGTTTTAAAGATGCGATCTGCCCGTCAAGGAATTTGTCCTTATAGATTTTATCGAAGTTAATGTAATTTTTCATCGGTCTTGCCCCATATACCAGGGCCTTTAGATAAAAGAGGCAGCGAAAAGACAGGTTGGTCATCCTGCTGTTCCCATATCCAAATCCTCTTTCTGTTTTTAAAGGATAATGGAAAAAATAGTGAATGTCATGGTCCACATTTAAAATATCTTCATAAAATGTGGTTCTTGCTTTATACCGAACCGGCACCTTTTTTATATATTCAAAAAAAGCGGTATCGATAAAGGGAAGAGCAAAGTGATAAAATTTCTCTTCAGAGAACATACAGGGATTGGTATAATAGGGGGCGTGAACATAGTAGAGCCACTTCTCTGTTTCCAGGTTTCTCTTTTCATCGTATAAACACTCCATAAGATTTTTTAATCTTGAATAACATTCCCCTTTGTATCGGGGAAAAGAAACGTCCGCCACATCACTGAGGCTGAAATAGTATGGGACGGGGTATGAGAAATTGTTTTCGTCCGACATTATTTTTCGCTGATGCGACCAGGTCAATACGGCATCCCCGATATAGCCGGAAACAATTAACCTGTCATCATCGGGATTTAAAACCTTTTCATAGAATTTTGAAGGGGCATTCATGGCATGATTAATTAAACCGTTTTTATATTTTGTTCCCGGTAATACATACTCTTCAAAGTAATCTTCCTGGTTAAAAGGCAAACATATGGAGTCGATGTTGTACTTTTTTGAAAATCCCCTGCCGATTTCAAAATCAAAGGTGCCTTTTTGACCGAAGGTAAATGTTGTAATCCTATTTTTTTTAAAATGTTTCAGGGCTAAGGCCAATAAAAACCGCGAGTCCCTGCCGCCGCTCAGGGGGATAAAAAACGTTTTAAAGGGTTCGGTTAAAGCAAGGAACCGTTTCTCAAACAATTCGAATATACCGTATACAGCGTCCGGATAGGATGATTCTTTTTCAGGAAAATCAATTTTATAATACTCATGCTCCTCCAATTGATTGTCTTTATATACATAATAGGTAAACGGTTTTAATGATTTTACAGGTTTATACAGTGTATCGTTTGAAGGTATATAACCATACATTAAAAAAAGTGCCGTGGATACCGTGTCAAGCTCCTTCCCGGTGTTCATAAGAGGTTTAAATTTATACAGGAAATCGGTTAGATGGATTTTTCCATCCTTCCGGAAATAGAATATTTTTTTGCATGAATAAAGGTCTGTAAAAAATATTGACCGTTTTTCCAGGTAATCCGTAACCAGAATAAAAAAAATGCCCCTGGAATGTTCAAGGGTATATACCAGGAACTCATCCGCATCCCAATCGTTTATCAACGGCAGATCGATTTTGAATCCCATCCAACCCCACAGGCATAATTTGAAATTCTTCGTTTCAATTATTTCAGAAGGAGGGGGAAGCCGTTCAATATTGACATTAAGTACTGCCGATGGATTTTTATTATTATTATTCATAATGTTTTACCTTTTCCGGACGGGTAGAAATTGCTCTCTTACATACTTCGATGACCAATAAAAGGGATAATTTCACCATCTTGAAAACTTTTCTCTTCCCGCTGAGGTTGGAATCATGAAAGACCTTTCTTATCTTCCTTATCAACTTATTTTTGATCAAATTGTAGTGATAACGTTTCCAGAATTGCCGATATTCCTTTTCGGGCATTTCCATTTTTTTTGAAAGACTCTCTATTTTTTCAAGGAGTTTTTCTTCTTCATGGTTTTTGATTAATTGGATTTTATAGTTATTATTTTGAAAAATAGGAACCGGTTTAAAATCAATTTCCCCATTCTTTTTTAATTCCAACTGAACCATTAGCCCGAGACGGTTCTTTTCCTGCCAATTGGACAGGTCGCTGCTCTTGTAATAAAAATTTGAAAAGAAAAGATGACCAAGACTAAAAAAAATCGGTTTGTTTTTATAGATATGGTATCCCTGTATAACATGGGCATGATGTCCCACCACAACATCCGCCCCTTCGTCGATACAAAAGCGGGCAAGGTCCAACTGCTGTGGAGAGGGGTATTCATGATTTTCAAACCCCCAGTGCATGACGACAATAACAAAATCACACTCTTTTCTCAGGCTGTCGATTGCATCGCTCACATTGGTCCTGGAGTAAAAAACCAGGTTGAAGGTTCCATCGTACAACCTTGATTTGACCCAGGGTTCATCCGAAGTAAACGCAGCAAAACCGATGGTTATATTTTTTATCTTTTTCCGTACACAATTATTTAGATTCCTTTCATTTGAAACGATTCCAAGAGGAATTAACCCATTTTGTTCGAGGTTCGTCAACGTACTGGTTATCCCCTGAAGTCCATAATCATGAATATGATTATTGGCCAGGTTCAAAACATGGAATTTCCATTTTTTCAAATAGGGAAGTATAAAATTTGAACAACCCAATATGGAAGATTTATCTTTCCTCAAATCATTTCCCTCCCGGATAGGGCATTCAAAATTGGAAAGTACCAGGTCGGAATCGATAAAAAAATGTTCAATATCTTCAAAGGGCCAATTTATCGAAGTGATACCCCCTGCTGCCAGAGTATCGAATTCACCACCCGGCATTAAATCACCTGTTAACAAAATTTTCAAAGTCTCCATGCTTATATCTTATTACATTACGAATCCCGGTCGATAAAGATCCTGAACCATAACTCAATGGTCAGCCACCTGGAAATCTCCTTTGCCAGGTTTCGTTCTCCTTTTATATGAAGGTCAAGTGCATTTCTTACCTGCTTTATATTGAAAATGTTCCTCTTTTTAAAGGAGTCTGATTCGATAATATCTTTTGTAAATTTTGCCAGCGGGCCTCGAAACCAATGCTGTTCAATTCTCGAGCTCATCATTTTATCCTTTCGATTTCTTACCTTTTCCGGCAAGACTCCTGGGGCTCGCCGAAGTATCACTTTTGAAATTCCACGGTGAACTTTCAATTCATTGGGAAGCGAATAAGCCAATTCAACCAGTCGATGATCCATAAAAGGAAATCTCATATCCACATTAAGGGAAAATTTATTTTTGGTAAATTGCCTGAATTCATCAGGCTGCGAATACAAATCCGAAAGAATATTCTGTGTAAGTAAATTCTTAAAAAGCCTGGGCACTTCTACTTTTTGATATTCCCGGTTAACAAACCCGGGATCCATAAAGGAATCCCGCAACTGCTGCTTAGGGGATTTTATTTTTTCTATCAAAAATGGGATTAAAGGATACAGAGATCTTAAAAATGAGCGGCTCAATTTAACTTCCCGGTTTTTTGATACAGCAGTAACCTCTTTAAAAAAATTTACCAATCTAAATTTTCTCAGATATTCGGCAGCAGAAACAAAATAATCGGCCCCGGTTTGACCGCCGATTATGGATTCTGCTCCCTGACCCAGTAAAATGTAGGGGACATCTACTTCAGCGGTATATTTAGTTAGTGTCCAATACATAAAGGGATGTATCTTATGAAATGGTTCTTCGAAATATTTTACAATCTCATAAAAATCCCTTTCCAGGTCATCCACCCGTGGATAAATATCGTGGATAACCGTTTGATTTTTGCTTAATTTCGCTTTCAACGAATCCACCACAGCTTTAATATAAGGGCCTTCATCCAGGGATTTATCATCGAATCTCAAACTAAAAATATGGAACTTTCTATTGGTTTTCAATTTTTTTTCAATATTCGCAGCAATACTCACAACAAAAGAGGAATCAGGGCCTCCGCTTAATGCCAGCCCGACTTTTTCAGAGTCTGTTATTCTTTCTTCAATTGATTGAAACATTTTTTCAACAAATGATTTCTCTGCATCCGGGTTTTCTCTTAATCCTTCGGGGATCATTTTCCTATCAATCGAGTACCATTGGATTTGATTCACTTCTTTCTCCTTAACGGACAAATAATTTCCCATTGAAATTTCATTTATATCTTTAAAGAAGGTATTATCTCCCCAGGCAATTGAATATTTCATAAAATTATATATTTTCTCATAGTTGGGCTGGACGTTGATTTTCCCGGATTTTATAATGGGGGTAATATGGGATGCCAACAATAACCCATCCCCGGTTTGGGCATAATAGATTCTGTCTATCCCGAACCTGTCGCGAATACAATAGAGCTGATCCTTATTTATATCGTAAAGGATCAGACCGAATCTTCCATTCAATTCATTCGGAAACTCCATCCCGGACCTTTTGTAATTCTCAATAATATCTTTTAGAGAATTGTTATAAATCGATCCCCAAAAAACCAGGAAGATATCAGAGGATGGATCATATAAATATTTTATCCCTTGATGAAAAACAAATAGAACCCTCTCATTTTCATAGACGTTATATCTCTTGATACCACTACCAATGGCACGACTAAACCTATCTTTAATTTCGCCCACATCCGGATTCCAGGTTGATGTCTTATATATCCCAAAAAATTTAAACATATTAACCTCCTGGAGGATTAAGGATTCATTTTGGGCTTCAAACGAAGAAAAATATATTTTAAATCTTTATAATTTGTCAACAAGATAGAAACAGAGTAGACCAGGAGAGACAGAGCTAGTACTATCATTAATTCAAAAGAGGTTAATTCCAGGTTTGGATTTATTGAAAAAAACGTTATAATAACAATTGCACCTCCAATTAAAGGACCTGAAAGGGATTTAAATATTTCAAAAAATGTAAATTTGATATAGTATTTGAGCCATATCATACTGATGATAAAAAGGATGCTTTTAGCAAGAAGAATAGCCACTGCTGCACCTATCAACCCGTATAAGCCGCCGATAAAAGCACCAATTCCCGTAATAACCGTACGAATAATTCCCAATTTCAATATAACTTCCGGTCTATTGATGGCAGGATAAATAGCCACAGATATATGTTCGATGGCTTGAATCGCTCCAACCCCGGAGAGGATAAAAATAATTTTATGGAGCGGAAGCCACTGCTCTCCTAAAATAAATAAAACCAGCGGCCTGGCATAAAGAGCCAGTATGAACACAAAAGGTAATGTAAATATGGCAATAATTTGAATGGTTTTCAGGTAACCTTTTTTAATTCTATCGATATCATCCTGGATTTTGGAAAATGAAGGAAAAAGGATTGCCGTGAACGTGTAAGATACACGGCGAATGGGAAAATAAATAATCCGGTTAGCCAGGGCATAAAAACCAAATATTTGAGACGGAAGCAGCTTGCCAAGTATAAATAGATCGATGTTTCTTTCAAAATAACGTGAAAGTTGGGCGCCTTTCATTTTAATGGAAAAGTAGATCATTTCTTTTACCGGTTTTAATGCAAAAGAGTTGTGTGGGTGCCAGTGAAATGCCCACCGGAATCCAAGGACATTAAATATATTTAATGCCAGCGACTGAAAGACCAGGCTGTAAACCCCAAATCCCAGGTAAGCGCAGGTTATGCCGGCAAGGCCAGACATTACGGTAGAGAACACACCTATTTTGGCAGTGGTGGGAAAACGAAGCTCTTTCTCCAGCATCTTGCGATGAATTTGATAAAACGGTGAGATGAGGAAATTTAAAGAAACGATGATAAGCAGGGGGACCAGTTCGGGATAACCATAAAAAAGGGCAACCCATTTCGCTGTTCCGGCGACGACAACCGTACTAAAAAAGCCCAATATAAAATTCAGCCAATACAGCGTAGATATCTGCCGTTGATTGACCTCTTGTTTTTGAATAATGGAGGTACCTAATCCAACTGTGGTAAATGTAGTAATAAAAACTGTATAGACAGTAACAATCCCGATAAGTCCAAAATCCTCCGGCGTCAGCAGTCTCGCCAGGATTGCCGTGATTACAAAATTTGCTCCTAGCTGAAGAAAATTCGCAACTTGCAGCCAGATACCACTCTTGATAACCTTTCGCCCAAGGGACATTTTATCTTTTATCTTTCAAACCTCCGGAAGTGATTGACAGGTATTGTACCACGCTTCAACCATTCATTCCATTTTTAGCGGATTTCATTTTTTTTGTTGATAACGGTAGAATTATTATTATATCTTTTCCTGGTAATAAATAGAAAAACAGTGCTATTCCCCAGGACAAAATATCCGAAATCAGGCATAAATGACGGATTCGTAGAAATAGCCATTATAATCCATATGATTATACCCAAAAAAACCGCGGCCCCGTAATACTTGTGAAAGACAGATATTACTCTCTTTAATCTGGTTTTAACGTAAAATAATAGACTTATAATAAACGACAGGTATAATAATAAGCCGATAAAACCATAACTGAATAACCAGGAAAAATAGTCGCCGTGCGGTCCAATAGATAAATCTGTCCCAATCATTTGTTCAAAGATACTATATTCCTGGAGAAACACGGTTAATTTGCTGTCCCATCGGCCGACGCGGCCATGTAGTCCATAAATAATATCCCGTTCTCCTCTCAATATTTCTATTTCAGACAAGGAACGCTTTTTTATATTTTCATAAGCAACCTCAGCAACAGGACTAATTACGGCTAATAAAACCAAACAGATCGTTAACAATAGTATCCCACCCTTCTTACTCCTGACTAATAACAATATAAATCCGAACAATATTACCAGCATTAAAACCATTATTGTCCTGCTAAAGGTAGTAAATCCAACCAATAAATAAAATATAAATAAACTTACATAAAGCAGTCTATTTTTTTTATTATTCACCCCAAGTTTGGTGATAATACTTAATAGCCCCATCCATGATATAATACCGAAAACCCCGTGATTACCATAAACCCCCGAATACAATGTAATATCGCCGGAAACATGAGCCTTCAAACCCAAAAAATCAGCCCCGATCAAGTACTGGGCAGTAATTTGCAGTGCCGGGAAAATCGTTGAAATTAGAAATGCATTTATCAGGAGATTCACATCTCTATTATTTCTAAAGATCAAGGGAAATGCGATAAAAACAGCAAAGCCATTTAAAAGTTTAAAAAATTGCTTGAAGATAACATAAGCATTTACTCCGAAATTTAATAAGACGATTAATGACGAAAACAATGCCCAGGAGATTAACAAGAAGATTTTTTTTTGTGACCTGGACAATGGAGGATGTCTTTCAAAATAATATACTAACAATATAATCGGGAAAATGGCACCAATCAACTCTGTTGCCCTGAATCCGGGTATAGGATAGACATCGTAAAAAGCAGTAATGATCGTCCTGACAGAAATATAAAACAATACCAGCTTCTTCAATTTATTTATCCGTTTAATTGATTCTTGATTAATATTTTCCCGGCCCACTTATTTTGATCAAGGAATAAAAGAATTCCATAAATAAACGTAAAATGATAGGGAATCGTATGTCTTGTATGAGCCCAAAAGACAGCGGCTAAAATTATCAGGGATAGGTAAAAAATGATCATTATAAGATTTTCCAGGGGTGCTGCTTTAAAATATAACGCATACCCCATGATTCCTATCATCAAAATAGGTACATAGGTTAATAGGTGTACCAATTGCCTGGTTCGCATATCTTTAGACTTGCTATGGGGATTATAGGAAATTGAAAAAACCGAAATCACTTTCTTAAATACACACGATAGATAAGGGCCCGGGTTTTCTTTTATAAATGAAAAGGCTTTATGTAAAAAGAATTTCTCCTTTTCAAGATGACTCATCCTGCTTAATTTCATATAATCTTCTTTGGAAAGATCCTGTGACATTTGATATTCAATCTTATCGATGCTTGTCCGGGGGAATTGACCGGCAATATATTTATTATTTGCCACCCAGAATCTACCCCAGCTGTGGTCGGAAAGAAGGACCTTATTGTAAATCGAAAAATGATATATAAGTAGAGGCGAAATGGTAAGCAAAATTACCCCGGCACTGTTTAATATCAAAACCATTTTTCTTTCCTTTATAAAAAAGAGCAAGAATATAATAAGCAAAAATACAAAGGGCAATATGGTGCTGCGGGTCAGGAAGGAAAGTCCAATGAATAAGCTTGAGTATCTTAAGTATTTTAACTCTCTTCTCGAGAGATATACAAAGATAAAATAAATTGAATACAGTATGAACAATATAAAAAAATTGTCTTCTGTCGCATTCCACACCCTGGAAATAAAACCGGGATAAAAACAAACAATTGCAGTACCCAATATTGAAATTTTTACAGGAAATTTTAAGCTGAATATTTTAAAGGAGATGTAAACAATTAAGGTGGCAATGAGAGATTGGAACAATATATAGAAAAACATGGATTCCTTGAAAAAGTAGATCATTATTATATTGAACAGCACATTTACCGGAGGTCTCACTGTATAGTAATTGAAAACGACTCTCATGTCGTATTCCCTTGAATAATATCCGCTTTGAAGCAAGGTTTTATGGCCTTTTATCACATTTGAAGCGATGTGATGCCACCCGTATGTTTTCGGCATTTCGTCTAAAATAATATAGCTTGAAACAAATCTTACAAGAAAAGCCAATAATAAGATTAAAAATAAAATCTTTTTTTCTTTTTTATAGATCATATTGCTCAAGGTAGTTCTCTTTATTTTTTATTTTTCTTTTATTGGTTCTATTACCTTTATGAATCCTTCGACACACTTTTCCAGGCTGGCGTGTTCCCGGATAAATTTGCCGGCATTGTCTCCTATCTGTCTGGCTTTATCCGGATATTCCAGTATCCAATTGAGACACTCTGCGACTTTCCCGGTATCGGCAAAATCCATGGCAAAACCGGTTTCACCCTCGATAATTAAATCATGGGTGGCGCCGGCATGAATAGAAGAGATACAGGGGATTCCTGCTGCCATGGCCTCGTTGAGTACCAACCCCCAGATATCAAAATCGGTTTGAAATAAAAAACAACGACTCCGGGCCAAAAAAAACGGGAGTTCATCCGTTTGCCTGAAGCCATGAAATTTTACAAAACTTGAAATACCATTATCTGCAACAAATCTCTCCAGTTTCTTTTTATCAGACCCATCTCCAATTAGATCAAGTATGAAATCATTCCTGGTCTCCGCTAACAATTTCACCACTTCCAGCACCCTGAAAACATTTTTCCTGGGTATCAAGTAGCCGATAGAGGTTAAGTGCTTCTTATTTCCTTTTTCATCCAACTCCTGCCGTAATTGAAACGTTTTGCTGCTAAAAAAAGTTGTATCCACGGTATTGATGGCTATATGTACTTTCCCCGGATCAGCGCCCAGTGATACCAGGTACTCTTTTGCCTTTGAACCGTAAGCAATATATCCTGAAACTCTTTTCATGATCAATTTTCTCTGCATCCGTCTCAGGAACGAATGTTTACTGGTGGGGATCGTGCCCGACCATATGATTATCGGGGTCTTAACCCGGAAGCTTCGCAGCCAGAGTTTTATTGTACCCAAGGAAAAACCGATGATAATGATTTGATCAGGTCGCTCCTGCCTGATGAGTTTCAATAAACCGCTGTAAGTAAACCAAGTCTTTCCCGCAAAAAAAATGTTCCGCGGCGATGATTTTAAAATCGTATAATCAAATTGACATTCCTCCATGTCCAGTTGGAATTTCCTCCGGCTATACCCCCTGGCTCCAAAAACAACCTTAAGTTTTATACCCCTTTGTTTTAATTGTACATTTAACTCATTAAATAAAGGAATCCTGTAGGGATTGGGGATATTGGTGATAATCATCATTTTTTTATCTATCATTTCTCATCGATTATTTCCTTTGCCTATTCCTCAAACCTGGTTGGCCAGGTTTTCCAGCTTCAACCTGGTGGTCTTTATATTGTAAGGGGATAGATCCATTTTATTTATGTACTCAACCATATCCATTAATATAAACAGATTCTTATCTAATTTTACCCATAATTCTTCTAACCCGCCAATCCCATGTTTTAAAACAAATCCATTACGATTATCTTGAATTAGCGGTAAAGCCCCCCCGGCATCCGGGAACAGGGCCACCGGCACCCCTCTTGACAGGGCTTCCAGGACCACCAGGCCAAACGATTCATTATGGCTGGGAAAAACAAACAGATCCAATGAATCATAAAATGGGATCATATCTTCAATGTGGCCCGGGAATTCAACGGTCACATTTTTATTGGTTATCCCGGCAGCCAGCTTAAGTAATGATTCTTTCTCAGGTCCCTCTCCGACAATCTTTAAATTGATGTTCAATTTCCCTGTATAGTTAATCAAGGACTTTATTAATAAATCAAATCGCTTGATTTTGCTCAGTATACCGGCACTGCCGACAAATATCTTACCCCTGGCTTCTTTTTGATTATTAGCCTGCTTAATTCTCCGGTTTATCTTTATTCCGAAGGGTATAACCACGAGGTGTTTTTTTGAAAATAGGATACCGGCTTTTCTTGATTTCCCATAGGCAAATTCTGTAGAACAGACTACCTTTGCCTTCAATAATAGCGGTATCAGCGAATACCATATTTTTTTTATCCTTCGTTTGATAACGCTGCCGCGGCTTACTGTCATACCGTGTTGAAAAATAAAAATCTTTTTCCTTTTAAACAGCAGGGGAAAAACCACGACAGGGTGTGCTTTATGAAGCATTATCGCCTGATAGTTCTTTATGATTTTCCTGAAGGCAAAAAAAATTTTAAAGGGGTTGGCAGCGAATTTACCCAGGCAGTAGGCCCTGGTACCGGCAATCTCGACTACCTGGTTTTCAAAAAGCACCACCAGGTCATGCCGGGTGCCAGAGGTTGGATTTAATTCAAGAACAGCTTTAACAAAAGAGGTAATACCTCCTATTTTAAAACTACTGCATATATGAAGGAAGCTCGTCTTCGTGTCCATTTTATATTAAAAGCTTCATCTGCAAATTATTGACAAGGGGCGTAAAGTATGGGAAATTAACCCTGTGCTTCTTAAGCATAAGCCTGAAAAAGGTATTCCTTTGATTTAATATACCATCTTCTTCAGTTGAGCAATCCATCATTGGGACATAAAATTTAAATCTACTCACAAGACCATTTAGCTTTTTAAGCTTTTTATGAAACCTGGTTATAAAAGCTGGTAATAATACTCCTTTGAACTTATATTCCATGGAATGATGGGGAATAATATATATATCCCGGGAAAATCGATAATTTCTAATCTCCGGCACCCATAATTTGTTTTTTTTAAAGTAATTAACCAGGAAACTATTAAGACTGGAATAAAATGATTCAAACCAGGTTTGAATCTCTTTAGCACTGTAATTGTAATCAAACCAATTGTGCCTCATGGTTTTAAGTTCCCGGATATTGTCGTACAGGGCACCACCCTTTGCATTCAATAGTTCTAAATCATAGCCAATGGCGCTGCAACTTAAAAGAAGATTTCTTACGCTTAGCACCCCATATAATTTATCCCTGGTCCTGGCAATATAATTAGCCAGCAAATATTCCAGCGCCACCTGCTTTTTTAACGCCTCATTGTTGTTATTTTCAGCATTAAATTCAAATTTAGATCCCCAATACCATGAATAATTCTGAAATAATGAATAAATAGGGAATTTTTTAAAAAATGTCTCCCCAATTACAAAAACTGAGTGCGTAAAGAGATAGCGTTCCTCCCTGTCCAAACAGGATAGTGGATCAACATCACATTTGACTCCATCCTTGAATACGGCAACCAGGTCAATGTCAGAAATTCCAGGATTACTAACACTGCCAACCTGATAAATAGATAAAATCCCTTCTTGATGACTCAGTAAATTGCAAACTTTCCCAATAATGGTATCATATCTTTCAATTGGTATATATTGGGGAAAGTTAATTAATTTGTATTTCATCTTAATGTTTCTTCTTTTGCCAATCCTTTGCCTGGCAGCAATTATTCAACGGTGCAAAGGGGTAGGGCATGAGTTTAGGGAATCCGGTAAGCGATTAGGTCATCATTCATAACCACACTGCCGCATCACATCCCCGCATAACTCCTCAAAAATTTCTTTGTAGGCAGTAGGCCAACGGTTATACTCCGGTATGGAAGTGGAGATATATTCTTTTCCTTTGACTTTGCAGTAAAGGTAACGGTAGAATTTTGACCTGGTCTTGTTAAGCTTCTTTTTGATTAAGCGGGTCCACAACTGTCGTTCGAGTGGCAGGTCCAGGGGTTCCAGCAAATTCTGTACCAGGTAATCGTAGTCAGATATGACTTTTTCGAATAAGATCAGCTTCGTGTCCTCAGAGAGAAGCTCGCGGGTAGTGGAAGCCCAATTCCAGCATATATGTTGAAACTTGTCCCCATCGAGCCATTTTTCTACTTCGGGCCTGTTTTTGGGAATCAGGTCCACACTCCTGTCTGACCGCCGTGAGTAAAGGGAGCGTACTACCCTGCGGGGGTCCCGAACCAGGTGGAAGACCTGGGAAGCTCCAAAGACCTTTCTTAACAGTGGAACTGAATGCTGCAAATATCCATTCACATCAATGAAAAAACCTTCATCAAAGGTGGACTCGATGGAATTTTTAGCACGAATTAAGTAGGGCTCTGCATAAACATCATGGGGCAGATACCAACTTAACACCCAGTATTCTCGATTACCAATGAACTCATGCCTCACGGTCACCTGTCCACATTGTTTTAACAAGTTGGTAACAAATACGGTACCGGATCGTCCCATACCGGTTACAAAAGCGTACCTCATCTCGCCTCCTTATTCCCTATGGAGTTCCTGTTCAAGTGGTTTAAACAGTTTATGAATGAAGAGTGATATTAAAGAATCCACCCGGTTGTAGAAGACATCATCCAACTGCTGAGCCAGGTCCCGGGGAATTGACGGCCCGAAGTGGACAGCAAAGAGCCTTGAAAAAACAGTACTCCTGGTCAGGATAAATTTTACCATCAATGATAAGTGAACGTGCCAGGTTTGCCTGATGGAGGATATTTCATCCAGGACCTCCCATTCCCTGGCGGTGAAATTTTTCCTGGCTTCCTGGAAACTGTACTTTTTAAATATTCCTTTGCGGTCACGGGCCTGACAGTACAAGGCAGGCAGAAGCATGACCTGGCTTAATAATCCCTTTAACTGGTATAAATTGCGGGGACGTTTGAGGTCTAATTTATCCCTGATACTCCGCAGCAGGTTCTTGAATGGCTGGTAATAATCCTGGATTCCCGGATCGAAAGCGATTTCCAGTTCCCCACCTCTATCAGGGAGAAGAGATTTGGCATAGGTGAATAGTTCATGGGGAAAAAAGGTCTGGGGGTAATCGCTCAAATCGCTCTGGGTCAGCACAAACCAGCTGTGGTGCTGCAGCGGGTCCATCCTTAACATGATCTTCCTGGCATTGATCAATCTCCGGGCTGCTTTTGCCAGCCTGCTGGCATCCTGGAGAACCTCATTTTTCAGGATGACCAGTGCATCAAAGTCACTGTAATTAATCTCCTCGTAAGTCCCCAGGCTGCCGTGTACATAGGCCCCCAGGAGATCCTCGGACAGATGCCCGGATAGGAATTCCATCATTTCCAGGACATGGGGATTGCTGCCCTGGTATACGTTCACCTTGACCTTGACCTTTTTCCTGTTTGGCGATTCATTTGGGGCAGTTTTGAGGCGACGCAAGAATTCTCTAACCATTTTCTTCTTATGCAAATGAAGGGGAATTGATTTTGAAATGAGGGAAAAAAACCTGTCCCTCCTGGTGAAACAGCCGCCATCTATGTATTTGCTCAATCTTTGCTGAAATACCGGGAGTCCCATTCTTAATTTCTAGTCTTTAAGCCCCCAGCCTCCTGGTGGTGGAATAAGTACAGGCAGAGAGGGTGCGTAAGTTGGACGGTGATTAACTGAACTGGCTTTTTTTTCATTGGACCTGGCTCTCTTTTTGAAGCATAATCTTTAGGATTTCATTTCTTTACCTATACCAGCCTTCGAAACATTCTTATCAACAGCATTAGAGGCCGCAGGAAAAAGTACAGGGGAAAGAGAAAACCAGTGATAGAAACAGCTTCCAGGTCAGATATTTTAGGAACAAAAAGGTAATAGCAGAAATACCTGAATTTTCCCCAAACCGTATCTACTGTTTTTATTTCAAGGATTTGAGCAGAGAATTTTTTTTGGAGGACGTTTCCTTTTTTAAGGTTATTGGAATATATCCGCGACAGTTTTACGACTTTCGCCGTTTCGATATCATCCTGTCGTATCTCTTCCGGCAATTGAAGTCCCAGGAATTCATTGGACAATTTGAGTCCAATGCAAAGCATGGTGTAGACTTTCATTTTTCTTGCTGCCAGTACCAGGGAATTCCATTTCAATCCCCGGTTATTCCACACCAGGTAAGCCAGGTCGGTGATATAGCACAACCGGTGCCATCCATCCCTGGTGCCGTTAATACATATTGCCAGCAACGAATACTCGAGAGATAAGCATTCCACCCAATGGTCCAGCACTTTTATTTTTGCTCCTTCAGAAAACACCGTATTTGCCGTATCAACAAATCCAGGGCCCCTTTGTATCCTGAAATGGACATCCACATGGATATCTTTTTTGGAGAATACATACTCTCTCCCCAACGCTGCCCACCACTTTCTTACGCTTTCTTTGCAAGGGTAAAGGGGTTGGTATCCAAGCTTCGTCATATGATCATAAAACCGGCTGAAATCGTTTTTATCTATCAGCACATCCAGGTCGGAATATGACCGGTAAGCCCAATCATTATAAGCCTGGAGAGCTAATACCGGTCCCTTAAAAGGAATAACCGTTATTTTTTCTCCCGATGTTTGCATTGTTTTTACCAGGATATTCAATTGGCTGCAAACCATGATATTTCTTGACGTATTTAAATGGAATAAGCTTTTAAGTTCTTCCCGGACCTTTCCAGGCAGCGTGGGGATTGCCTTGTTCTCTTTCGTTAAATTCATATAAACCTGGATCAGTACCCCATGTTTTATGAGTAACTCTTTCCATTTCTGCCAATCGATATTTTCTTTCGCCGGCGAAAAATTTAAATTCCCTTCATTCCTTAATTTCAAACAATCCAGCAGGAATTCGAATTCGGGTGATATGGTCATTTATCAATTATCTCTTGCTTTAAAACATGCTCCCGCCCTTACCCCTTTTGGGATTTGGCCCGGCAGATAAAACGTTTACATTGAGTATCATTATAGGGATTTAATTTTCAACGTTTCTCACACAATTCTCTCAATCCGCTGGAAATCCACCTGTGATACCGGAAACTACTTATATCAGACTTTCTGTGAAAAGTCAAGAGATAATGCGGTTTCCACCAGTTCTTTATTATCGATTTTAAAGCGATGGTAAAACCCCATCACCTCATAATGCAGGAGCGGTATCTTCTCCATATGTTCCACTAATTCCCGGTGTTCCCGGCTGAAGGGCTTCTCTTCCTGTTCTTGCCGTGGGGACTGCGGGATTTGCGGCACTTCATTTTCTACCTGCTTAATCCCTTCTTCCGGCTGTGTATTTGCGGTTTCTTCTGCCATTTTCTCTTTAAAAAACATCGGGCCTTTGCCGCAGATCAACCAGTCCAGGGAAACATCGAAATCGTTACCCAGCTTTTCCAGTACAAGATAGTTGGGAGATATTTCTCCTACCTCGTACTTTGAGTAACTGGTCCTTTTGAGTCCGAAATATACGGCCATTTTTTCCTGGGTGAAGTTTAATAATTGCCGTAACTCTTTCAAGCGGTAACCTATTGTCTTTCTTAAATCCATTATTCTACTCATCTTATTGCCTCCAAATTGTATTATACGAAATAATCGAAAAAAAGTTTCACTTTTCTTTGGTAAAAAATATTTTTTGTGATAGATTGGAGACGATATGCCCTGATTACTTTTCATTATGCCACTTATTCGATTAAAAATGCCACATGTACAGAGCAATGCTCCACATCTACAGTAAAATGCTCTACATGTAGAGAGAAATGCGCCACATGTATATTAAAAAATGTCATAGGTAGGTTACAAATTGTTCCAGGAAAGAACTATTATGACCTTGTTTTAGATATAAATGCGATGTATTGGATTATAGTTGCCCTGATTGACATTTTATTTGTGAAATGTAGGGTAAAAAATGTGATATATACTGTACAAAATGTGAGAGGTGAGGTTAAAAATGTCCTATGCCGCATCAAAAAGGTGAAATATATAGTTGTTTATGTTCCTGGTAAGTAAAAAATTGTCCTTGTTAGGGAGAATTTTGCCCTATATGGGTGATGAGTTGTGATTATTTCGGTGTGTTGCGGCTCAGTTTCTTTCTTTTACAAGGACATCTTTGCCGCTGAAAACCACCGCCAATTTTTTTATGTTTTTTATTCCTCTTTCAATCAGTTCTGTCTCGTATTTTTTTTCTTCGATTTGCCGCAGGGCAGCTTCCCCGGCAGACTGGACCGTTTCATCAGCTTCTTTGTCCACCGCTTTGAACTCGATCACATAACCGACCCCGGAGGGGCTGCGGGGAATAATCATTATGTCATACCTTCTATAGCCGGATTCACGGTTGGACCTTATTTCATGGGTATTGGCTATCCAGGTAAGCAGACCTGCCACCAACGCATGATAAACTCGTTCCGGTTCGTCGCTGAAATCGTGAAAACTGAAAACAGCCAGTACTATTTTTCGCAGCATTTTTTCAAAGAGCTTGGTATCTCCGTCAATTAATGCCTTGAGCATGATTTCCAATTTCCTGTTCTCTATTTTGGCCGTGAAAAAATGATCGATAATTTGAATATAAATTGTTCTCACTTCCATATTGGGAATCGCGAGAGTATAGTAAATTTTACCTGTGTTCGGATCCATTCGTTTGGCGGTCTGCTTCAGGTAGCCCCCCATTAAAAGAAAACTCCACAATAAATCCTCCCGGGTGGTGATATGTTTCAAAATGATATTTTCATTGATGACTTTTTCAATGACTTCTCCCTGGATAAGCTGCTCCAGTTCGGCCTTTAGTTCTTTTCCTCCCCTGGAAAGCAAAGAGTCCACCACCTGGTTGTCAGAGGTGTTGATCCAGTAGGGTTTCAATTCCTTTGCTTTGCTTCCCAGGAAATTGATGATGGACCAGGGATTATAGACAATCCTGCTGCCGAACCTGTAACCGTTATACCATGTTTGCACCTGGTCATACCTGTCAAGAAGTTGGTAATCCTTAAACAGGGCTTCCACCTCTTCTTCTGTAAACCCGAATTTATCGTCAAACTCTTCCGACACCAGGGTATACACGCCCAGGTTGTTTAGCCCGGAAAAAATCGATTCCTTTGCTATGCGCATAATACCGGTTATAATACCCTTTTCCAGGTACTGGTCGGTATCTTTCAGGCCGCCGGCCAGGAAATTGCGCATAAAATTGATGATTTCTTCATAATAACTGTAGTTATACCCCGCATGAACTGGGGCGTCATACTCATCGATCAAAACAACGGCCCGTTCATTATAATACCGGCTTAAGAAAATAAGCAGCTTTTCCAGGCTGTTCTCATAATCTTCCCGTTCACCTTTTAAATCGATGATCTTTTGAAAATAATCCCTTTCGGGTGGGATAAGTTCATTGCTTTTAAGCAGGTAGTAATGCCTGGAATATTCGTCCTGGNNAGATAAAGATAACCGGGTATTTGCCCTGTTTATCCAGGTATTCTTTGCCTGCCTCCTGGATATTGAGGGAGTCGAATAATTCCTTGTAGGAATTGCCTGGTGTGTCCGTTCCGCTTAACCCCTTTTCCGGGCAGCAATCGTAAAAATATTTTATCATAGAGAGATTAAGGGTTTTCCCGAATCTCCTGGGACGGGGGATAAGGAGAATTTTATCGCCTTTATCCAGGATTTCTTTAATAAAGAGGGTTTTATCTACGTAGCAGTAGTTGCCTGTCACCATATCTTTAAAGTCGGATATGCCAATGGGCAGCTTTTTCGTTTTCATTCTCGTTCACTCGCCACCAGTATAGCATATTGAAAAATGATTTGCAATTGCTTTATGAAGTTTCGTATTAGGGTCAGCATTAGGGGTACGGAACGTTGAGATTTGGATCTTTTTGCTGACGAAAGTCTAATTGTTTAGACTTTATGCCAATTGTTAGTCTAATTTTTTAGACTTTTTACTTTTACTTCTTACTGCCAACTGCCAACTGCCAACTGTTTCCTGTCTGGCATGCGATTTGCTGTCAGAAGTTCAAATGAGGCAAACATCAACGAAAAAGAGGATAAGATAGCAAGATGCTTGATCAGGGACCAATACGGCAGAGATATTTTGGAGTGATCAGAAATGGAGGGGTAGATTAGACGTTTAAAAGTTGGAAGTGCTGTCTTAAATTTATGGAGTGGGTTTAATTCTATTTATATTAAGGGGGGGGTGGACTCTAATTCTTTAGATTTCAAGCAGACCGGAAGCGCTTTTCCTTATTCCTTTATAATTTTTGATTCCGCCCGATAGATGCCATATTTTCAAGATGGTATATATTATACTCTTCCATTTATACACGTTGGCACAATTTTTGCTTATATTATATCCAGGAGAAGGTGACCTGGAATGAAATAAGTGCCCGTATCGCATATCACTTCATCATGCGGGCAGGAGGCATTATTTAAATAAAAAATTGATTTGGAGGTAAGAAAGAGATGAAAAGATCAATCGTTACTATTTTAATGATCATTGTTTGTCTTTCAATTTGCTCTTTTGAAGCAATGAAGGGAGACTCAAGAAAACCACAGGTTGAGAATCCAATTGGGGTAATGTTGGATTCTCCGGCATCAACATCAGATGATTCGGCTGTGTCCGGTGCTTCCCTTTCAGGCATGGGTATAGGGACAAAAACATATAGTAAAACCATTAATGGAATTTATGTCAAGTTGATCTCCCAGGATGCTGTGATTCATCAGGGTAAGTCAAAGTTTAATATAACGGCAAAAGTGCCGGTTCAAAGCGGCTGGCTTGGTGCCTTACTAAAGGTTGAAATCAAAGAGGATGACAATCTTGAAGATATATTCGGGGATGATCTTGTTTATCAACATATCCATTCTATTTCGCTGGATGATATTAACAGGGGATATGTAGAATTTAAATCCGCTGATATATTTAAAAAGATTCCGGACGATAACGTCTTCGATGCCCCGGGAGTGTTAGCTCAATACCAGGAAATATATCCTTATGTGGATGTGTCATGGGGTGTCGGGTTCCCATTCGTGGTGCATGATGGCAAGAATGATGGAGATGCCATTGATGACCGGTTAATACTACCGATTTACAATGATGACAGTTATGAAGAAAACGACAGCCTGGGCGCCAGTTCAACGGACCTGGGTAAGCTGGATAAGCATATGTATCAATTGATTTGCCGGGATAAAGATTACTTTAAATTTGCTGTAGAAGAATGCTGGGAAGACATAGAAATATATATCGATTTTTATAATGGAGCTGCTAATTTGGATTTATATTTATACAACAGCAGCGGTGGTTTAGTAACGCAAAGTTACACGAGTGCTGATTTGGAAGGTTTTAGATTGATCCTTGAGCCGGGAAAGACCTATTATATATTAGTAAAATCAAGATATTCAACCGATTATTCATTTTATGATTTACATGTGATTCATTATGCTGCGGTAAGAAAGCCAACGGTTATTACCCGGGCTTATTGGAATGTAACGTATACTTCTGCAATGTCAGGGGGAATTATTGACTTTGATGGGTGTGCGCCGGTAACGGCACGGGGCGTATGCTGGAGTACATCTTCTGCTCCTGACCTTAATGATCCTCATACCAGTGACGGAACCGGGACAGGCACATATACAAGCACCATCACCGGCTTGAAACCGGGCACAAATTATTATATCAGGGCTTATGCCAAAAATAGTAAGGGGACCGCATATGGAGACGAGTTTTCATTGGCAACACCCTGCAGAACACCCATAGTACAAACGATAGGCGCAGATAATGTTACTGCCAGCTCAGCCAATTTAAAGGGAAAATTTAACCCAAACGAATGTCCTGCCAGGGGATATTTTGAATGGGGGCTGACAACCTCTTATGGGAACAAAACACCGGAAAAAGATTTAGGAGCCGGGACAACCAACATTTATGCCAATGCGCCGATCTCAGGCCTTCAAGCGAAAAAGACCTATCATTTCCGGGCCGTTATCAAATCAAGCGGGGGAACGGTTGCCGGCAGCGATATGACCTTTACCACTTCGTGCGCCTCTCCCACAGCACTCACCAAAAGTGCCTATGCCATTACCCCTAATTCAGCAAAATTAAGGGGAAGCGGGAATCCCAATGGCTGCCCTGCCAGGGGATATTTTGAATGGGGGCTGACAACTTCCTATGGCAATAATACAACCGAGAAGGATTTAGGAGACGGAACCAGCGATGTTAGTTTTGAAGAGCAACTTTCGGGCCTTGAAGCGGATAAAACCTATCATTATCGTGCGGTTGTAAAATCAGACGGCGGGATTTCCAGGGGATTTGATTTTAATTTTAAAACCACCCCCATACCCATATTGAATGCCCCGGTGCTGAACTCGCCGTCCAATGGTGCATCCGGTCAACCCACCGGCTTAATCCTGAAATGGCAGGATACCAACACCAGCCCACAGGAGAAAGAGTATAAGATACGGATCAAACCCGCGGGTGGAAGCTACAAATATTATACAGCATCACAAAATGCCACCTGGTATACGTTATCCGGCCTGCTGTATAATAAAACGTATTACTGGAATGTCCAGGCAGTGGGAGATGGAGTTAATACCCAGGATTCTGCCTGGGGGAATTCCGAGACCGATTGGTCCTTCACCACCAAATGTGCATCTCCTACAGTCCAGACAAATGATGCCTTAGATGTTACATCCGCTTCAGCGAAATTAGTGGGGATCGGCAACCCAATGGGTTGTCCCGCATATGTTTATTTTGAGTGGGGTCTGACAACATCGTACGGTAATCAGACTTCCAAAGAGGATTTTGGTTCCGGTAATGCAAGTATATATTTTGCTTCGATAATTACAGGTCTTCAATCAAAAAAAACCTATCATTTCCGGGCCGTGATTATATCGGATGGCGGTACTGTTTTCGGAGATGACAGGACATTCACCACTGGCACAGAAATTACAATCCCCACTGTTTCCACCGATTCGGTATCGTCAATTACAACCAACAGTGCGGTTTGCGGAGGTAATGTCACGTCTGATGGCGGCGCAGCGGTGACTGCCAGGGGGGTGTGCTGGAGTACATCGCCCAATCCCACCACCTCCGATTCCAAAACTTCTGACGGAAGCGGAACCGGGAATTTTACCAGTTTTATCAGCGGTTTGTCCCCGGGGGCCACTTATCATGTGAGGGCGTATGCCACAAATAGCAAAGGAACGGCGTATGGAACGGATCGAACCTTTACCACCCCTGATGAGATTACAACTCCCCTAGTTACCACCGATTCGGTATCGTCAATTACAACCAACAGTGCGGTTTGCGGAGGTAATGTGACGTCTGATGGCGGCGCAGCGGTGACTGCCAGGGGGGTGTGCTGGAGTACATCGCCCCATCCCACCACCTCGGATTCCAAAACCACTGACGGAAGTGGAACCGGGAATTTTAAAAGTGATATGTATGGTTTAATGCCGGCAACCACCTATTATGTGAGGGCCTATGCCACAAACAGTAAAGGAACGTCTTATGGGAGTGAGCGCACCTTTACCACACCCGGTGATATTACCACCCCTACTGTTGTTACCCATTCGGTATCTTCAGTGGCCTCCACCAGTGCGGTCTGCGGTGGCAATGTAACCTCAGATGGTGGAGCCGCAGTGACTGGCAGGGGGGTATGTTGGAGTACATCGCCCCATCCAACCATTTCCGGTTCCAAAACCACGGATGGAAGTGGCACAGGGGATTTTACCAGTTACATTACCGGGTTGAATCCGGGAACCACCTATTATGTAAAGGCCTATGCCACAAACAGCAAAGGTACTTCTTACGGTAGTGAGCGGACCTTTACCACGGGAACGGCAATTACCACGCCTACGGTTATCACCGATTCAGTATCTGCGATCACCTCTAACAGCGCAGTTTGCGGCGGTAATGTCACCTCTGACGGCGGTACAGCGGTGACTGCCAGGGGAGTATGCTGGAGTACGTCATCCAATCCCACGATTTCCCATACCAAAACCACCAATGGAAGTGGAACCGGGAGTTTTACCAGTACGATTACGGGGTTAAACCCGGGAACGACTTACCACGTTCGTGCCTATGCCACAAACAGCCTGGGAACATCCTACGGTAGTGATAGAGAATTTAAAACCAGCTTATCCCACCAGGGAGAAAGAATGCTAATTATTGACCTGGATGGGAATAACAACAGCGCCGCAGATATTCAAAATGCCGTTAAATACAACGGGTGTGACACTGAACTCAAGACATCTGTCCCCCAGGAAATTAACCCTGGTTTATACCCGGTAACATTCGTTTGTCTTGGGGTATATTCATCCAACCATGTTTTGACTGAAGCAGAAGGTAAAGTCCTGAAGGATTACCTGGATAATGGCGGTAATCTTTACCTGGAGGGTGCGGACACCTGGGTATTTGACCCGGCAACTTCGGTACATCTTTATTTCGGCATCAAAGAAGTGACTGATGGTTTCAGTGACACAGGTACTATTAAAGGTATTTCCGGGAAATTTACCCAGGGGCTTAGTTATGAATACGAAGGAGACAACTATTACATGGATCAAATCGATGTGGCGGATGGGGTAACCAATGCCTATATTATATGGAAAAACCAAAACCCTACTTACTATAATGGAGTGGCAAGAGATACCGGGTCTTACAAAACCATCGGGGTGTCATTTGAATTTGGCGGTATTCCAGCCAGCCAGCAGAACAGCATCATGGAAAAATATTTAAATTTCTTTAAAGGCAGTAAACCCGCCTCCCTTACCGTGACCTCTCCTGATGGCGGAGAAAACCTGATATTGGGAAATTCCCATAATATAACCTGGAGCTCTTCCAATTTAACTGGCTCGTTAAACATCACCTTATGGAAAGATAGTTCGCTGGTGGGCTCAATTGCCAGTGGCGTTGATCCTTCTTTAAAATCGTACAAATGGAAGGTTGGCCAGTATGATGGTGGAACCGCCTGGGCAGGATCAGGATATACTGTAAAAATTGAAGAAGCAGGGACAACGGTTTCCGATTCCAGTAATGCTCCCTTCACCATTTCGGAAATCACCACCGGTATATCGTCGATTAAAGTTAAGTTTCCCAACGGCGGCGAGACCCTGGAGGCTCAAACCCCTTACAACATTACCTGGTCTACCACTGGAAGCGTGGGAGATGTGAAAATTGAATTTTCCGGGGATGGCGGGAGTAGTTGGACTACCATCACATTGTCCACAGCCAATGATGGTACGTATCGTTGGACTGTGCCCAATGTTGTTTCATCAAAATGCCTCATCAGGATAAGCGAAGTCCCTGATGGTACTCCAGCAGATACATCGGATAGATTTTTCTCAATCCCGGAACCCTCACCTGCACAACTATCGCTGAACCGCAACCAGTTCTTTTTCGGGGCCACTACATCAGGAAAAGTCACATCTCCTCAGACTCTTTTGATCGATAACAGTGGGGGAGGAATCCTGGATTGGTGGATTTCAGACAATACAGCTTGGCTCAGTTGTACGCCTTCATCAGGCTCCGGTTCGGGTCTGGTTACCATATCCGTTAATCCGGCGGTGGTATCGGAAGGCACTTACAGCGGAGAGGTTACTATTACTGCCTCCGGTGTCGCCAACTCCCCTCAAACCGTTCACATCACGTTAAAGAAATACCAGGACAGTAAATCCAAAGTCCCATTTGGCTATTTTTCCACACCGGTGGATAGTACAGTTGTGAGAAGCAGTATTCCTGTTACTGGTTGGGTCCTGGATGATGTGGAAGTGGTGAAGGTTAAAATTTTCAGGGGTGAAGTTGGAAACCTGGTTTATATTGGCGATGCGGTTTTTGTTGAAGGGGCCAGGCCTGATGTGGAACAGGCTTATCCTGGTTACCCGGTGAATTACAGGGCGGGTTGGGGATATATGATGTTGACTAACTTCCTGCCCAATGGTGGAAATGGGGCTTTCAAAATTCATGCTGTTGCCATGGACGCGGAGGGGCATCAAGTCACCCTGGGGAGTAAACGAATCACCTGCGACAATGCCAATGCGGTTAAACCCTTTGGAGCCATTGATACGCCCACCCAGGGAGGTATTGCCTCCGGGAGCAGTTTCATCAATTGGGGTTGGGTACTGACCCCGCAGCCCAATAATATGCCAACCGACGGTTCTAGCATCAATGTCTATGTTGACGGCGTGAAGATCGGCCATCCCATTTATAATATTTATAGGGCTGATATTGCCGTTTTATTCCCGGGCTATGCCAACAGTAATGGTGCGGTGGGCTATTTTTACCTGGATACCACGGGATATGGGAATGGTGTGCATACCATCCAATGGACAGCCGTAGACAGCGCGGGTAACAGTGACGGAATCGGCAGCCGGTATTTTACTATTCGCAATACAGGAGAGAGCAGGACAAATGAAACGTTCACGGTTCAAGGTTCGTACCAAAGGTTCAATGTTGATCCGCTGCGAATCCCTGTGGATCATTCCGGGTCGATTAGAATCCGCAAAGGATATGATAATTTTGAAACTCATAAGGTTTACCCCGACGAAAAAGGAATGATAAACGCAGAAATCAAAGAATTGGAACCATTGGAAATTCATTTCTTTGATATTGAGAATTCAACCTTGAACACTATTACTCCTCTTCCCATCGGTTCTACCCTGGACGCTGAGAGAGGTATTTTCTACTGGCAGCCGGGTCCCGGATTTTTAGGTGAATATGAGTTTATTTTTGTAACCACTAATTCCGATGGAAAAAATGCAAAAAAGAAGATCAAGGTAAAAATAAAGCCTAAATTTTAAATGAAAAAGTGATGGAAGCCTGAAAGCAAACCAGGGAAGGGGGCAAGTGGTCATCCCCCTTCCCGGTTCTTTATAAAATTGAGTCCCAATACCAATACCCATTGAAAAGCATTCATATTTCCTCTAAAATATACGGGTGTCTAAAAATAACGATGTAATCTTATGGAGTGCCTCAATGAAATTTCGACGGTTTTGCAATAAATTGCTGTTAGTGGTGGTGGGGCTTGTTGCTGCCTTTATCTTTGCCGAACTTATTTTGCTTATTTTTTTCCCCGTAGACCATATGAAACCGCCGCAGACAATCCCCGGTGATACCTGGTACGAGTTGATGCATCAACGTTCATCGGTTCCGGGTTTGATGTATGAATTGGCAGCTAACAAAAGCAAATATATGTATGGAGCCATGATTCATACCAACAGCCAGGGAATGCGCGACAGCGAACCCCTTCCTCTTAGCGATCCGTCAACGTGTAATATCATTGCTGTAGGGGATTCTTTTACCTTTGGATTCGGAGTTGCCGGGGAAGATACATATCCCAATGTCCTGGAAAAACTACTGGTCAATGATGCTGATTACGGTAATAGAACCATTCAAGTTTTAAACCTGGGTGTCGGTGGGTATTCCACCCGGGATGAAACCCTGGTGATTAAGTATAAAGGACTCAAATGGAAACCAACCTTAATTATAATCGGTTATGCCCTCAATGACCCGGAAATCGAACCATTTCAGCCTCTTCACCAGTATTACCAAAAACCATCCTGGTGGCAATACCTGAATACATTACGATTAATCGCCCTGGTTAAGATAAAATGGGATATAACACGAATAGGTAAGGGAGACTACCTTCGATATTTACATGCAAAGAATCATAGAAGCTGGGAAAGTGTACTGCAAAGCTTCAATGAGATCAAATCTTTAGCGCAAAAACAAAACATCCCGGTACTCCTGTTGATATTCCCGTTAACAAGACCGGTACCATGGTCCCAATACCGGTATCGTGATCTGCACTTTCAGATCAAAGAGGCAGGGGAAAACAGCGGATTCTACGTGATTGACCTGTTAGATATATATTCTCAATACCCGCCGGTGCATATGATGATATCCCCGGGAGATGCGCACCCCAGTCCCTTTGCTCATAAAATAACGGCCATGGCTGTCCATAAGGTAATAAAGGAGAATTCCTTGAAAATTTGCAGGTAGTGCCGTTTGTCAATGGTCAATTGTCCAGGGCTACGTCATTCTCTAATAAGCACGAAATCCGAATTTCGAAATCCGAAACAAATCCAAAATTCAAATGTTCAAAATCCAAAACAAAATCCAAAACAAAAGCAGGATGATACGGCGATTTCTAGTTCTTTTTGTTTTGATCATTTGAATTTCGGTCATTCGAATTTGTTTCGAATTTCGTGCTTCGAATTTCGGATTTTCAAGGGTGCGCCAGGTTTTTTAAGATTTTGATGCACCCTTGGTCAATTGTTAATTGTTAATGGCTAATTCATAAAGGGATATTTGAAATCTGTCGGCGGATAGAGGTTTTCTTTAATGGCCCTGGGGCTGACCCAGCGGTGCAGGTTAATATGAGACCCGGCTTTATCGTTGGTACCGGACGCCCGGCCGCCGCCAAAGGGTTGTTCACCTACCACTGCACCCGTGGGTTTGTCATTGATATAGAAATTACCGGCAGCATGCCTCAAAATATCCGATGCCAGTTGTATCGCCCTGCGATCGTGAGCAAAAATGGCACCGGTCAATCCATAAGGCGACGTTTCATCGCATAAATGAAGGGTATTTTCAAACTCTGCTTCGTCGTAAAGGTAACAGGTAACCACCGGTCCGAAAATTTCCTCTTCCATGGTAATAAAATGGGGGTTTGTGGTGAGAAGAACAGTGGGTTCGATGAAGTATCCGGTGGATTTGTCACCCCTGCCGCCAAAGATAATTTCCGTATCGGTGTCTTCTTCTGCTTTTTTAATGTAGCCCATAATTTTATCAAATGCCGGTTCATCGATCACGGCATTCATGAAGTTCGAGAAGTCCCGGGGGTCTCCGATCTTGATTTGTGAGATCATGTCTTCCAGGATTTTTTTTAATGGGTTCCATTTGGAAGTGGGGATATAAATCCTGGAGGCAGCAGAGCATTTTTGTCCCTGGTATTCGAAACCGCCCCTGACCACAGCCGCTGCCACTTCGTGGAGGTCGGCGGAGGGATGGACGATGATAAAGTTTTTGCCTCCTGTTTCCCCGACAATACGAGGATAGGTACGGTATTTACCGATGTTTTCGCCGATTTGTTTCCAGATACCCTGGAAGACGGCCGTAGAACCGGTAAAATGGATACCTGCCAGATGGTAATTGCTTAAGACCGGTTTACCGACTTTGGAACCGGGACCGGGGATGAAATTGATCACTCCACCAGGGTATCCGGCTTCTTTGAATAACCGCATCAGGTAATAGGCGGATAATACAGCGGAGGAAGCGGGTTTCCACAGCGCTGCATTACCCATCAATACCGGGGCGGTGGGCAGGTTGGCTGCGATGGAAGTAAAATTAAACGGTGAGACCGCAAATACAAATCCTTCTAAAGCACGATATCCCAGTCGATTGATGGTATCCCTTTCCGAATGGGGCTGCTCCCTGTATATGATACTCATATAATAGGCGTTGAAACGCAAAAAATCCGCCACTTCACAAGCTGCATCGATTTCCGCCTGGTGAACGTTTTTACTCTGGTTCAGCATGGTGGCGGCATTTAAGGTGTATCGGTATTCCCGGTTAATCAATTCGGCAGCACGAAGATTGATGGACGCACGCTCCATCCAGGGCAGTCGCTCCCAATCCTTTTGGGCGTTGACTGCCGTTTCCACAGCCAGGTTAATCAGTTTCTCGTTGGCCTTATGATACCTACCCAGCACATGGTGGTGATTATGGGGCATAATCATTTTTCCCTGATCACCGCTGGTATACTCTTTACCGCCGATAATCACCGGTACTTCTATTTGTTCATTGGCTATACGCTCCAGTTCTTTCTTTAAGCGATGGCGCTCCGGTGTACCCGGGGCGTAACTGAGCACCGGCTCGTTTTGCGGTTCTTTTATCGAAATAATCGTATGATTCATCCTAATTTCTCCTTGTCATGGTTTTATTTGCCTTAAACTTCTACTTATAAATGTCCCCTAATCCCAGCCATTGGCAAATAAAGAAGAGGATCATATCGTATTCGGAACGGTTCTCTCCATACTTTTTATACATCTTTGCCAATTTTTCGTGTAGTTTATGTTTATGCAGTTCTTTATCGGAAAATCTCTGTTCCACGATGTCAACAGTCCTTTCCAATTTAAGCTCTTTTTGTATAATATAGTTGGCAAACTTGAGCAGGCTTTCGTACCTGGGAATAATAAAGTCTTTTGCCCTATCGAAATTGATGGTACTGATAAAGGTTCTATCATTTCTCATAGAAGGGAAAAAAACCAGGGTGAAAAGATTCTCACCCAGGATTTCAGTGATCATACCAACGGATTTTTTGTCGCTGATATAGGCAAAATCGTACAGGTTACCCTTAAAGGTTAAGCTGCGTTGTTTAAGAGCGTAGAATTTCACAACTGTATCTTTCCATTCCATGGTTCTAAAATCTTCCTATTGAAATTTTGACGAATCACGGTGAATCTAAATAATACTCTATTTTTGCCTTTAAATCAACTTATATTTTCTCTAATTCATCTTCACTGACCGGTTGGATTTTTTTAATCAATTTTATATTGACTGCCAGATATCGCTTATCAAAACTGGTTTTTCCTTTTCTATAAACCGCCAATAGGCTGTAGGTCTCATTTTTATCGATTACTTTGTAGATATCTTGTGGAATATCCCAATATGGGCTGCCCAGTATCATCCGGGATGCTTCTTCCAGGTCGTCTGCCTCGTGAACCGCCCACCCCTTTAACGGGGAGATAAGCTTGTAAATTTTATTTTTTTCGATCATCATATATCCTAACCTTTACGCATTATCCAGTATCAAACATCAAACGTCTAACGTGCAAAAGGGAATCCCTGGCCATTTTCCCCATTTTTTTACGTGTACATGACGTCTCTGTTCGTATGTACAGGTGCAATTATCTCATTTAAGAAAGTTTTTTGCAATAGTTTTTTTGCAGAAAAAATTAATCTCTTAAAAATTTTGGTCTAATATTAACAATAATGGTCTTTTTGAGTATTTCACCGGTTTTTGTTTCCTGGAAAAAAACAAGTTCATAGGAACCAGTAAACCCGGGACCCGGGTGCCAGTAAAAAACACCTCTTTTGGTGTCAAGAGTCGACCCGATAGGTAGTGGTTTTAATTGACGGCCAACCACCATATAACCGCTGTACTGCATAGACGAGGCGTTTTTTAGTGTTAAGTGAATCTCCAGTCGTTCCAGTTCTTTGATTTCGATGGTGATATTTCCGTTTTCATCGGGGAAATCGGTTTTTGGTTCTGTATTATTATACCCCCTTTTAACCCGGACCGGTCTGTAATAATCAACAGGGATTGAAGAAGGCTCAACGTTGAACCTTTGGTACGAATCTTGAACCTTGAACTTTTCTTTTGTCCTGCTCTCTCCTGTGTTTTGAATGGTAAAATACCGGCTGCCGATACCGTCCGTGTTACCTGCGTCATCGGTTACCGTCCATTGAATGGTATGTACACCGTTTTCATACTGGGTGGTATCCAGGTAATAATACCCCACGGCTCCATTGCTGTTATTGTAACCAGGAAATAAGGCGGCAATATCTGCACGGTACTGGTTGTACACCGGGTGACCCAGGGGCAGGCCGTCCACCCAGACCGTTATGGTGGAGCCGTCAGTAGGGATGTTGTTGGGCAGTGGTGTTAAAGCCCAGCCAAAGTTGACAAAATTACTTCCTGAAGCTGTTCCCCCCTGGGTCGGCGTATCAATGGCGCCGAAGGGTTTGACCGCATTGATATTATCACAAGTGATTGTCTTTGTCCCGAGGATTACTATGTTTCCTTCTTTATCTGCGGCTTTGGCATGAATTGTAAATGTTCCATTGCCTTGATTGGGCAGGAAATTGGTCAGCATCATGTATCCCCATCCGGCTTTATAATTCAGGGGATAATCAGGATAAAGGGCTTCAATATCGGGCCGTGCGCCTTCCACCAGGATGGCGTCCCCGATGTAAATCAAACCACTGCCTTCTCCTGGCACTGAGTCCCTGTAGATTTTAACACGTTCAATTCCGATATTGTCGATCACCCAACCGGTCACCGGGATACTGCTTCTTACCGTAGAGCCGTGAAGGGGTGTATCAAAGCTGCCGAAAGGCGCCTGGCTGGAATGTGGATCGTAGACATTTAAGGTAACGGTTACATTCTGAGGGGAGTTGGAGGCATTATGGTCTTCAACGGTAATGGTACCGTCATAGGTTCCGGGTGTAAGTCCTGAGGGGTCTACTGAGACCGTAATCACGCCTGAATTACTGCCGGATGTGGGTGTACAGTTCAGCCAGTTGGCACTGGTACTGAGGGTCCAGTATAGAGTTCCGCCCCCGCTGTTGGCGATTAAAATTGTCTGGGAACCGGTTTGATGACCTGCGGTATCCGCTCCGAAGCACAATTGGGTTCGGTTTAAGGATATTTGGGGTGGGACAACAGGAACGGCAGTAAAATCCTGGTTGTGAAGATTGGCGGTCACATTGGCATAACTCCTGTTGGCAGGGGTGAAGGTGTATCCTGATTTTGAAGGTGTGATTGTGCCGGACCATCCATACAAAACAGTATGTGAGTAATTCCCGTTCTTATCTGTTGAAGTGGTAGTCGTGCCTTCATTGTTGGAAGAGGTGAGAGTAACCTTGACATCGGCTAAACCAGTTTCACCGTATGTTATTGTCCCCGATATGGTGGTTGAGGTTTCAAATTCATAGGCACCGATATCTGAGGCATCGCTTACATTGGTTATATCAGGGATATCCACCGGTCTGGGAAAACCCCGTTGGTCCTTGAAGATGCCTGAACTATTTCCTGCATCGATGGCTGGGCTGCCCGGAAGTAAGGCATGGGTGTAGGTGTCCCCCCCATTGTCGTCAAGGGCCTCCAACATTGGGTCCACCCCGGTGATGTTGCCAGTAAGAACACCATTAATCGCACATTGGTTGGTGTTTTCAATAAGGTTATACCCCTGGGAGTTGAAAGTACCGTAACAATCGGGACCTTCGCCTTCGGCGGCAATTTGATTATTGGCTACAATGGTATTTTTGATGTTTACTATCCCATTATCGTGATAAATACCGCCCCCGCTTCCTCCGACACCGTCTTGATCATTTTCACCATCTCCACCGCTGCCGGTTTTATTGTTGAAAATGGTGCAGTGGGTAAGATTGAGCGTGTTATTCGTATAGATCCCACCGCCAAACCCTCCGTTTCCACCCACACCATACGGGTAATTTCCTCCATCGCCCGTATAATTGCTGCTGACGGTACAATTGGTAAGGGCAGTCATCGCCCGGGCATAGATAGCGCCGCCGCTGCCGCCGTTACCGACATAGTAATCATCCTTGCCCTTCCCGGTGTTGTTGTTTGCCATGCAGCAGTTGGTGAGGCTCAGGGTTCCATTGGCGTGGTATATTCCACCCCCGCTGCCGCCGCCGCCCGTGTTATTATTACTGACCGTGCAGCGGTTAAGAGATAGTGCACCCCTGTTGTAAATTCCGCCCCCATCCCCTTCGGAAGGTGAATATGTCCTGCTGCCGGTATAATTATACCGGATGATACAGTTTTCCAGGGTTGAGTTGGCGATTTCTCCATTGTAGATTCCACCGCCGTGACCGCTTCTGCCCTCAGCGCCGCCGCTGTAAGTGCCGAACCCGCCGGTGCCGCTGGAATTGAACGTTATCGTGCAATCGATGAGTTCTTGTGTGCCATCGTTAGCGATTCCGCCCCCATATCCGCCGTTGTTGTTTACATCATGATCATCTCCACCGTCAAACCCCCTTCCGCTTTTATTATTGCTAATGGTGCAGTTTGTCAGTCTGAGCGTGCCGGTGTCGCTGTTGTAGATGCCGCCGCCGTGACCGCCGGTGAGGGTATAGCCGCAGACATCGATTCCTCCCCCGCTTTGACCGGCTATATTATTCGTGATAATGCAATCCGTGAGAGTCAAAGTACCGCTGTTATAGATCCCTCCGCCGGAACCGCCGCCCCCGGGGCAACTCACATAATACAAATAAAAGTAACCATCATAGCCCATGCCGGCCGTATTGTTGTAAATCGAGCAATTGGTGAGGCTTAAGATGCCGCTGTTGTAAATACCGCCGCCATCTTCGCCATCCTCGCCTTCATCTTCACCACCCCTGCTTTTTCCATCCTGGATGGTCACACCGGATATGGATACGGTACCGTCCAGGATATGAAGCGCACGGTCTGTTTTATTTCCATCGATAATCGTGGTCTCACGACCGGCACCGATAATGGTAATCCTGCGACCGGTATCGATATCCAGGTCGCCGGTGAGATTATTGTCGTCATCAGTGGCACCGCTAAGTATATAGGTGCCTGCAGGCAGGTAAATGATATCGTCTTCACCATTGATGTTGGCTGCGGTGATGGCAGCCCGCAGCGAACCGGGTACGTTATCCTGCGTGGTGGTGACATTAAAAGTGGCTGAATGCACAGGATCAGCCCCACCACACACCAGTACCAGTATGCTTATAGTAAAAGAGATAAGCAAAATATTTCTGTTCATTTTACTCTCCTTGATTAATAAAATAATATAAATAAAAAAATTTCCGTTAATTTGGATAAAACTTTACATTTTTTCCCAAAATAAGGGATTAGAGGGATTTTTAAGGAGTAAATATTTATAGATATTTACTCTTAATTATTGATTTCGAATAACTAAACCGATGATTTCCAGGTGGGCGGTCTGGGGGAAGAGGTCAAGAATTTTCAAATCCTTGAGATTATACCCATTTTCCTTCAGCGTTTTTAAATCCCGGCTGAACGCAGCAGATGAACAGGAGATATAAATTACTTTCTTATATTTTTTTTGTAAGATCCAGTTCAATACTTGTTTGGAGAGACCGGAACGGGGCGGGTCCAATACAATGATATCAGCGTCAGGGAACACGAATTTCTCTGCCGGGGTTTTTAAAAATTCGATTCCTTCTTCCGGGAACGCCCGCCTGGCAAGCGTGACCGAATACCCATGACTCTCGACCCCAATCACCTTTTTCGAGTATTTTTTCAAAAGTGGAATGAAGAAACCCACACCGGAATAAAGATCGATTACGGTTTCGCAAGGCTCTAAAAAAGATTCCACGTTGTTTAATATGTTTTCCCACTGGAAGGGATTGACCTGGAAAAATACAGCAGGGGAGACCAAATAAGACCAATCCTTGATGTCTAATTTCGATACTGTTGCATCTTCATTGCCCTTCCAGGAAAAGGTAATGGAAGGGAATTCTTTTAAAATTTCTTTTTCTCTTTTGGGGGGATGGGAGAGGTGAATATAGACCTTTTCATCGGAAGGGTTCATCAAGATATCCATTTCATGGAAAAAAGGAGGATTTGGCAAACCATTCCAATGCTCCAGAAATTGATTAATCTCTTCCGGGAATAGCAGACACCGGTTGATGGAAATTACAGTGTTGGTACCTTTGCGAATAAACCCGATTTTGCCGCCTTCCTGTCCTTTCATCCTGGCCCGGATGCGGTTATGATAGGGAGGGGAGTCTAACACATCCGGTATGGATGTTGAGATGTCGTAATGACCGATGCGTTTCAGGTCATCGCCGAGGATTTCCTGTTTGATGGTTTTTTGCCGGTTGTAATCGATGTGCTGGAATACGCAGCCGCCGCATTCACCGAAATACGGACAGGGTGGTTCTACCCGGTGTCCCGATGGAGTTAACACCTCCAGTAACTCACCCCATAAGATGCCTTTAGCTTTTTCTTTGATGCGGTAGACAACGTGCTCTCCCGGAAGCACATAATTTAAAAATACCACCCCTTCATCACTGCGCACCAAACCCCACCCCCCGTTGATGATCTTTTCAATAAATCCCCTCTTGAGAGGGGTACCTCCGACGGAGGAGGAGGCGGGGTGTGTCATTTCACCGCAATAACAATTCGTTCGTTTTTGAATTTTGCTGGTTTTAGAATGGTCAGGACAGCTGTCTGTTTGTCCAGGGCAATCTCTATTTTGTAATTAGTACCTACTCTCAGGAATTTTGGATAAAGGGTGATTTTTTTTATCTTTTTAAGACCCAGTTCAGATGCAGAAATGGTGATTTGATTCCTAGACCTCAAATCGACAGACCGGCTAAAGAATTCCGGTGATACATCCCGCAATTTGGTGGACCTTAAAAATCCTCTTTTGAGGATACCTTTTTTCCTAAGGTTTTTCTGGGAATCCAATAAATAGAAAAGGGAATTGACCTGTACATTCAATTCGCTGACTTTTACGATTAAGCTTACTTTTTCCTGGGTGAGGGAATCGACCTGTTCGATAATTTCTTTTCGTTTCTCTTCCAGGACTTTGATGTCTTCTCCCAGTTTATCCCGTTCGGCAATGGCTTCATCCCTGGCATCCACCAGTTTCTTTTTAGCGCGGCGAATCAAGGTATTGGGGGAAATCCTTGCCGTCCCCTGGGTGACAGAGGTTCCGTATTCGTCGCCGGTATAGAAATTCCACACCTTGAACCCCGGTACCAATTCGTCAAAAAGTGCGGTTCGTTCAACCAATTTCATGGCTTTTTTCTTTTCCACTTTTTTTTCATATATAAGAAAATCCATGGCAATCATGTAGTGATTCTCACCGCTTTTGACAATGTGAGGTATAGGCAGCAGCTTTTCGATTTCGGCGATTTTTGCTTTTAATTCACGGATTTCTTCGTTTTTTTCCAGGATATCTTCCAGCAGCGATTTGACTGAAACATCTTTTTCTTCTTTTATTCGTTTTTCCAGGATTTCCCTTTCCTGGTCACTGAGATCCAGTGTATTGACTCCCAATGATTCCAAACCGGTTTTTTCTTTAACCTCCTCGGTAAGATCAAAAATCTCATCCTCTTTCTCTTTGACATCCGCTTCCATTTCTTGCACTTTTTGAGTCAATTCCTGCATCTGGCGAATCTGTGCTGAGCCATCGATTCTGCTTTTGCCCTTAAAAATCAGGAAATATGCCATCACAATCAGGGCGACTATCAACAGTCCGACAAAAACAGATAATGCCGTCATTTTTTTCTTTAACACATCATTTCTTCCAGTGGTTTCCGCTGGCTCTGGTTCCGGCTGTTGTTGAGGTAAGGATTCAGCGGTAAAGGCCCGGGTTTCAAATTCGGTGCTTGATTTCTCCAATTTTGTTTTTTCTATTTCCTGGTTTTCTTCTTTTTTTTCTTTACCCTCATCCGGCTGTTCAATAATGGTTGTTTTTTCTTCATCCATATTTAAACCTCCAAAAAGAGATATTAAGAATGTGAGGACTAATAATGACACATTTTCCCCTTTTTTGCAACCCCCTGGCGAGGCGCATAATGTCACGAGCCGCAGCAGGTGCATTCGCACCATCTGGAAGGCTTTCTTCCCTTACCCAACCAGTGAGAAAACCACTTCGCGCCGCGGGCCTTCGTGCCTTCATGGTGAAATTTTAAATTCTGGCATGGGCTAATATTGCAATTTTATAAGATTTCATGTACCATTTATCTGGAAAAAGATTGTAAAAAATACATAGAATCTTTTTTAGGACTGAATCAATGGATTTAGCTCGTGAAGTTGATATTCTTTTTCGGTCGAGACATACGTTTATTTGCCTGATTTCCCGGGAAGAAGAGCGAGTGGTGAAAGAGCTGAGTGCTCTTTGTGAACGCAGCAGCCGTCAACTCTACCTTTGGGACCATGCGGATTCTTTCAAAGCAGTGGTCAATTGTAAGGAACCCGCAAATAAACCCACAGACCCGCTTACTGCACTGGGAGCCATTGAAAAATTCCCGGATTCGTCTATCATCATTTTTCGGGATTTTCACCAGTGCTGGAAAAATCAGCCCAGGGTGATCCGCAAGCTGCGCAACCTGGCCCAGGATTTCAAATTTACCAGAAAAACCATTGTGGTGACAATGCCGGTGGAAGATATCCCCTCGGAGTTGAAAGACGAAACAGTGAGCCTTTATGTGCCGCCGCCGAACCTGGAGGAATTGACTCAAATCCTTGATCAATTGACTCAGAATCCCAATGCAAAAGTGGAGTTAACCAGTGAGCAGCGGGAGAAATTTTTAAAGTCGGCGTTGGGACTTTCCACCAACCAGGCCCAACGGGTATTTGCACGTGCTATTGTTTCCGGGGGGAAGTTGGATAAAAGTGACCTGCAAATGGTGATTCGTCACAAGAAGGAGATTATTAAAGAATCTGGGGCATTGGAATTTTTTACACCCAAAGAGACAGCAGCGGATGTGGGAGGATTGGATACTTTGAAAAAGTGGCTGGAAACCCGGAAATTAGCATTTACAGAGAGTGCTAAAGCATATGGGCTTCCTGCCCCCAAAGGAGTTGCTCTTCTTGGGATTCCTGGTACCGGTAAATCCTTGACAGCCAAAATGATTGGTTCGTTGTGGGGAATCCCGCTGATTCGTTTGGATATTGGTGCGTTGTTTGGGAGTTTTGTGGGTCAATCGGAAGCCAATGTGCGTCAGGCACTTTCTTTGGCAGAGGCTGTTGCCCCGTGTTTGCTTTGGGTTGATGAAATTGAAAAGGGCCTGGCAGTGGGTGGTGGAGATGGTGGGACCAGCGCCCGCGTATACGGTAATATTTTGTCCTGGATGCAGGAAAAGGAAGCACCGGTGTTTATTGTGGCTACTGCTAATAACATTGCCCTGATGCCCCCGGAACTCCTGCGGCGGGGTCGTTTCGATGAAATCTTTTTCCTGGATTTGCCCACCCGCCAGGAACGTAAAGCTATTTTCCATGTTCACATCCGCAAACGCAGCCGTGACCCTGGGCATTTTGACCTGGAGATCCTGGCTGCCAATTCTGAAGGCTATGTGGGCGCTGAAATCGAACAAGCAGTAATCGATGCCATGTTCCATGCCTTCAGCGACCCCAAATCACCAGAACGAGAATTTACCACCCAAGACATCCTGTTGGCTTTAAAAAGACTGGTGCCCATGAGCCGTTCCCAAAAAGAAAATATCGAAATGCTGAGAAATTGGCTCAAAGAAGGACGGGCACGGTCCGCTTCTTTCCAGGAATTGCATGAAGCTGCCCAGCAATTTGTAAGTATTGCACTGGAACCATTGGAAGAATAAAGGAATAGACATGTCTCATTTTTCTACATTGAAAACCCGGTTGCTTTCCGGTCCCTATCTGGTGAAGGCATTAAAGGATTTGGGTTATGCCCATGTCGAAGTTCATGAGACCCCTCAAAAACTGGTGGGTTTTTTCGGGTTTAAAACTCGCAAAACAGCAGAAATCATTATCAGGAAAAAGCACGTTACCGGTTTAATGGGCGATGTAGGATTTAAGAAAGGGAATACCGGGAGTTATGATTTGCTTGTTATCCAGGAAGACCAGGAAAAATTGAATGACCGTTGGCTTGGGCAGTTAAAGCAGCGCTACGCTTATCATGTGGCCATGGATACATTGATAAACCAGGGGTTTTTCCTGGCTCAAGAATCCCAGGAAGCAGACCAATCCATTCGCCTGGTTTTGAGACGTATGACCTGAAGAAGAAGATCAGTAAGAAGTAGGAAGTAAGAAGTAGGAAGTAAAATGAGTGAATTGCAGGAAGTGGAAGTCGTTATCAGTCCTGGCGGCAAGGTCCAGGTACGGGTCACCGGTGTCAAAGGCACCAGGTGCCTGGATATTACTGATAACATGATCCAATTGTTGGGCGAACGTGTGGAGCAGCAAGAATTGACCGATGAATACTACCAGCAGACGGAAACCCGGGAAGAATGGCAGGTCCAGAAGGTGAAGTAAGAAGTAGGCAGTAGGCAGTAAGAGGTAAATGAACATCATGTCAAGCCAATCCTCGTCATATGAGAAAGTAAGATACGATTTGCTGGCGATTATCAAGGATTATACGTCTAGTCGGACCAAAGCTTATGAGGCGGTGGGATGTTTATTTTTAGCAGGGCTGGTGCTGATCCCGGTTTTAATCTTTGTTTTATCAGAGAAGTCCTTCTGGGATAAGTTGGGATACTCTGTGCTTGGGGATGTCGTTTTTCTTATTGTCATTTATAATATTGATAATTTGATTTGTAAGTCACGAGTAAAAAGAGTAGTCAGGCGGTTTGATTCCAGGTTTGAAATAGGGACGGCGGAGCGTGCCACTGCTCTTGAAATCCTGGTATCGCTTCCCAATCAGGGAAAAGATGGAATAGATAAAATTGTGGAGCAGATACCGGATGCGACTCCTGCCCCGCCTGCTGCTGAATCCGAACCACAGGTTGAACAGGCAGCATCCACTTCCCAACCGAAAAAGAAACCCGGTTCAAAAAGAACCGGATCTCCACCAAAACCACTAAAAAAACACAAATACATACCCCTGGAAATCGAAACGCCTGATGATGATTCCGATTCGCCTGATGATGATTAATTTATTTGTAATAAAAGATGAGGTCTAATAGAATGAGAATCAACGCATTTATCCTGATTTTAATGATGATGGCCTTGGTTATGGGAATGATTTTTACATTTGCTGCTTGTGCTGGAAAGAAGGAAAATGCAAAGGTAGAAGAGATTAAAGTTACAGATGTATACCGGAAATTGAGAAATCAAGTCTTTACAATATCACCGCAGGACATTGGCATTGAGTTGAAATCCAAAACCCAGCCCTGGGGCATTTTAATGGAGTTTGGCCTTCCGGGAGCAGTGGTCACATTAGTGACTTTTGGCAGCGGAGAAGCCAGTATGTATTTTAGCAGCGGAGGTGGTGTATTGGGAGGGGGTGAACACGAAACGGTCCGGAAGGCCGCTAAAGCGTTCGTTGCTTTTTCAGAAACCTACCTGGAGAAAATGAAACCGGGATCCACATATCCGTTACCCAAAGACGGGAATGTCAAATTTTTGGTTCTTACTGGGAAAGGCGTTTTTTCGTCCCAGGAATTTCTTGAAACTGATTTAAGAGAAAACAAAAGCAAATTTTCTCCGCTGTTCCATAAAGGCCATCAGTTAATCACGGAGCTGAGGCTGATCTCGGAGAGGATGGAACGTGAAGGTTCAACGAAGTAAGTAAAGAAAACGGGTCAGACAAGAGAAATTTTTAAAAATGCGCACAAGTCCTCCGGAACAGAAGAATTTTCTGGCTCAGGCCCTCAGGCCCCTTCTTTTAGAAAATCTTTTGTTATTGAATGTATTAAGTTTCTTTTTGTGGTTCTGTTGGTTCTGTTTTTTTCTTTCTCCGTCTTTCAATGACAATTATGATCAAAACGAGAATTAATACTACGCATTTGATTACAATTGCCCAGAACGTAATACTAATCTTAAAAATTTCCACGATAAGCATGAACAGCACAAGGATGAAAATAAAAATTTTCATGATCCATTCGCCGTCTCTTTTCATGATAATCCTCCTTCTACTAATTTATTCTTAAAAAATTTATACGAATGAGCCACAGAATTTAACCCCACTCTCTCTTTGAACGGTAGGTTAACTCCTGAGCTCATATTGCTCCCTCTATCCAAATCTCATGGTTTGAATCCAAAACTGCCTTTGCAAACAGATGTTTGCCCTGGAAATCATAACAGCCCAGTCATCCAATTATTACAAACCTCCTCGATAAATAAATTAGTTGGATAGTATATTATAAATTTAACAATTTGTCAACGTTTTATATCCAAAATCCACTGCCAATTTTATCCACCCCTTCTTCCTTACTTCTTCTATTTGTGTAATTTGTACTAATTCGTGGGCAATTTTAAATTATGGTATAATAGACGTGCATTGGAATAGAACAACTTTTAAAAAATGAGCTTTATCATTGGGCAATGAAATGGGCATGAGCATATATAACTTCCTGGATAAATTCTTCTTTGTGTTTCACTCGTTCGTTATTGTGTTTAGCCTTTTGGGATGGATATGGAAAAAAACAAGACGAATAAATCTTGTTTTACTTTTGCTGACAGGTCTCTCGTGGGGTATCCTGGGAATCTGGTACGGGTTTGGTTTTTGTCCCTGTACCGAATGGCATTGGCAGGTAAGAATGGAATTGGGCCTTTACGACACGCCCTCTTCCTATACAAAATTGCTGATCGATAAGATAACCGGGTGGGATGTAAATGCCAATTTTGTGGATGTGCTCACCCTTGTTCTTCTTTTAGCCGCATTAACCGCTTCGATTTGGACAAATCTTAGGGATTGGCGGAGTCGGTAGGTGTGGCACCGGTTTGGCGGGCAACTTCTGCCAGCAACTCCCGGTTGCCGGCCAGGGAACAGCCAATCGAACCTTTTTCTTTTTTGAGCAGGGTAGGGTGGGAGCGGACAGCTTGCAAAAAAGGAGACCGAAGAATGTCTCGAAACGAATGGGTTTTGATATTTTCCCGGGCAAAGTGAGCAAACGGGCAGGGTTCCACATAACCCTGGCTATTGATGTGCACGGCGCCATTTGCTACCGGCAAACAGCGATCTTCTTCGTTATATTCGTCATCCGGGAGATGAACCAGTACAATGGGTTTTTCTTTTCTCAACCGCTGCAGCCTGTGTTTGAACTCCTGGCGCTGGTTTTCCAGGGGCAGGAGTTGAAGGTCTGCATTGTCCATAGGGATGAGCTCGTTATAAAACCCGGTGGAACATCCGAGATCGATCATGGCATTGATGAAGGCATCGCTTCCTAAAGTGGAAATGGTCTGACGGGTCAGCACCGCGGAGAAACCGAACAATACTCCGTGTTTTTGAAGTTGTTTCATACACTCCGTTACTTTATGATAAATCCCTTCTCCTCTTCGTTCATCGGTTTGTTCTGCTGTGCCTTCGATGCTGAGCATGGGAAGAATATTCCCTGATTCGGCTATCTCGCGGGCAGCGGTCTCATCGATATATGTACCGTTGGTAACGATAAGGAATAATATATTGCGATGTTTTTTACATATTTCCAGCATATCCTTACGCATAAACGGTTCCCCACCGGTAATGACACAGAAGATCACTCCCAGGGTTTCTGCTTCGCTGATAAATGCGTCAATAGTGTCTGTAGATAGTTCGTTTTCCCTGGGGTAAAACCGGGCATAACATCCGCTGCAGGTGAGATTGCACTGCATGGTGGGACTGAAGGCAATGCCCATGGGAACCCGGAGTCCTTCGTTTCTCAGTATTTTTTTGCGTCTCCGCCTGGACCGGATCAAACCGGAACGCAGCACCTTTAATCGCCACACTTTTTTGAACGTATCCCGCCGCCATACCTTTACGATTCGAATCAGCAGGCTGGCCAGGTTGAGTGGTTTGCGTTTGTCTTTGTCCATAATAAATTGTAATAGAAATCATCAAACATTTCAAGCCCCCAGCGCCCCCTGGCAGGGGGGACCAAAGAAGGCGCATACGCGCCATCTGGAAGGCTTCCTTACCAGAGCCAACCAACCAGGTAACCACTTTTGAAATTGACGTGAATTGAAAAGATGGATGTTGTTTCAAACGTTTGGGGAAGCCTTCAGCTTATCTTTTCACTTTCTTCTCTTCTTCGTTTCCTCTTTTGCCAACTGCCAACTGCCAACTGCCAACTGATTACACTGGTCTGCCGCAGTAAGGGCAGAAGGCGAAATCTGTTTCCAGGGATTTTCCGCAGGAGCCGCATCTTTGCGGTTTACCTCTATCTCCGGCACCATATCCGTATGAATCGCTTTCATCCAGTACCGTGTTGCAGTTTTCGCATATGAGGAAAGGGGGCCCTTTCTTTATAGGAAAGAGGGGGATGAAAAAGAGGGCGATATAATGATCGACTCGTTTGCGATAGACCTCGAAGTGGCTGCAAACCGGGCAGGCGAATGATTGTTTTCCCAGCCGGACCGTTTTGGGTTGAACGCCGCCGATAAAAAAGAACATTAGCAATCCTCCTTCTTTCGATGCTTAATGATACCAGAAAAAAAGGAATAATGGAATAGGATTTCTAGCCGATTTCTAGCCTGTCCCTCTTTTGTCAGGATAATACCCATGTCATGATTGACTGTCCTGTTTTTTCGTTTTTTATTTTTTAAATTTTTTTGATTCAATGGTATAATAGGGCTTCCAATTGTTGAAACCACTGCTGTGGGGTATAACTTATGCAAATCAAAAAGCGAAAATGAATGGAAACAAGTAAAAAAATTAATATCCTGGTTTTAGGGCTGGTGATGATTTTACAACTCATCATCTACGCACCCCATGTAGGCACGGGTTTTGTCACCGACGATTTTGTATGGTTGGAGAGTAATATGGTAAAGGGAAAGGTCGATTTCTTGCGACCTTTCACGGTAATCACTGGTTTCTACCGCCCCCTGACGGGCTTGAGCTTTGCCTGGCAATACAAACTTCACGGGATGAATCCCGGACCTTACGGATGGTTCAACCTCTTGTTTCACCTGGTGAATATCCTGATGGTTTACGTGCTGGTTTCCTCGTTGAAGACGTTCGGGAAGTATGCACTTCCGGTTACGGTTCTCTTTGCACTGAATGCCAAAGGTGTTCCCATGGCAGTGGGATGGATTTCAGGCCGCACAACCCTGTTGTGCGCCTTTTTTGTTTTGCTTTCCCTTTACTTTTACTTGCAGGCCCGTAATTCAACGTCACCAAAGACGTGGAGCTTTAAACGAACCTGGCGATACCTGTTGGTGGCCACAGCATACGCTGCCGCACTGCTGTCAAAAGAAACCGCCATTGCTGTGCCTGTTTTTGTTTTCCTTTTTGTCTTGCTGTCTCCTACTACACTCGATCCTAAAGGTAAAACAGGTATAAGCATACCATTAGACGGTTTTCTCAAGAAATTTAGATGCGCTTTTTATTCAATTCTTATCTTTATCCCACCGTTAATCGTTTACTTTATCTTGCGTCTGCAAAGCAATGCCTATACCCCTCTGGATGCCCCTGATATTTATCGCTATACGCTGGAGCCAGGGATATTACTTAAAAATGTTTGGGAATACCTCACCCGGGCCGGGATGTTGGATATATTGATTTTAGGAGGATTGGTATTGGTCATTCTTTTTTCTCGCCGTAATATAAAAACAGGAGAAGGGAAAAAAATCGATAGGCCGGTTCTGGCGGCCGGTATAGTATGGCTTATGGCGTTTTTATTACCCTTGTTACCGCTGCCGGTTCGGTCGGACCTCTATGTTTATCTCCCCCAGGTAGGGATTCACTTTATGACAATGACGTGTATGTTTTACCTATGGGAAAAAAATCGAAGCTTTTTCAATGAAAGAAAAAAACGATTCACAGTTTTACTTTTATTGGTCCTGGTGCTTAGCACCTGGATGGTTTCCCTTTTTATACGGGCCAGCGAATACGGCAAAGCCGGGGAAGTCAGCACCAACTTTACCAGGCAATTGATCCCGGCAGTTTCCGGTATGAAAAATTGGCAGCGACTGGTTATTATCGATCCGGATTCGGAAAAAAGTTCGTCTCTCACGCGTTCAATTTCTTACGGCCTTGACCCACTCATGGCGCTCTATTATCCGCAGAAAAACCTGAAGGGAGAAATCATCGGCGTGGGCAGGGTAAGCCGCTGGAAAGACGATCCCCATAACCTGTACTTTTTTTCCTGGAGAGACGGCCGGCTGCTGGGGCCGTTAAGCGGGAAAATTTTGATACCGACGGAAATCCGGGAAAAATCACAAAAACCGGTACATCACAGACCTCAACGACTCAAAAAGCGTAAGGAACGACTGCGAAGGAATAAAGACCAGGGTAAGTAGAGAAGGGGATGGTTGCCCATCCCCTTCTTTGTTTCATTTCGTTTAAGTTTTAAGCCCCAAATTAAAGGAGAAAACGGATTCCTACTAAGAACGCATGAGCGTCATCCCATTTCAGGTCTTGCTTAATAGGATAGCGAATTTCGCCGAAGAGTGATAACCTCTTATTGAAGCCTCTCCAGATATCGAAACCGATGTTACCCACGATATCGACATCGGAATTCCAATCATCCCTGACTGCAGAGCTGAATCCGACACCGCCGCCCAGGAAGAAGCCGTCAAAGTGCAGGTTAAGTAAGATGTTGGACAGGAAATGGTTCTTGATTCTGTCTCCGTGAAGTTTCATGGCACCGCCGGCGGATGCCAAGAAGCTGAGCCTGTCGGGGACAAGCAGGTAAGCAAAACCGAGGCGGCCGAAGACACAACCGGTGTAGGTTCCCCTGGCCAGCATGGGACCGGCTTCGGCCAGTAAGTAGAACCGCTTTTCTACCAGCACTTCCAATTCGCAGACTTTTGCGGATACAGCACCGAAGTCATCGGTTACCTTAAGGTATACTTTGAAACGACCGGATTTTTTGAAAACTTTTTCCCATACCAGGGGTTCTGTAGTCACTTCTTGCTTATCTACCTCGTTGCCATTTTCATCTTTAATGGTGAATTCTGCTTTTACGACTTTGCCGTCCTTGTCCGTGGAGCCGGAGGCATCCAGTTTGATTTTCTGATTGGTATACCCTTTGGTGGGCTCGACTTTAAGGTCGCATTCCGGTGGATAATTGATGGAAACCTTTGCTTTGCATTCATTTTTCGAGACCACACCGTCGGCGTTAAAGGCTTCGCCTGTGATCTCATAATTGCCGGTCTTGTTAAATTTGGTTTCCCACACAGGATTTGCGGGAGATAGGTCTTTGGACTCCACATATTGGCCCTCATAATTCACGGTCACTTTCATTTTAGTGGCGCATTTGGAACCGCTCATATCAATTTTAACGGGATCGCCAATATTGGGTTTGTCAGGACTTACAGTAAGGTCACAGACCGGGACGCTGTTCCGGGTATGGTGCAGGGTGATGTTACCACAGAGCTTGGGGATAGCCATGAAATAATCTTTACATTCATATTGCACGGTCAGTGCATAAGCTTCCAACCTGCGATTGGCTGACCATACAAGATCATCCACAGCTTTGACTCGTTTACCGACTTTAAACACCATCCACTCGAATTTTTCGCCCTTAGGAAAAATTTTGTCCTCGATGTTCCCTTTTCTTACCTCTTCCATGAAGGCAGGGTACAAAAATGAAGCTCCGGCTTTTTCAAACCCGATCTTAATGTCTTCGGCATGCTCTTCAACCAGCTTTTGAAGATCCCCGACACTTTCGATTTTACCTTTGTGCATTAATGGGTAAACACCTACGCGGGTGAACTTTTTGGTTTTGGCAAGTGCATTCACGGAAAATATCAGCAGCAGTGCAAGGATCAAAACTAGTGGTTTGTTATATTTCATTTCATCCTCCTATTATGGAAGTTTTATGTCCTTCATTATACTTCAAAATAACGTTTTTGCATACCTTTATTTCAAAAATTTTCATTTTTCATTCCACATAACTGTTTTTTTGCGGATGCAGAGCAGCGGCTGCAGCAGCACCCATCCCAAAAACCAGTTACATAAAGTAATATGGTGTACCATTAGAGTTTTTTTGTCAAGAGTATAGAGCCATTTTTTTTCATTTTTTTCAATTTTTTCTAATCTCGATGGACGGTTTCCGAAGAAAAGGCAGGCAAACACACCGCAATGTATTCAGCACCTCCAGGACCGGGAGTACTGTATTGCACCCATTGGCCTTTATGGGCAATAACAGCTTCACCGGCATGAATATCAAGGATTTCTTCTTTGGATTTCACCCGCAGCATACCTTTTAAAACAACAGTATACTCGTCAAATTCCGGTGTTTGCCCGGGTTCGACCCAGCCCGGGGGACTTTTCATTCGGGCGATACTGACTGCCCCGGTTTTGGAATTGACATGCCCAATGTACTCTTCAATGACTTTCGGCTTATTACCTGCGGCTTTGATGACCGTTGGTGATTGTATTTTTATTGGCAATATGACCTCCCTTCTGTTTACTTGCCTCCAAGGCATTTACATGCGGTTTAAAGCACGAAGAAACACAAAGGGAATTTACACCGTAGCTTTGCGGATTTTTCGTTTAAGCTGGTGAATGTGACGCAAGATGTTTTTGTGTTCCGCATGGTTTCGGGCTGCCAAAGCCTGGTCCCGCTTTTTCTTTAATTCTTTGATTTTGGCTTTGATGGCGGTTTTGTCAATCCCCACCACTTTATGGTGCTCAAACGTATCAATGTTAAGGGCTTTGCAGAGTGCTTCCAGGAGGTGCTCCTTGTTTAATTGTGTGTAACCCTTTACAGCCTCATGCTCAATACCTGCAGCAATTTCTCGAAGTTGAGCCACTGTTTTGTGCTTTAATTCCTGATATGTAAGCGTATTCGCACTACCATTAGTATCCACGTGTTCTTCTTCACCCATGCTTACGATCCTCCTTTATTTAAGTAGCGGTAAAAAAGAAAATTTTAGTCGATCTTTACCTGAAAGTCAACACTTATTCCTCTTCTTTTTCGCTGATCATCTCCATGGCCAATTTGAGACTGACCCGCATTCGTTCCAGGGATTCGGCCAATTCCCCTACCTCATCTTCGCTTGTGACTTTAATGGAACGATCCATCATCCCTGTTGAAATTTTCTTGGTGACATCGGTGAGGTATCTCAGGTTTTTTACCAGCCTCCGGGATAATAAGAAACTCAGCAATATTCCCAACACCAGGATGATAATACTGATAATGGCCAACCGGTTCACCTTTTCCTGGAGCTGCTGTTGAAATGTGGTTAACTTGATATCTACATCCAGGATACCGGATATATTGCCGTTGGAATCAAAGATCGGGGCATAAGCAGATATCCATACACCGTTTTCATCTTTGAATATTTTGGTATGATTACTTTTTCCCTCATTGAGTGCCGGCCACATCTCTTCCCGGATATCGTACGTATCGCCAATAAAGGGTTTTGACTGAGTCATAACGATAAATTTGACCTTTCCCTCTTCCCGCCGGAAAGTGTAAACCGGTGTGTTTATATTATTCTTTTTTTTGATGTCCCGGAGAACCTTTTGCAGTTTTTTGAAGGCTTCGCTGTCTGCATCTTCCGGACCTTTAATCTGGTCATGCAGATCACCGTCGATCATTAATGCACCGGTAGAAGCAATGGCCTCTAACCGTTCACCAATAGCCTTCTCCAGGTCTGCATACGAGGTTATGTAGGAAAAATAAATCAGGATTCCCGCTGTGATCACCACCAGCAGGATCGTAAATATCATTATCTTTAATCCCAGGCCTGTCTTTTTCATTTTTCGTTACTCCTTGCTCCTGAATTTATAAATTATATCTTGAACATTATCGCTGAATTGTTCTCTTTTGGATGCATCGATTTGTTTGCTCAGTTGTTCCACCAATCCCAGGAGTTGGTCTTCAGGAAAATTTCCCCTGGAATAGCCCATTTTTTTGCATTCTTTGGAGAGAACGACTTTGGCAATAGGGCCGATCATGTGGGCCAGTTCCAGTTGAATTTGTTCCATCAACCGGGGTGGAACCGGGTTGGCTACTGTTTTTTCTTTTTCTTTGTCTTTGTCAATACGTTCTTCTTTTTCTATTTCCGGGAGAATTGTCGTCCGGGTGGTGGTATTTAACTCTTCCAGTTGGGCGGTGATATAAATCGAGATAAAGGAACGGCTGACATCCAGGGATGAAACCGTAAAAAGAATTCCTGTTTCCAGGTGCCATGCCATGATGCGTCCTTTATCAAACCAGAGGTCAAAACCGGTAATGTTAAGGGAAATAGAACGAATAATCTGGACAACAGGTGGGAAGCGCAGTTTGTATTGTTCCAGGTCTCGTTCATCTTTCAGGGTGTGGTCTGCCAATTGTCCTTCGTCATTAAAAAGCAGGACATCGTTCACACCGGCAATGGAAGCGATATGACGGATAGGATCGGTGGACTTTTTCGCTTTGACAAAGCTGGCACTGGAGGTCTTTAAGGAAGCACTGGAAAAAATCCCGGTATCTTTTTGATTAAACAGCAGGGTTCCCAGGTTAGAATTCTTTGGCAGAGGAAACAATGCCAATACCTCATCAGGTGTTTCCACCAGTTTAAATTTCCATTGGCCTAATTTTACGGCTGCATTGAGTTGTTTGGTGGTTTCATGTAAAATAAATATTGCCTTTTTCCAGTCTTCCGGGAATTTCCCCTGGCTGCTCACCATGCTGCCGGATGCGGTTATTGTCAGGGAGCCCAGGAGGTTGTCCTGGGTGAAGAGTTCCGGGGATTGTTTTTGCAATTCTGATAATACTGGGTGGAAAATGGTTTCGATGCTTATTTTTTTTAAGTCCCCGGGAGGCATGTGATCTTCTTGTTCCCTGTTTAGACGTAGGGTTGTCCTGGTAGCGTATTTTCTTTCCTGGGCTTTGAGGTCCCAGAGTAGTTCACGGCAGCTGATGTATCGATTTTTGGGATCTTTAGCGGTCATCCGTTCCAGGATGTCGGTAATGGACTGGGGAATTTCCGGTATGGTTTTCCTGAGGTTTGGCAGCGGTTCGTTCAGGTGTTTCATTAGTATTTCCATGGGGTTGGTTGCTAAGAAGGGCGGATGCCCGGCAATCAGGTGGAAAAAAACCATTCCCAGCGAATAGATATCGGAGCGTGTATCCATTTGGGCTTCGGATATCTGTTCCGGTGCCATGTAATGGGGGCTGCCTACTATCATCCCGGTTTGGGTATGTTTAATTTTCTTTTGTGGTCTTACCAAGCCAAAATCCGTTATGGTCACATGACCTTTATTGTCCAGGATCAGGTTGGAGGGTTTGATATCCCGGTGGATCAGGCCGGCATCATGGGCAACACTTAAACCTGTGGCCACCTGGATGATAACGGATATGGCTTTTTCCAGGGGAAAACTGCCTTTGCTTTTCAGATACTGGTCTACGGTCTGACCTTCCAGGTACTCCATACAGATATAGAACGCATTGTCATCGTATTCGCCGAAATCGTAAATTTGAACGATATGAGGACTTTTTAATTTAGCAATTGCCAGGGCTTCCCGTTGGAACCGTTCAATAGCGGTATAATCACCCACCATTCCCGGCAGTAATACTTTAATGGCAACATTGCGGTCCAGGGATTCCTGGTGCCCCACGTAAACCGCTCCCATACCCCCGCGGCCGATCTCGTTTAATATGGTTGCCGGCCCTATTTTTTTACCGATAAGGGAGAGAAAATAATCCTGTTCTCTATTTTTTCTAATAACCGGGCTTTTTGTTGATTTCAATTTGGCGATGGTAGAGGTGAACCGGTTGATATCCAGGGGTTTAATTAAGACGGTTTCTTTGTGTTCTTTTTCCAGTTTTTTTGCAATCTCCGTTTGCATTTTCCCGGCAATAAACAGTCTGGAAATTTGGGAGATTTCCGGTATACTCAGCATCCATTGGTAAAAGTCATAAAATTCTATATCTGCGATGTTTAAGTCGATCACCAGGATATCCGGAAGTTGTTTTGCAAGGGATTGTTTTGTTTCATCAATGGACGTGCTAACCAGGACGTGGTAATTTTGTTTTGTTAGATAGGTGCGCATCATATCCGCGTGTTTTGGAAATGCTTCTACCACCTGGATCGTTTCCATTGAACTCATCTTAATCGTAGGAGCGAGGATTATTCTTATCAGACATGAATTGCTTTCGATACTTATTCCAGAATCTGCTGTATTCAATATGAGATTCCACATGCTGGGATTCGTTTTCATGGGGATGTATTCCCTTCAGCGCCCCCAGGCTGGCAACTAACTCAAAATTGTCAGGAGGCCGCCCTGTGACTGTGATATACGTATTGCGAATGGTTTCAAGCCGCTTTGGAGTTGCCAGGGTCACCAGGTCTTTGATGGTTCCAACGCCTCGACTCTTCAGGATGGAAATAATGGTATCAAAATCCTGCTGTGCACAGCGAATACCAATCCTCGAGAGTGTGGAAGGGAGATTTTCAGGGCGCAGTTCATCATCTTCTTCGTATTGGGATTTTTCCTGGTTCTGGATCAACTCCTCATACAGCAAATTGAAATGTTCATCCATGGCATTAATTTGACTGCTCAGTATTTGAAATCGTCGTTTCGTGGAAAACGTTGCTTTTTGGGTGGATTTATAAGCAAGAATGTGCTCCATTTCACTCCAGAGTTCCTGGGCCAGGGTACGGACCTGGATTTCAAACCAGGGGTGAATCACTTCCTTTTTGGTTTTTGTGTTTAATCGCACCACGTAATGCACGGACGCATACCCGCTGTCCTTTTCTTTATGCGAGATATGCGACAGCCCGAAACGATTCATCAGATCGCGGCTCAAATAAGCTTCAGGGGGAAGTTCTTTTGAAATCTCTACGGCTGCGGAGGAGCGTAATTCCCTGTCGATATAGGGCAATTCACAGAGAAAATAAACAATGATGCGAACCCCGATGCAGTCGTGCATTTTATGGAAACTTTCGGGTGATATGCCCTTCGGGTATTCCTCTGGTTTTTGCAGGATCTTATCCACCACCTTTTCCGGCCGTTTAATACGGGTGAATACTGCCCTTATAGGGTTGGGATAAGGGGTATCACTGCCCCTGGCATATCTGACCCAGTAATACGGCTGCCGCCAGCGGTCAAAAAATGCCCTTATCCGGCGATGCTCAGGTTTTAAAACCTTCTTGATATAATCCTCATATTCAACTAAAAACAAACGAAACTGACTCGCCCTATTCATTACCTTCATTCCAATATTTTTGTTTTATTTTTTTCTTTATCGTTCTTATTTTAAAAGAACGTGAGCAACAATTCAATAGGAAAATAAAAAAAATCCACACCACATGGTCAAATGGCAGCCCCACCAATCATCTCGGCGATTTCATCGATGGCGCTGGCATAGGCTTGTGCCAATCCATCCAGGTCTTCCATGGCACGGGCCAGGTCCGAATCATTACTGATAAAAAAAGGCTCGGCAATTACGGCTGGCGCATTTGTCAGGCACAGCACACCATACCCTAATTCCCCTTCTTTCCTGGGTATGATACCGCGGTTCCGCAGCCCCAGATGTTCTACCAAATGGCGCAGCAGAATTTCCGCCGCTTCTTTTCCTTTCTCAGAAATGTGGCAGTAAAGGACCTCTGTGCCGGAAGCCACGTTATCGTAGGCATTGCAGTGCAAACTAACGATAAAATCAGGGTTGATGGAATTGATCTCCCGCGGCAGTGCTTCGTAAGTTGTGCGATAAATTTTCTGAAGCCTGGCTTTTTGAATTTTTTGTTCGATCCGCCGTGCCAGGTCTTTGTTAAATTCGAACTCACTGATATTGCTTTTGGTGTTCACTGCACCCGGTTTATCCGGGTGGTGACCAATCACCAGGGCGCATAATTTTTTGAGCTTTTCTTCTTCTGAAAAATAGGTTTCCAGGAAATTTGAAACCACAGGTCCGGCTTCTTCTGCCACCTCGGCAGAATAAATCCAGCTGCCTCCGCCCTGGGTATGCCCATTGACCACGATTACTTTATCTTCATAATCCGACAGGTCGATTTCTTCGGCTTCCGGGCCCGCGGCTTCTGTTATTTGTATTCCGGTTAGGCGCATTGGTCTGTTTTCAAAACCCTGGGGAGCCAGGATGTGAAAAACACCCTTGCGAACCATACCTAAAAATTGTTCACGTATATTCATCTCCACACCTCCTGCTTAGGATGGCAGGAGAATTATATGCCTTTAAAAAGAGATTTTCAACCCCTGATTTAAGAAAAATAAAAAATTTAAGGAACAACACACAACACAACTCTGCTCCATATGCAGATGACTTTGCTCCATATGCGGATAATTTTGCTCCATATACAAATGATTTTGCTCCATATACGGACGATTCTGCTCCATATGCAAATGTTTTTGCTCCATATACAATTACCTTTGCTCCATATGCAAATGATTTTGCTCCATATACAATTGCCTCAACTCTTGAAACAAATGCTCCAAGCCCCGAGGAAATTGTCCCTACTCTTAAGGAAAATTCCTTGACATCTGAGGCAATTACTCCAGCTCTTGAAACAAATTCCCCAACCCTTGAGGATTTTTTGCCTGTTCCACCGCGGGGTTGAAAAAAAAACCACAGGGTATTATAATTAACCCATGAGTAACGATAAATTTGAATACCGGAAAGATGTTGCTTTTATCAACCGGGAAAAGGAATTGGCTTTTTTAAAAAGCTGCATCGATGAGCGTTCCGAATCGATTCTTTTCCTTCACGGGCCCAAATCTTCAGGAAAGACCACACTCCTGTACAAGTTCTTCAACCAAATCGAAAAAGAACAAAAAATGGATGTGAAATTTTTGAACCTGAGAAAAGTGTTGATAGGGAACTATAAAGATTTCCTGGAAATGTTTTTTGGAGTGGATTACTCCCGCTCTAAAGAAGACGTGAAAGAAAAACGGGAGTATGATTTTAAGTTTTTTAAGCTTTCCGTTGAAGTGTTAAAAGGAATAAAGCAGGGCGAATTGGATCCTTTTTTCATAATGGAAAAGGAGTTTATCCGTTTAAATAAAAAAGGTATAAAGCCGGTATTAATCATCGATGAGCTCCAGGCATTGGATAATATATATCTGAATAACGGCAGGGACCGGCAGTTGATTATCGAGTTGTTCAATTTTTTTGTGGCCATGACCAAAGAAAGCCACCTGGCCCATATAATTATTTCCTCTTCAGACGGCTATTTTATTGATCGCGTATTTATCGACTCCAGGCTTAAAAAATGCTCGAAGTTTTACAGGATCGATTACCTGCCAAAACAAGACGTGATGGAATGGCTGCTCAACCTGGAGAAGTATTCTAAAATAAAAGATTACACTCTCAGCGAAGAGGATGCGGAAAAGATATGGCAGACAGTGGGCGGCAGCATGTGGGAAATCCAGGATATTCTTTCCGAGTTGTTTCACACCCCTCTTGACGAGGTTACCCGCTTGTATAAAAAAAAGATGCGCAGCTTAATTGTCGATTATGTGGTTAAGCCGGAGCAAAAGAAAATCGAAAAATTACTTCGTCGATTTGTGGATAGAGATGAATTATCCAAGGAAGAGATCAATTCGGAAGAGGAAGAATTATTAAGAGATATGGTTCGTCAAAACATTCTTTACTTTGATCCCGCCGAAGCAACATATTATCCCCAAGGTAAAAGTTATCATCACGGCATCCGCCTGTATTTTACTAATACCCTAGAAAAGTTTGCAAAAAAAAACAAAGATTTGAGAAAACGTCTTTAACGTGGGAAAATGATCATGCCGTGCAAGTGGGTGGGGTCGCCGACCCCTTTTGAAAATAAAAAATAGAAAGGAGAAGAAAGTAACAGTAAGACCATGTATAAAGAAGCAATATGTGTTATACTTTTTATCCGATGTGTTTTATTATAGACAGAGGAGTAGAAACTGGAAGATAGATTAAAAGAACGAAGAAAGATCTTCGCGGAAGAAAGAGGAGAAAAGAAAGAAGATGGCTCGTAACCGGGATGAATATCAATTCGCCCTGCTCTTTAACCTAATTCGGCTGATAAAAGGGAAGGGAATGCTGGTCTTTTTAACTTGCCGCAAACCTGGAACGGAAAGAATTCTTGTCTCTAAATTGAAAGAGGAATTGGCCGGGGAATTTTCCTTTAAAGAATTAACATTTGACACCGGTGACTATGATCCCATCGATTATATTGCTGTTGTAGAAGACCAGTCTCCTAAAAAACTTTATATCATTTCAGGGTTTCCTTTTGAGATTTTTTACAAAAATCCCACCATTATGGAAGAGGATATCAAACGACTGCTCAATGCTTTTAATATAAGGCGGGAGCATATCTTAGTCCTAAATTTAAAAATAATTATTATTTGTCCGCCGGAACTTGAAGATCGCATGATGATGAAAGCTCCTGATTTCTACCGGTTTTGCAATTATTCCGCTGACTTTTCGGAGAAGGAGATCGAAAAGACCGTGAATCATGGAAGCCAGGACAAATTAAAAAAAATCGATTTCCTGTTAAATGCTTTGAAGACAACCATCAGGGAAGATCATAAAGCAGACCTTTATTTTGAGTTGGGAAAGCTTTATTATGAGTTAACTCAATTCGAGAAAGCCGTGTCTTTCCTGGAGAAAGCAGAGATTATCTACAAAAAATCGAAAAATAAAAAAAAGATGGCCGGTGTATGGGGATATATGGGGAAGGTCTATTCCGGGTTGGAACAGCCGAAAAAGTCGATGAAGTACGTAAAAGAATCTGAGCGCCTTTCCCGGGAAATGAACCTTTTGGGGAAGGTTGTTGAGTAATCTTATCCTGCCATTCTTTGTAATGTTTTGGTAGTATTTCGAATTTATCAGTACGTCTCATTTGTCTTCATTCATCTTTACCAACACACCAATCTAGTTTTTCGTTCAATTCCAGGTATCTATCTACTAATTTTTTTCCTTCGGGAGATTTTAATTTACCTTTTTCTTTCAATTTACTTATGCGGATGTCTAATTCTGACACCTCTTCAAGTGCACTTAAGCGTTTTTTGCCGCCTTCCTCGTCAAGTCTGAAAATACGCATTAGAATTGAGTCCCAACGTAAATATTCGGGAAAGTATTTGTAGTTGTCCACTCGGTTTTCCCCTTCATAATATAATTCCCGGAAAACGTATTTGTGTTCATCGTCGAATTTCAATTCAACAATCTCCCAGGGTTCAAAGGCAGAAACAATGATGGGTGAATGAGTGACAAAGAAAAACTGGCACTCCGGCGCCAGTTTGACATAGGTTTCAATGATGTCTTTTTGAACATCGGGATGAAGCGAACGTTCCGGTTCATCGATCAAAATGATTGCGTTTTGGGGTTTCAGTTGATAAAGTGGAATCACGGTCTGTATCAAATGCCAGGTCCCTGTGCTCCAAAAATCCCTGGGCACATACTGACCGGCCAGCGTCTTCAGTTCAATAAAACTCAAATTGATAATGGATTCCGGTCTGTCGATCTCCATTTTGACCTTCAAGCCCAGTTTAAACAGGAGGGGATCAAGACATTTTTTTGCCATAATTTCTAATGGATTGGATCTTTGATCTAACCATTTTTTGGATTCAGCCGCCAATTTCTTATATTTATCGCTTTTTTCTCCCTTCTCAAGCACTGCTTTACCCATTGTATAGTCATAAAAAGCTTCATGCGACCGGTATAAGATGATATCCTTTAATATGTAATCCCAGGTCTCTTTTAAATCTTCATAGGCAAAATCAATTTTAGACTGCGGCTCCAAATTAGTGAGATAAAACTCCTTTTTTCTTATTTTCTCCAGTTCTTCAAGGGGATCAACTTCTTCCACTTCAGGTGCTTTTTTTCTTGTTAATAATTCCGTCGGAAAGTTGAACAGGAGCGGTTTTGTTTCCTCATAATATTTTTCCAGCGCTTTAAAAAACGTTTCTTTATTTATCTCATTACTCAAGTGGTATTTGAGGTAATTACCTTTTGCAATGTTGGATATTCGATAATGAAAATCAGAGAGCTGAAAATCCATTTTAACCGCATTTTCAGGTGGCAGGGGTAAATCGATATTCTTTCCGATATCTCTCGCAAAAGAAACAAACCATTTAATTAGCCGAAGTAAACTGGTTTTTCCGCTTCCACTCTGGCCGATAATGCAAATCTTATCCAATGGTTTCCCTTCTTTCTCATGCCCCTTCGGATAGGTAAGATCAATTTCTACATCCTTGAACTGGTTATAGCCCTTCAATATTATTTTAGTTATTTTCATATACCACCTTTATTTAAAATAAAATTATTAAATATTTTAAAACAAATATGTAAATATGTCAATTGGCTTCCCGGGAAATTGGGGAGCCTAAATTCATAGTTCCTTGAATTTGAAACCTATTTAGCGAAAATCAAATCATAAAGCGCTTCCACCACACGAACTCTCCTACCGCACGGGCACTCTAAAAAAACTACTGCCCTCCGTGCGGATCTACTAACCCCTACTTGTATCTACAGGATGGGCAGAAATATCTGTGAACTCAAAGAACGTTTAGACTGCCCATCCTGAACTCCTATGCCTTCGGCAACCAGGGGGCTCTTTTCGAGAAAACTGCCCCCTGGACCCCCGCAAAAGCTTTTCATACACGGTCAGGCATTGTACTTTGCCTATTGATGTTGTACCCCATTATAATCGCTGTAATTCGATTCTTATTTATTTTTGTAATTTTGGTCATTGTAATTTGGAATTTGTTTGGAATTTGGGATTTGGAATTTGTGATTTTCTTCATCTTCGTGTCCCTTCGTGCTTTTTACCGCATTGTAAATGCCTTCGTGGCTAAAATTAGAATTCTTGCCGGGAAATGTTCTCTATAACCCTGGATTGAAGTCTGATAACTGCATTGACCTCTTTTGATGCTCCGCTTTTATCTTCCCGCAAAAATACCACACGTATCGCCCGCGGCTGTGGACGCGCAGAAGATCTTTTTTTCTTTAAAATCGCTTTTATCAGCGGAAGAATGGGAATTGAAAGAGCCGTCGGATTCACAGTATCCCCTGGATGCCCCGGTTCGGATTCAATGGCTTCTTGTATACCTTTCATGCTGCTCTCAAATACACTTCCATATTCCTCTTTCCTGGTCCTGGCAATAAAACGGCCTCCCACATACATCGAAAGATCATATTGAATCGCTGCCGCCCTTTCACCAGGTTCAGTCGATTTTTTAGGATCAGGGGAATCAGGTTTTGGGGAAGATTGGACCTCAGGAACAGAAGGAGCAGTAGAAACTTCGGCAGCCGGAACGTCCAATTGAATATCAATGGTTATCTCATACCTAAATCCATACTGATCCGCTTTTGTCTCTAAAATATAGACATATGTGCCTGATGACTTAAACAAATTTTCCACCT